>NZ_JAJCXE010000022.1:782917-967233 GCF_021056325.1 Lentzea sp. CC55 | reverse complement strand
GTCGCCCGGCCGTGCCGCTCCAGGTGCCTCGACCACCGCGGTCGCGGTCGAGGCGGAGTGCTCGCGCATCTCCGAGCTGATCGTCGTCAGCCGCTGCCCGATGGCCGCGAGCTCCAGTGCGAGGCGCTGCTCGTACCCGAGGCGATCCTGTCCGTCCATGTGATCAGCGTGAGGCAGAGCACGCCCGGTTACATCCGTACACCTACTCATCCGCTTGACTCGATACGTGTGTAATCGATTAACTACTGCTCCGTGACGACCATGAAGGACGTTGCGCAGCACGCCGGCGTCTCCACGGCCACCGTGTCGCGCGTGCTCAACGGCCATGCCGCACCGACTCCCGAGACCCGTGAGCGCGTGCTCGCCGCCATCGAGGAGCTCGGCTACCGGCCGAACGCCCTGGCGCGGTCCCTGCGGACCACCAGCACCCAGACCCTCGGTCTGGTCATCAGCGACCTGCTGAACCCGTTCTTCGCCGAGATCGCCCGGGCGGTCGAGGACGAGGCCCGGTCACACGGCTACTGCGTCGTGATCGGGAACGCCGACGAGAGCGCCGAGCAGGAGGCCACCTACGTGCGCACCCTGCTCGACCGCCGGGTGGACGGCCTCCTGCTGTGCCCCGCGACCGACGACCCGGGTCTGGTCCGCGAAGTGAGCGCGGGCGGTGTACCGCTCGTCCTGCTCGACCGGACGGTCAGGGGCGCGACATGCCCCGTCGTCCGCGCCGACGGCAGCGAGGCGTTGACCGCGCTCGCCCGGCGGCTCGTCGGCGCCGGCCACACCCGCATCGGTGTGATCGCGGGTCCGCCGAACACCTCCACCGGAAGAGAACGCACGGACGTGCTGACGGGCTCGCTGGGCGGTCTCGCGCAGGTCGTGCACGGCGACTTCCGGCAGGAGAGCGGCAGCCAGGCCGCCGCGAAGCTCATCGACGACGGCGTCACGGCGCTGATCGCGATGGACAACCTCATGGGGCTCGGCGCGCTCGGCGAGGTGCGGGCCCGCGGCCTGCGGATCCCGCGCGACATCGCGTTCGCGGTGTTCGACGACCAGCCGTGGTTCCCGCTGCTCGACCCGCCGATCACGGTCGTCGCGCAGCCGACCGTGGAGATGGGCCGCGCCGCCGCGCGCAGCCTGCTCGCCCTGGTCGAGGGCAGGCAGCCCGACGACGTCCGCCTGACCGCGAAGCTCGTGCTGCGCGGCTCGCTCGGGGAGGCCGAGCTGTGAAGACCCTCATCACCGCCCGCGGCATCACCAAGCACTTCGGTGCCACCAAGGCGCTCGACGGCGTCGACCTCGACATCAACGCGGGCGAGGTCCACGTCCTGCTCGGCGAGAACGGCGCGGGCAAGTCCACGCTGGTCAAGGTCCTCGCGGGCATCCACGACCAGGACTCCGGCACGATCGAGGGCAACGCGAGCCTGGCCGTCATCCACCAGGAACTGGCCCTGGTGCCCGAGCTCAGCGTCGCCGAGAACCTGTTCCTCAACCGGCTTCCGCGCAGGTTCGGCTTCGTCGACCGCGCCGGGATGCGCAGGCGTGCGCCGGAGCTGCTCGACCGCGTCGGGCTGCGCGTCGACCCGAACGCCAAGGTCAAGGACCTGGGCATCGCCCAGCAGCAGATGATCGAGATCGCCCGCGCGCTCGACAAGGACGCCGGCGTGCTGATCCTGGACGAGCCGACCGCGGTCCTCACCGACACCGAGACCGACCGGTTGCTCGAGATCATGGCCCAGCTGCGCCACAACGGCGTCGGCCTCGTCTTCATCACCCACCACCTGGACGAGATCCAGCGCATCGCCGACCGCATCACGATCCTGCGCGACGGCCGGTCCGTCGGCGTCCTCGGCCCGCGCGCCACCACCCGGCACATGATCGAGCTGATGGTCGGCCGCCCGATCGACGAGCAGTACCCGCGCGCCCGGCAACGCCCCGGCCAGCCCCTGCTCAGCATCTCCGGCCTGACCAAGCGCGGCGTGTTCCACGACGTCGACATCGAGGTCCGCGCCGGTGAGGTCGTCGGCATCGCCGGGCTGGTCGGTGCCGGACGCACGGAGGTCGCGCGGGCGGCGTTCGGCGTGGACGGCTACGACAGCGGCACGGTCGCGGTCGACGGGAAACCGTTGCCGCGCCACGACGTCCAGGCCGCGATCAAGGCAGGTCTCGGTCTCGTCCCCGAGGACCGCAAGGGCCAGGGCCTGGTCCTCACCGCGACCGTCGGCCAGAACCTCGAGCTCGTGACGCTCGCCAACCGCGACTCGAAGCGCCTGCACGACATCGCGGGCAAGCTCCGGATCAAGGGCCGCGTGGAGCAGCCGGTGAAGGAGCTCTCCGGCGGCAACCAGCAGAAGGTCGTCATCGGCAAGTGGCTGCTGGCCGACCCGAAGGTGCTGATCCTCGACGAGCCCACGCGCGGCGTCGACGTCGGCGCGAAGGTCGAGATCTACGAACTGATCAACCGCATGACCGCGCAGGGCCGGGCCGTGCTGCTCGTGTCCAGCGACCTGCCCGAGGTGATCGGGATGAGCGACCGCGTCGTCGTGATGGCACACGGCCGGGTGGCCGGTGAGCTGCCGAAGGGCGCGACCCAGGACCAGGTGATGGCACTCGCCGTGCAGGAGATCCCAGCGTGAGCACGATCAGCATCCGCAAGTACGCCAGCGAGAACGGCGCCCTGGCAGGACTCGTCGTCCTCGCCCTGGCCATCGCCCTCGCGCAGCCGGCGTTCCTCAACGCGCAGAACCTGCTCAACGTCGGTGTGCAGGCCGCGGTCATCGCGATCATGGCGTTCGGCATGACGTTCGTGGTCGTCGCGGGCGGCATCGACCTGTCGGTGGGCAGCATCGCCGCGCTGGCCGCGATGGTCGGCGCCCTCACCGCGGGGCCCGTCGGCCTGGTCGTCGGCGCGCTCTGCGGTCTCGTCAACGGCGCGCTGATCAGCTACGGCAAGCTGCCGCCGTTCATCGCGACGCTCGCCATGCTCAGCGTCGCCCGCGGCCTCACGCTGGTGTTCTCCGAGGGCCAGCCGCACGAGACCGACGAGGTGGTCACGTTCCTCGGCTCGAACCTCGCGCCGATGCTGCCGTTGCCGCTGCTGCTGATGCTGGCGTTCTTCGGCATCACCGGCCTGGTCCTCACGCGCACGAACCTCGGCCGCCGCATGTACGCGATCGGCGGCAACGAGGAGGCCGCGAAGCTCAGCGGCATCGACGTGCGCCGCACCAAGCTCTGGATCTACGCCCTGTCCGGCCTGTTCGCCGCCGCCGCGGGCCTCGTGCTCGCGGGGCGGCTCGGGTCCGCCGGACCGCAGGCCGCGGTCGGCTACGAGCTCGACGCCATCGCCGCGGTCGTCATCGGTGGTGCGTCGCTGTCCGGTGGCGTCGGCCGCGCCACCGGGACGTTGGTCGGCGCACTCGTGCTCGCCGTCCTGCGCAACGGCCTCAACCTGCTGCAGGTGCCGCCGTTCTGGCAGCAGGTCGTCATCGGCGCGGTGATCGCTCTCGCCGCGTTGCTCGACTCACTTCGCCGTCGCTGAGAAATCCCGCAACAGGTAAGGAAAACACCAATGAAGGTGACCCGACGGATCGCGTTGACGCTCGGTGCCGCTGCTCTGCTGGCAACCGGTTGCAGCGGAACAGGGGCGTCCGGAGGCAGCGACATCACCATCGGCCTCGCGGTGTCCACTTTGAACAACCCGTTCTTCGTGGAGCTCCAGCGGGGTGCGCAGGAGATGGCGGACCAGCTCGGCGCCAAGCTGACCGTCGTGGACGCCCAGAACGACGCCACGAACCAGGTCAACCAGGTGCAGACGCTGGTCACCCAGGGCGTCAAGGCGATCATCCTGAACCCGGTCGACTCCAAGCAGGCCGCGCCCGCCGCCAAGGCCGCCGAGACCGCGAACATCCCGCTGATCTCGGTCGACCGCGCGGTCGAGGGCGGCAAGGTCGCCGCCGAGGTCGCCTCGAACAACGTCTCGGGCGGCAGCCTCGCGGCCATCGAGCTCGGCCGCGCCACGACCGGCGAGGTCGCGCACCTCAAGGGCATCTCGGGCGCGTCGGCGTCGCGCGACCGCGGTCAGGGCTTCGAGCAGGGCCTGAACAGCGGCAGCATCAAGGTCGTCGCCACCGCCGTCGCGGACTTCGACCGCGCCAAGGGCCTCAACGAGACCACGAACCTGCTGCAGGGCCACCCCGGCATCAAGGGCATCTTCGCCGAGAACGACGAGATGGCGCTCGGCGCGATCAAGGCCCTCGGCGCCCGCGCCGGCAAGGACGTCATGGTCGTCGGCTTCGACGGCACCCCGGACGGCCTGAAGGCGGTCCAGGACGGCACGCTCACCGCGACCATCGCCCAGCAGCCGAAGCTCCTCGGTTCGAAGGCCGTCGAGCAGGCCGTGCGCGCCGCGAAGAACGAGCCCGTCCAGCAGGTCGTGGACGTCGAGGTCAAGGTCATCACGAAGCAGAACGTGGCAGAGTTCATCAAGTGACGAACACGCTGCTAGTCCTCGGGTCCGCCAACGCCGACCTCGTGGTCGAGGTCGGCAGGCGGCCCGCCGGCGGTGAGACCGTGCTCGGCGGCGACACCGTCGTGCTGCCCGGCGGCAAGGGCGCGAACACCGCCGTCGCGGCCGCTCGCGTCGGTGCCCGGGTCGCGCTCGTCGGTGCCCTCGGCGGCGACGGGTACGGCTCGCTGCTGCGCGAGTCGCTGGAGTCGTCCGGTGTCGACACCGCGCTGGTGAAGACCTCCCCGCGCCCCACCGGGATCGCGTACATCACCGTGACGCCGGACGGGGAGAACTCGATCGTCGTCTCCCCCGGCGCGAACTCCGACGTGGCACCGTCCGACGTGGACGCCCTGTCGCTCGGCGGCGTGCGGGTGCTGACGTGCTCGCTGGAGGTGCCGCTGGAGACGGTGGTCCACGCGATCGGCGTGGCCTCCCGCGCCGGCGTCCGGACCGTGCTGAACCTGTCGCCGGTCGCGGACCTGCCCGCGCAGACGCTGGAGCAGCTCACCGTGCTGATCGTGAACGAGCACGAGGCCGCGCAGCTCGCCGCCGACTGGAACGGCCTGCTCGCGCTCGGCCCGGCGTTCGCGATCGTCACGCTCGGCTCGCGGGGCGCCGCCGTGGTGGCGCGGGACGGTGTCGTCGAGGTGCCGTCGATCGAGATCGCCGAGGTCGTCGACACGACCGGTGCCGGTGACGCGTTCGCCGGGGCGCTGTCCGCACGGCTGGCCGAGGGCGACGACGTCGTGCAGGCCGCCCGCTACGCCGCGAAGGTCGCCGCGCTGTCCGTCACGAAGGCGGGCGCGCAGCCGTCCTACCCGACCGCCGCCGAGGTGGGTTAGACCGCACTGTGCCGCTCCGAACGGCCCGGTCCGCGCCCTGGCGCTCGATTCGTCACACTGAGCTGTCCCGGGTTGCCAGGTGAAGGGTATGGTCTAGACCATGTCGAGCGCGCGGCTGAGCGGTGTCGGTGTCAGCAGCGGCCGGGCTTCCGGCCCCGTCGTGAGGGTGTCCGAGGCCCTGCCCGAACCTCCGGCGGGTCCGCGACCCGCGGACACGGCGGCCGAGGCCGCCCGCATCCGCCCGGCGACCGAGGTCGTGGCGCAGCGCCTGATGGAGCGCGCGAAGACCGTCGAGGGTGACGCCCGCGCCGTTCTGGAGACCACGGCGGCGATGGCGGGCGACCCGTCCCTCATCAAGTCCGCCGAGAAGCTCGTGTCCGACGAGTCGCTGCCCGCCGCCCGCGCGGTGCACCAGGCAGCCCAGAAGTTCATCGGCGCCCTGCAGGCAGCCGGTGGTTACATGGCCGAACGCGCCCGCGACGTCCAGGACGTCCGCGACCGCGTGGTGGCCGAGCTCCTCGGCCTGCCCGCCCCCGGCGTTCCCGACCTCGCGTCGCCGTCCGTGCTGGTGGCGCGTGACCTCGCCCCCGCGGACACGGCGGGACTCGACCCGTCGAAGGTCCTCGCTCTCGTCACCGAGGAGGGCGGCCCCACCTCCCACACCGCGATCCTCGCGCGTTCCCTGGGCATCCCGGCCGTCGTCGCGTGCCGCGGCATCCTGGCGTTCGAGGGCACCTCTCTCGACGTCGACGGCGACACGGGCCAGGTCCGCGAGTCGGACGGCAAGGTCCGCGCGGCGGGTACCGGCAAGAAGGCCGAGTGGAACGGCGTCGGCGTCCTCAAGGACGGCCACCGCGTGAAGGTCCTCGGCAACGTGGGCTCCCCCGCCGACGCCGCCGCCGCGGCCGCCGCGGGTGCGGAGGGCGTCGGCCTGTTCCGCACGGAGTTCTGCTTCCTGGACGCCGCAGAGGAACCGACCGTTGCTGAGCAGACTGCTGCTTACGAGGCCGTGCTGGCGCCGTTTGCGGGCAAGCCGGTTGTGGTGCGCACCCTCGACGCGGGCGCGGACAAGCCGCTGGCGTTTCTGAACCCGGAACCCGAGCCCAACCCGGCCCTCGGCATCCGCGGCCTGCGCGTCGCCTTCGACCGTCCCGAGGTGCTGGACCGCCAGCTCGAGGCCATCGCCGCCGCCGCGGCCTCGTCGGGCGCCGACGTCTCGGTCATGGCCCCGATGGTCGCGACCGCTGCCGAAGCCGCCTGGTTCGTCGAACGGGCCCGCGCCGTCGGCATCCAGCGCGCCGGCGTCATGGTCGAGGTCCCGTCGGCCGCCCTCTCCGCGCGCGAGATCCTGCAGGTCGTCGACTTCATCTCGATCGGCACCAACGACCTCGCCCAGTACGTCTTCGCCGCCGACCGCCAGCTCGGCGGCGTGGCGGCGCTCAACGACCCGTGGCAGCCCGCCCTGCTCCGCCTGATCGCCCTGGTCGGCGAGGCGGCCACCGCCACCGGCAAGCCCGTCGGCGTGTGCGGCGAGGCGGCAGCCGACCCGTTGCTCGCGTGCGTGCTCATCGGAATGGGCATCACCTCGCTGTCCATGAACCACACGGCACTCGCCGGAGTCGGCTCCCGGCTCGCGACGTCCAGCACGGACATCTGCCAGCTCGCGGCCCGTGGCGCACTGGCGGCGGGCGACCCGGCGTCGGCGAAGCTGGCGGCCCGCGCCCCGCACTAGGCACCGTCACCCGATCGTGTGAGCAACGTGGGGGCCGCGCCCCCGCGTTCTGGTCGCATGACCGACTTCATCACCAAGAACGGCAAAGTCATCCCCCTGAACGGCGGGGGCGGTGGTGGCAGGAAGGGCGCCGGAGCGGTGGTGGCGGGGGCGTTGGCGCTGACCGTGGCCGCGGGCACCGGCGGAGTCACGACCCTCGGCGGCCCCGGTGCGGCCGAGGTCGGATCGGGCGGGTCGTCGGTGCGCCTCGGCCCGCGCAAGGCCGAAGGTCAGAAGGCGGCCCGCAGGGGTGACGCCGAGGGTGCCTGGCAGCGCATGGGCATGAAGCAGCTGAGACGCACGGTCCGGCAGCAGGCCGAGTGCGTGGCGGTGTCGTTCGGCGAGGTCCGCGAGTTCTTCACCAGAACCCGCTGCACCTCGCTGGAACGCGTCCTGTTCGCCGTGACCGACGGCGCCGGCAACACCGCGGTGATCTCGGTGGTGTGGGTCGGCCTCGCGTCGTCCGGTGACGCCCGCAGGTTCCAGACCCTCATGAACAGGCACGGCAGCGGCGACGTCCACCCGCTCGGCAGCCACCTGCTCGACCTGGGCGACATCCACTTCACCGGCCTGCGCTACGGCAGCGACCGCGACGGCGCGACCGTGACCGTCGCGGAGGCCGAGACGGCGACCGGCCAGGTCGGCCACGACACCCTGGACGCGCTCGCCGGGGTCGCCGCTCACCTGCCCCGCGTCTGACGGCGGGCTAGCGCCGCAGCTCGTCGAGGACCGCGCGGATCAGCGGGTGGTCCTCCGACCCGCGCCGCACCGCCGCCACCACCCGCCGCAACGGCGCGACTCCGGCCACCGGCACCCCGCGCACGGCGTTGCGGGGAGCCAGCGCCACCCCGGCACCGGCGGCGACCAGGGCCTGGATGGCCCGGAAGTCGTCGGACACGTGCCGGATCCGCGGCGCGAACCCGGCCTGCGCGCACGCCATCTCCACGACGTCCCGCAGCGGGTTCCCGGGCAGCGTCACCACCCAGTCCTCGTCGGCCAGCGACGCGAGGTCCACCGGTCCGCGTGCGGCGTGGCCCGGCGGCAGCACCACGTCGAAGGGCTCGGTGTAGAGCGGGAACCGGGTGAAGCGCTCGGTGGTGCGGTGCTCCTCGGTGATCGCCACGTCGATCTCGCCGTCCAGCAGCAACCGCACGCTCTCGTGCCCCTCGGCGTCGCGCACGGACAGTTCGATGGAACGCCGCTTCAACGCCGCCAACGCCGGTGCCACGACCTGCGTGATGGCCGAGGCGAACGCGGCGACCGCCACCCGTCCGGAGGTGCCCGACGCCAGGGCGTCCAAAGTGGCCTGGGCGCGTTCCAGTTCGGCGGCGACGACGTGGGCGTGCGTGACGAGCAGGTCGCCGGCCGGGGTGAGCGACACCCGGCGGCCCTTGCGCAGCAGCAGCGGATGGCCCGCCTCGGACTCCAGTGCTGCGAGCTGCTGCGACACCGCCGACGGCGTGAGGTGCAGTGCGGCGGCCGCGGCCGTCACGGTGCCATGGTCGGCGAGTGCGCGCAGCACGCGGAGCCGTCGTGGGTCGATCACCGCTCAATGATGGGGGACTCCACCTCGCCGTTCACGGGGACGTCCTGGGGCAGGATCGGCTCGAAGTCCACCTGCTCCAGCAGGAGGTACTGCTCCTGCGAGATGGCCGTGCCCGCGGGCAGACCGCGCTGCGGCGTGGTGATCACGTCCCGCTCGAGGATCGGCAGCCCGGTCTCCTGGTCGACCACCAGCTGGGTCTCGACGCCGGTGAACTGGAAGGTCGGCGGCGCGGCGATCGCCACGCCGGTCCCCCTGCGCTCGTCGAGCACGGTCACGTCGCCCAGGAACCGAGCCCCGTCGAGGGTCTTGAGCAGCTCGAACGCCGCACGCCGCTGGTCGTCGCGCACGTTCGCGCTCATCAGCTCCATCGCGAGCGACCCGATCCGGTAGGGGTCCTTCCCCACGACGGTCTCCAGCGCCTTCCCCAACTCGCGCGGGTCGGCGGGCAACGAGTCGAGCGAGTCGAAACGCGCGTTGCTGTGCAGGGACATCTGGAACCCGGAGACGGCGGTCTTCTGCACGGCGGGCTTCATCGGGCCGATGCGCACCAGGTGGTCGCCGCCGACCTGCGGCACCGCCTCCGGCTTGCCCGCCGCCTCCCACTCGTTGCCGCGGTCCAGCGAGAACGGCGTCACCTCGCCGTCCTTCTGGATGACCGCGATCTGCTGGTTCTCGGCCACCCACCGTTCGGTCCGGTGGTCGAACGACACGGCGTACGGGTCCGCCGGATCACCGACGATCATCAGCGACCACTGCCGCGTCAGCGCGTGCCACCACTTCGGCGGCGCTGCGGGCTGCACGGGCTGAGGGGGCGCGGGCATCAGCACGACCGCAAGCACGATCACGGCGGCGATGACCACCAACGGAGCGAAGCGCCGCACGAACTGCTTCCTGGCCGGCCTGTCGCGCGGCAACGTGGTGATGCGTGCGAGGTCGCTCTCCATCCGCTGCGGGTCGACCTCGGGCGTGGGCGGCTTGGCCTGCGCCAGGTCCTTCATGAGGTCTTCCATGACTCCCTCGCACGGTCGAAGTTCGCTGACGAGAGAGCGGCCTGCAACCGTCGCCGGGCCCGGTGCAGGCGCACGAAGAACGTCGCCGTGGTGCACCCGAGCACCTGCGCTGCCTCGGCGGCGCCCAGTCCGTGCCACGCGATGAGCGTGAGCACCTCCTGGTCGGACTCGGAGAGGCTCGCGAGCGCCGCCCGCAGCTCGATGACCGCGAAGGCGTCGTCCGCGGGCAGGTCGGCGAGCTCGTAGTGCGTCGTCTGCCGGCGTGCCTCGCGCACCAGGTTGCGGGCGATGCCGATCAGCCACGGCAGCGCGTTGGACGGCATCCGGTCGAGCCTGCGCCAGGCGATCGTGAAGGTCTCGCTCGTGATGTCCTCGGCGAGCCGCGACCCGGCGTGGCTCGCGGCGTAGGCGAGCACCCGCGGATAGCACTCGCGGTAGACAGCGGAGAAGTCCTCCACGATCGCCCCCTCCCTCTTCACGAGGTAGTGCGCCGATCGCGGGCATTCTTACATCTCTGTGACCGGGGTCACATCTTGGCGCGAGCGGCGACGAACGCGTCGACCGCCCGGTTCACGTCCTCCGTCGTGTGCGCGGCCGACATCTGCGTGCGGATCCGCGCCTTGCCGTGCGGCACGACCGGGTAGGAGAAGCCGATGACGTAGATGCCCTGCTCGAGCAGCAGGTCCGCCAGCCGCGCCGCCTCCGCCGCGTCGCCGATCATCACCGGGATGATCGGGTGCTCGCCCGGCAGCAGGTCGAAGCCCTCCTCCGTCATCCGCCGGCGGAACAGCTCGGTGTTGGAGCGCAGCTGCGTGAGCAGGTCGGACGAGGTGGACAGCATGTCCAGCGTCGCGATCGCCGCGGCGGTGATCGACGGCGCGAGGGAGTTCGAGAACAGGTACGGGCGCGAGCGCTGGCGCAGCAGCTCGACGATCTCCGCGCGGCCGGACGTGTAGCCGCCGGACGCACCGCCCAGCGCCTTGCCGAGGGTGCCGGTGACGATGTCGACGCGGTCCTGCACGCCGAAGAGTTCCGGGGTGCCGCGGCCGGTCGGGCCGGTGAAGCCGACGGCGTGCGAGTCGTCGACCATGACCAGCGCGTCGTAGCGCTCGGCCAGGTCGCAGATCTCGTCGAGCGGCGCGAGGTAGCCGTCCATCGAGAACACGCCGTCGGTCGCGATCATGCGGTAGCGGGCGTCGGCCGCGTCCTTGAGCTGGCGCTCCAGGTCGTCCATGTCGCGGTTGCGGTACCGGTAGCGCTTCGCCTTCGAGAGGCGGACGCCGTCGATGATCGACGCGTGGTTCAGCTCGTCGGAGATGATCGCGTCCTCGGCGCCGAGCAGCGTCTCGAACAGACCGCCGTTGGCGTCGAAGCACGAGCTGTAGAGGATCGTGTCGTCGGTGCCGAGGAACTCGCTGAGCTTGCGCTCCAGTTCCTTGTGCGGCTCCTGGGTGCCGCAGATGAACCGTACCGACGCCATGCCGAAGCCCCAGTCGTCGAGGGCCTTCTTCGCGGCCTCGACGAGCTTCGGGTGGTCGGCGAGACCGAGGTAGTTGTTGGCGCAGAAGTTCAGCACCTCGTCACCGGAACCGACCCGGACGGCGGCGTTCTGCGGGGTGCCGATCACGCGCTCGGACTTGTAGAGCCCGGCCTCCCGGATCTCCCCGATCGTCTTGACCAGGTCGTTCTTCAGCTCGCCGTACATCAGGCTCCCGTCCAGTCGAGGATGACCTTGCCGCACTTGCCTTCGCGCGCGGTGGCGAACGCCTCCGCGTGCTGCGTGTGGTCGTACCGGTGCGTGATCACCGGCGTGAGGTCGAGACCGCGCTGCAGCAGCACGGTCATCGAGTACCAGGTCTCGAACATCTCGCGGCCGTAGATCCCCTTGATGTGCAGCATCTTCAGCACGACGCTGCTCCAGTCGACGGAGAACTCGTCCGCGGGCAGCCCCAGCATCGCTATGCGACCGCCGTGCGCCATGTTCGCGATCATGCTCTGGAGCGCCGACGGCTTGCCGGACATCTCCATGCCGACGTCGAAGCCCTCGGCCATGCCGAGTTCGGCCTGCGCCTGCTCGATCGTCTTCTCGGCGACGTTCACCGCGAGGTCGACGCCGATCTTGCGCGCGAGGTCGAGGCGGTGCTCGGAGACGTCGGTGATCACGACGTTGCGCGCGCCCGCGTGCTTGGCGACGGCGGCGGCCATGATGCCGATCGGCCCGGCGCCCGTGATGATCACGTCCTCGCCGATGACCGGGAAGCTCAGCGCCGTGTGCACGGCGTTGCCGAACGGGTCGAAGATCGCGGCCACGTCCAGGTCGACCTTCGTGCGGTGCACCCAGGCGTTCTGCTCGGGCAGCACGACGTACTGCGCGAACGCGCCGTTGGAGTGCACGCCCAGACCACGCGTGTTCGCGCAGAGGTGGCGGCGGCCGGCCTTGCAGTTGCGGCACGTGCCGCACACGAGGTGGCCCTCGCCGCTGACCAGGTCCCCGACCTCGACGCCGGTGACGGAGGCGCCGACCTCGACGACCTCACCGACGAACTCGTGCCCGAGGACCAGCGGCGCCTTGATGTTGGCCGCGGCCCAGTCGTCCCACGAGTCGATGTGCAGATCGGTGCCGCAGATACCGGTGCGCAACACCCTGACCAGCACGTCCGCCGGTCCGGGAGTGGGGTCCGGGACGTCGGTCAGTTCGAGGCCAGGCCCAGCGGCGACCTTGACGAGAGCCTTCATGCTCCGAAGTCTCACCCTTCGCTGCTTGTGCAGTCCATCAGGACTTTCTGAAGTTCTTGTGCAGCTCGGCTTCATTGGCGATGTTGCGCACCATGCCGCCGAACACGATGCCGTGGAAGGGGTAGACCGCCGCCCAGTAGAGGTGGCCGACGAGCCCTTTGGGGACGAACACGGCACGTTGGCGGTAAGTGGACCCGTGTCCCTCACCGGCCGCCACTCGAAGCTCCAGCCAGGCCTTGCCGGGCACCTTCATCTCGGCCCGCAGCCGCAGCAGCCGGCCGCGTTCGATCTCCTCGACCCGCCAGAAGTCGAGCGCCTCCCCGACGTGGAGGTGGTGCGGGTCCCGCCGCCCGCGCCGCAGCCCGACCCCGCCGACCAGCCGGTCCAGCCATCCCCGGACAGCCCAGGCCAGCGGGAACGAGTACCAGCCGCGCTCACCGCCGATGCCCTCCACGACCTCCCACAACCGCTCGGGAGTGGCGTTGGTCCTCGTCTCGCGGTCGTCGGTGTAGACCGAGCCGCCGGACCAGTCGGGGTCGGTCGGCAGCGGCTCGCTCGGCGCCCCCGGCGTCGACGCCCCCGACCAGCGCGTCTCCACGTCGGCGTCGCGCACCTTGTTCAACGCGAGCTCGACGGCCTTGACGTACCCGAGGTTCTCGCCGGGCAGCACCTCGCGGATGTCGTCCTCCCGGCACACCACCTCGTGCACCAGCGACTCGATCAACGGCTTCGCGATCGACCGGGGCACGGGCGTGACGACGTTGACCCAGTGCGACGACAGCCCGGGCGTCAGCAGCGGCACGGGCAGCACCCGGCGCTTCGGCAACCCGGCGACCTCGGCGTACCGCAGCATCATCTGCAGGTACGTCAGCACGTCCGGCCCGCCGATGTCGAACGTCCGGTTCCGGTCCTCGAGCGTCGTGGCCTGCACGAGGTACCGCAGCACGTCGCGCACGGCGATCGGCTGGATCCGGTTGTGCACCCAGCGGGGCGTCACCATGACCGGCAACCGCTCGGTCAGGTACCGCAGCATCTCGAAGCTCGCCGACCCCGACCCGATGATCACCGCGGCCTGCAGCACCACGGCCTGCACCGGCGAGCGCAGGAAGACCTCGCCGACCTCCTTGCGGGACGCGAGGTGCGGCGACAGCTCCGTGCCCTCCGGGTGCAGCCCGCCCAGGTACACGATCCGCCGGACCCCCGCGCGCTCCGCGGCCCTCGCCGTGTTCTCCGCGGCCTTGCGGTCGGCGTTCGCGAAGTCCTTCGAGTGCAGCGAGTGCACGAGGTAGTGCACGACCTCGACGTCCCGCATGGCCTCGCCGAGGTCGCCGAGCACGTCACCGCGCACGATCTCGACGTCAGCGGCCCACGGGACGTCGCGCAGCTTCTCGGGTGAACGCACCAGGCAGCGGACCTCGTGCCCCTCGGCCAGCAGCCGGGGCACGAGTCGTCCGCCGAGGTATCCGGTCGCGCCGGTCACGAGGCATCGCATGCCCCGATCCTGCGGCTTGGGAAGTCGCCGTGCAGATCAGCGCTTGCTGCGCTTGATCACCACGGTTCCCCCGCGCACCACGCCCTTGAGCTGGAAGTGCGGGTTGCCCACCGTGCTGCGCACCTTGTCCTTCACCTCACCCGCCGTGATCTCGACGGCGTCGACGTTGACCGAGGAACCGGCGGGCAGCACCAGCTTCACCGTGCCGAGCGACACGTCCAGGTCGACGTTCACGACCGGCGGCACGTCGGCCGCGGTGAAGTCGAGGTTCGTGGTGCCGAGCGTGTTGCGGATGACGAGCTCCTGCGGCACGACCCAGTGCCCCTTGCGGGTCGTGGTGCTCATCGTGTTCTTCAGTTCCGTGCGCGCGTGGGCCAGCTCGTTGTTGACCATGCCGGGCAGGTCGACCAGCACGACGTTCAGGTCGGCCCGCGTCGTGGCTGCCAGGGCGGTGTCCGTGCGGACGGTGAACTCGTCCAGCGTGATCATGCCGCGGCCCACCGCCTTGTTCAGCAGGCTGACGACGTGCTCGCGTTCCGCGTCGGACACGCGTAAGTCTCTGGGGTCTGTCATTTCTCTGCCTCCGGTTCGGCGTCGAGACCGTGCTCGATGGCATAACGCGCCAACTCCACCCGGTTGTGCAGTTGGAGTTTCCGCAAAGTCGACTGGACGTGGTTCTCGACCGTGCGGTGGGAGATCACCAGGCGGTTCGCGATCTGCCGCGCGGTCAGGCCCTTGGCCACGAGCCGCAGCACCTCGGTCTCCCGTTCGGTGAGCTGCGGCTTGTCCTCCGCGTCGTCCGGCGCGGCGGCCATGCGCCGGTACTCGCCGAGCACCAGGCCCGCGAGCCCCGCGGTGAACACGGCGTCCCCGGCGGCGGTGCGGGACACGGCCTCGACCAGTTCCTCCGAGGACGCGGACTTCACCAGGTAGCCGGACGCACCGGCCTTCACGGCCTGCAGCACGTCGTCGTGCTCGCCGGACGCGGACAGCACCAGCACGCGCGTGTCCGGCAGCTCGCTGGTGATCATGGCGGTGGCGTCCACTCCGGACAGCTCGCCGAGGTTGAGGTCCATCAGGACCACGTTCGGCCGCACCGCCTTCGCGATGCGCACCGCCGAGGGCGCGTCGCCCGCGGTCGCCACGACCTCGAAGCCGCGCTCCTGCAGGTCGCGCGCCACGCCTTCACGCCACATCGGGTGGTCGTCCACGACCATCACCGAGACCGTCACCTTGCCGCCCCCTTCCTGAACACCCGAACCTCCCACTCCGTGCCCTCCCCCGGCCCGGTCTGGAGCTCCAGCGTTCCGCCGAGCGACTCCACCCGGCCTTTGATCGACTTCTCGATGCCCATCCGGCCTTCCGCGGCAGCGAGCGCGAGGCGGCCTTCCGGAATCCCCGGTCCATCGTCCCTGACGCTCAGCACGATCTCCTCGCCGAGGTCTTCCAGCAGCACCCAGGCCCGCGTGTCCTCACCGCAGTGCTTGTCCACGTTGGACAGGGCCTCGCGCACGAGCGACGTGAGCTCGCCCGCCGCGGCGGCCGCGAACATGACCCGCGTGGCGGGCGTCGAGACCTGGATCCGCGGCGTGGCGAGGACCTGCAGACCGGGCCGCAGGTCGATCTCCCCGTCCACGGTGGAGTCGACGGGGGCGGCGGCCACGAGGTTCCTCAGCGCGACCTCCTGCTCACCGGCCATCTGCGCCAGCTCGGCCGCCTCGCCGCCGACCTCCAGACCGCGCTTGCGCACGCGGGCGAGGACCTGCAGCACGCTGTCGTGGATCGAACGGGCGAGGCGCTCGCGTTCCGCCGTCGCGGCTTCGGCTCGCAACGCCTGCGCGAGGAGCACCGCGGACCGCCGTGCGGTGGCGGACGCCATGCCGACGACCATGCCGGCACCCGCCAGCAGCACGACGTCCCGCAGCAGGTCGAGGCTCGGCACGCCCTTCGACAGGTAGGTGGAGAGACCGACCGCCAGCCCGCCCGCGAAGCCCGCGTACGGCCCGCCGAGCGCGCCCAGGGCGACCGCCGGAACGCACGCCCAGATCGTCGTGATGAGCGGGACGTTGAGCGTCAGCAGCTGGTGGTCGGACATGATCAACTGCGACAGCGACATGAGTCCGCAGGTCAAAGCCAGGTCGACGAGCACGAGCGGCCACCGCCTGCCCCACGTCGTGCTGTACGCGCGGCTGGTGAAGACGGACCACAGCGCCATCACCCCGAGCGTGGTCCACGCGAGCCACGGCCGGATGTACTCGGAATGGTTCGCGATGACGTTGGCCGCCGCGAAGAGGAATGTGACTATGCGTAGCGCGATCGTCCCTCGCCACAGGGGTGTGGCCGGGTCGTCGATCACCTTCGTCACACGTTCGGCTGGCTCTTTGGGCACGCTGTGCTCCTTTCGGCCACCATCCTGCCGCGTGAACGTGGCGTAGCTAACCCCCAGGTGGCCGTCTTCTGCCAAACGGAGGAATGTGCGACGCTCTCCGGGTTCGGGGGAGGAGTGGTGCGGGTGCGCGATTGGCCGGTGTGGACTTTGCGGCGGCCCGCGCTCTGCTACTGGCTGTTGATCGACGCGGCGGCCCTCGCCACCGTCACCTACGCGATCGTCGCCTCCGAAACGCCGTCACCCTCCGAAATCGCCAGGTTCGCCGCCATCGCGGGCACCGCGGGCGCGGTCGTCATCGGCAGCTCCATCTACAGCCACCGCCTGGGCGAGACCGAACGCAACCCGTGGGCGGCGCACCTCTGCTACCTGACCGCGGGCATCCTCGCCCTGCCGCCGAACCTGATGGTGCTGCTGCTGTTCGGCCCGGCCCTGCACTGCCTGCTCGCCCAGCGCCCCGAGACCTACCGCTGGCTCTTCACCCTCAGCGCCACGACCCTCGCCGTCTTCGCCACCCGCTACCTGCTCGGCTGGGTCGACCCGGACGCGAACCTGCTGTTCATGACCCTCGGCGCCAGCGCCCTGCTGATCCTGCGGGCGGCCCTGATCGCGTTCGGCCTGAAGCTGCGCACCCCCGACGCGACCTTCGAGGAGAACGTCGGCGAACCCATCGACGCCGTCCTCGGCATCGTCGCCGTGTCGATCGGTGGCCTGATGGGCTGCGTGGCGGAGTCGAACGCCATCCACGTCCTGATCGCCGGCCCACCGCTCGCCCTGCTGGAACGGGCGGCCCAGCTCCCCCAGTGGCGCCGCTCGGCCCAGCGCGACGCCAAGACCGGCCTCGCCAACGCCGTCCATTGGGACAGCCGGGCCCGCTACGAACTCGCCAAGGGCTCCACCCGCACGCGCCCGATGGCCGTGATGCTCCTGGACCTCGACCACTTCAAGAGGGTCAACGACGAGGTGGGCCACCTGGCGGGTGACGCCGCCCTGGCCGCGATCTCGCTGCTGCTGCGCGGCACCGTCCGCCGGGGAGACCTGGTGGGCCGCTTCGGCGGCGAGGAGTTCGTGATCCTGCTGCCCGACGCCACCCCGGACGAGGCCGAGTCGGTCGCCGAACGCGTGCGCAAGGCCGTGGCGGCCCTCCGCGTGCCCACGATGGCCACCGACGGCAAGCCGCACGAGCTGCACGGCCTGACAGTCTCCATAGGAGTGTCGACGACGACGAGGTTCGGCTACGAGCTGCCGGACCTGCTCGTGGCCGCCGACGCCGCGTTGCTGGCGGCCAAGGCGTACGGCCGCAACCTCGTCTCGATGGCCTAACGGGTCAGAGTTCCTCGACCCGTTCGCTCTTGTCGTCCTCCGGAGCCGTCTCCTGCGGGTCCAGCACGTCCACCTTCTGCGGGTTCTGCTCCGCGTCCGCATCGGACACCAGCGACCGGATGCCGGAGTTCAGCACGGCCAGCAGCGGCACCGCCAGCAACGCCCCGGCGATGCCCCCGGTCACCAAACCGCCCGCGATCGCCAGCACCACGGCCAACGGGTGCAGCTTCACCGCACGCCCCAACAGGATCGGCTGCAGCACGTGCGACTCCAGCTGCATGACGCCGATCAGCACAGCCAGCACGACGAGAGCAGCGATAGGCCCGTTGGTCACCAACGCGATCAACACGGCGACCGCGCCCGTGAACACCGCACCGATGATCGGGATGAACGCACCGAGGAACACCAACGCGGACAACGGCACCACGAGCGGCACGCCGATGATCGCCAGACCGATACCGACACCGACGGCGTCCACGATCGCGACCACAGCCGTCGCGCGCACGTACGAAACGAGAGAGCTGAACCCGCGACGGCCGGCGACGTCCACACGCTGGCGCACGTCGCGAGGAACCGCACGAGTCACGAAGCGCCAGATGCCGTCGCCGTCGTGCAGGAAGAAGATGAGGGTGAAGAGCGCCAGCAGCAGGCCGGTCAGCACCTCGCCGAGGGTCGCGGCGGTCGTCAGGGCACCGGACGTGATCTCCGCCTGGTTCTCCTTGATCGTCTGCACGATCTCGTTGACGTAGGTCTGCAGCTGCTGGTCCGACAGGTGCGCCGGCCCGTCCTTGAGCCACGTCTGGATGGTGTCGAGCGAGTTCGCCACCTGCGACTGCAGCTCCGGCAGGCCGCGGGAGAACTCGCTGATCACGAACGTCAGCACGCCGCCGAGCACGCCGAGCCCGATGATCATCATCACGGTCACGGCGACACCACGCGGCACCCGCCACTCGACGAGCTTCGACACCCCCGGCGACAGCAGCGCGGCCAGCAGCAGCGCGATTGCGACCGGGATCACTATCGACGCCAGGAAGCCGAACACGTACGCGACCACGTACAGCGCGGCCACCACGACGACGAACCGCCAGCTCAGCGCGGCACTCACCCGTAGCAGCAGCGGAACGCGACTGCTGATCTCCGACCCCGGCGCCCTCATGGACCTCACGTTAACTGTTCGGACCCTCGCCAAACCGGAACATCGTTGGGGATGATCCGACTCGTCAGGGGGAGGACGAAGTGATCAAGCCGGAAGACTTGACCGAAGTGGAGCGCCAGGTCGCCGGGGCCTACGCGAGCGGCACCGAGATCGACCTGACCGGGCAGAGCACGCGCGGCGAGGTGCTCACCGGTCTGCTGACCGGCATGTACCGCGTTCCGCGCAAGGGATTGCCCGCGCTGCGATTGCGAAACGCCCGGATCACCGGCAGGTTCGAGCTGGAGGGCACGCGCGTCACGAGGGTCATCGACCTCACGCACTGCACGTTCGAGAACCCCCTCGACCTCCGCATGGCCCGCCTCATCGGGCTCCGGCTCCGCGGCACCCGCGTCCCCGGCCTGCAGGGCCGCAACCTCCGCGTCTTCAGCGACCTCGTCCTCGAAGCCGGCTTCACCTGCACCGGCACCGTCGACCTCACCGACGCGGCCATCGACGGCACGCTCCGGCTCGCGGGCGCGGTGCTGCGCTCCGGCACCGACCACGCGCTGCTCGCCGCCCGGCTGCGGGTCAGCGGGTCGGTCCAGGCCATCGCGCTGCGGGCCGACGGCGAGGTGCGCTTCCGCGGCGCGTCCATCGGCGGCAGCGTCCACCTCGGCGGCGCACGCCTGATCAACACCGGCCGCGACGCGCTGGAGGCGTCCGGGATCGTGGTGGCGGGCAACGTCTTCTGCAACGCCGAGGGCGGCCGCTTCACCGCGGACGGCCGGGTGCTCTTCGACGGCGCGCGCGTCGGGGGCAACCTCGAGTTCACCGGCGCCCGCCTGCACTCCACCCACCGCGTCGACCACCAGGTGCTGGTCCTGCCGCACGGACTGGCCGACGAGGCGGCGACGCTGGTGGCCGACCGCATCCGGGTCGAGGGCAACGTCGAGCTCGACAGCGGCTTCACCTCCACCGGCACGGTCCGGCTGCCCAACGCCATCGTCGGCGGCTACCTGCGGCTGTCCGGCGCGGTGATCGGGCCGCGCGACGTCGCCGAGGAGCTCGCCGGTGACGTCACCAACCGGATCCCCGTCGCCCTGCACGCCGACGGCATGCAGGTGCGGGGTGACGTCGAGGCCCGCAGCGCCGCGAACAACGGAGGCACGCGCACACCGCCGTTGCAGACCTACGGCCAGGTGCGGCTGTCGAACGCCCAGATCCAGGGCAGCGCCAGCATGTCCGGCGTCTCGCTGCACGGCCCCGGCATCGACGTCCTGTTCGCCGACCGCCTCCAGATAGGGGGCACGCTCTTCCTGCGGGAGCTGAAGGCCAAGGGCTCCGTCCGGCTGCAGAACGCCAACATCGGCTCCACCCTCGACCTCTCCGGCGCCGAGCTCACGCTGCCCCGGCTGCGCGCGAACGGCACGCAGAAGCCGTCGCTGGACGCCCGTGCCATCACGATCGGCAAGGACCTCCTGTGCAGCCGCGGGTTCACGGCCGTCGGCGGCGTCCGGATCCGGCTGGGCGAGGTCGGCAAGATGGCGACCTTCAGCGACTCGCACCTCGGCTCGACGGCCGCGGACATCGCGCTCAACGCCTACGGCCTCACCGTCCACCAGTTCCGCCTGCACATCCCCGAGGGCCAGCAGCCCAAGGGCAAGGTCGTGCTGAGCCGGCTGAAGGCGGTGTCGGTGACCGACGGGCCGGGCCTGTGGGACGCCGAGGGCGGCGTCGCCGTGGACGACTTCGAGTTCGCCGGCATCACCGCCGACCCGGACGTGCCGGTGCAGACGCGGCTCCAGTGGCTGCGCAAGGTGCAGCCGGACTTCGCACCCGGACCGTACGAACAGCTCGCCGCCGTGTACCAGCAGGGCGGCGAGGAGGAGTTGGCGCAGAAGGTCCAGCTGGAGAAGCAACGCCGCCGCTACGCCGAACTCGGGCCGGCGGGGCGGGTCTGGGGCGTGGTGCAGAGGTGGACCGTCGGCTACGGCTACCGGCCGTGGCTCGCGATCTGCTGGCTCGCCGTCTTCTGGCTCTTCGGCGCGCTGTGGTTCAACTGGCACCCGATGGCCAGGCTCAACGACGACGAGAACCCCGTGTGGAACTCCGCGCTCCTCGCGCTCGACCTGCTGATCCCGATCATCGACTTCGGCCACGACGGCAAGTGGCAGTTCACCGGTGCGTCGCAGTGGGTGTCGTCGCTGCTCGTGGCCGTGGGCTGGGTGCTCGCGTCGACCGCTGCCGCCGGTGCCGCAAGGGTTTTGAAGCGCGTGTGATCGTCACACGATGTAGTTAATCGGACGCTCTGGGCGTGCTTTCCGGGTGGCGGGACTGGCAAAGTCGCCGACGTCGACTTGATCAGTTGGTCGTCGGCGATTTCCCCCGAGTGCCATCCGAGTAGCGAGGTTTCCTGCGTTGTCCGCTGATCTGCGAGCGAAGACGGGAGCGAACGGCATCCGCCGGTTCGCCACCCGAGCGCTGCTCGCCGTCGGCGGGGCGATCGCGGGAACCGCCGTTGCCTGGGTGCTCACCACGTCGTCGGCCCACGCGGCGGACGACGCGCAGCAGTTCGACGTCGTCAGCGAGATCGTCGCCAAGACGGACGAGAAGCTCCCGGTCGTCGCGCCCGCTGCCGAGGCAGTGCACAAGATCGACGAAACGCTGCGTGCCGAGCACGAGAAGGCTCGCACCTCCATGCCGGACGTGCAGGTCCCCCCGGTGGTCGCGCAGATCACCGAGCGGGTCCTGCCGCAGGTCGACAGGACCGGTCAGTCCGACAGCGCCGCCACGGCGCGGTCGATGGACGTGACGTTCCCGGAGATCCCGGCCACCCCCACCGCCGAGGTCGAGCAGTCGCCGGCACCGGTGGTCCCGCAGTTCACCGGCCCCTCCGGTGCTTCGTGGACGGACCTGTTGGAGCACAACGACTCTGTCGTGCCCTCCGAGCAGCGTCCGTCCCTGCCCAGCAACCCGTTCCCGAAGCTGCCCGCCCCGGCGCCCGCGCCTGTGCAGTGCTCTTCGTGCAACGACGGTTCTGGTTCTGCAAAGGGCAGCGCCACCGCTGCTCTCGCTGCGTCCGGCAACGCTCACGGCATCTCGTCGACGCGCGCTCTCGCGCCGTCCACCGACGAGGTCACCGTGACGCCGGGCAAGCAGCCCGGTATCAACCCCGACTGATTCCAGCGCGCGGTCCGCGGCAGCCCACTCCCCTGGCTGTCCGGAAGTCGACCGTCGCGCTTTTTTCTTGCGCTCCTTCGGTCGATCACCGCGTGCGACTCCCCCGGTGATGACGCGCCTTCCCCTGCGCGTTTCGGCCCCACCCCCCATGAGCCCCCCGTCGCTCGCAGACGGGAAATTGGAAGAAGGAGATCTAATGCAGACCTGGGCAAAGCGCGGACTTCAGACCGCGTTTGTCACTGGTGGTTTGCTGATGCTCGGTACGGGCATCGCTTCTGCCCAGGAGAACGTCGACCCGGACGCGCCACCTTCGCCCGTCGACGTCGCGGCCTCGGTTCCGATCAAGGCTGACCAGAACAAGCTGGCCACGCCGGCCAGGGAAGTCACGGTTCCCAAGGTCGACCGCACGGTCAGCACGGACCGCGTCACCAGCGCGGTGCCCACCCGCACGGCCGCGCCCGTCGCGAACCCGCTGGTCCGCCAGACGCACGAGCGCCTGCGCAGCACCCCGACGCAGCACGTCGTGCGCGGCAACAGGATGCAGGGGCACCTCGACGTGCCGATCAACATCTGCGGCAACGCGATCGCGGTTCTCGCCGACACCGAGGCGACCGGCGCCTGCTCGCAGGCCGCGCACCGCGACGGCACCGTCGCCACCGATGGCGCGGGCCAGTCCCTCGCCGGCAACGTGTTCGCCGTCGGTCACGTGGTCCCGGTCCAGGCCACCGGCAACGCGGTCGGCGCGGGCGGCAACGCCGCCACGAGGACCAGTGACGCCGAGCAGGTCACGACGACCGGCGGCGACATCACCACGAGTGGTGAAAAGGGCACGATGTCCGGCAACGTCGTTGCCGAGCGGGGTGCGACCCCGGTTCAGGTCACCGGCAACGGTGTGGGCGCGGGCGGCATCGCCGAGGCCGACTCCTCCGCCGCCACGTTCGCCTCGTCCGAGGGCGACATCGTCACGAGCGGCCGGAACGGCTCGATGTCCGGCAACGCCATGCCGGTGCCCGTGGCCCCGCTGTTCGAGGTCAACGGCAACTCGGCCGGCGCTGCGGGTAACGCCGCCAGCAACTCGACGCAGACCGGCGCCGCGTACGCCGGCGGCAAGACGATCACCAACGGCGACCCCGCCACGCTGGCCGGCAACATCGCCGAGCCCTCGTTCGCCGGCCCGGTCACGGTCGACGACAACGCCGGTGCCCTCGGTGGCAACGCGGCCGCGGTCAGCGACACGACCAACGACTCCCGCGCCGGCGGCTCGAAGCACACCACGGGCAACGGCTCGACGGGTTCCGGCAACGTCGCCGGTGCGCCCGTCTCGCTGCCCGTCGCGGCCGGTGGCAACGGTGGCTCGGTGGTCGGCAACGCCGTGACCGACCACGCGAACGAGGCCAACTCCACCGCCGGTGGCGAGGCCTACACGATCGGCGACAAGTCGGTCCTGTCCGGCAACATCGCGGACCTCCCGCCGGCCACGGCCGTGGACGCCTGCGGCAACGGCGCCGGTGTCGTCGGCCAGTCCACGGGCACCTGCGAGAACAACGTCAAGTCGGTCACGTCCGGCTACCAGGGCACGACGGGCAACGACTCCGTCGGCTCCGGCAACATCGGCTCGATCCCGGTCGCCACGCCCGCCGAGGTCTACGGCGTGGCGGGTGCGGTCGGCGGCCAGGCCCACGGCTCGGCCGACGAGGTCAAGGAGGTCCGCTCCGGCGGCACCCCGAACACCGCGGACGACCGCGGCACGGTCTCCAGCAACATCGTGACCGCACCGACCGCGGCCGCACCGCAGGTCTTCGCGTTCACCGCCGGCGTGGTGGGCAACACCACGTCGGACGCGTCGAACGACACCACGGTCACCGCGGGCAACGCGCCGCAGGCGACCGGCAAGAAGAGCTCGGTGTCCGGCAACATCATCCAGGCCCCGACCTCGACGCCCGCCCAGGTCTTCGCCGACGGCTTCACCGTGGTGGGCAACAACTCCACCACGGGCGACAACGCCACCGACATGAAGGCGGGCGGCGACGCCGTCACCACCGGCGAGAACGGCTCCATCGCGGGCAACGCCGTCTCGACCCCGGTCGCGACCGGCTCGCAGGTGCTCGGCTGGTCGGCCGGTGGCGGCAGCAACGTCGACTCCACGTCCACCAACGACCTGTCGTCCGTCGCCGGTGGCGACGTCAGCAGCAACGGCGACGGTGGTTCCGTCTCCGGCAACCTGGTCGGCGCGCAGCCGGCCGTGCTCCCCGCGGTTCCCGGCAACAGCGTCTCGGCGGCCGGCATCACCGAGTCCGACTCGGTGTCCGACACCAACGTCGTGTCCGGTGACGACAGCTCTTCCTCGGCCGAGGACGCCTCGCTCTCCGGCAACCTGGTCAACGCCCCCGCCAACGCCTTCACCGGCGTGTACGCGGACGCGGTCGCGGCGGCGGGCAACGCGACGACGGTCACCGACAAGTCGTCGCACAGCAAGGCCGGCGGCGAGATGACCACGGAGGGCAACGGCCCGCTGACCGCCCGCGAGACGACCGTCCCGGTCGAGGCGGCCGCGAAGCTCGCGCGCATCCCCGTCGAGGTGCTCGGGCAGGCCATCGTCGAGGGTGTCGACGACGACGAGCAGCTCACCGGTGAGGACACCGGCACCCTGCGCGCCACGCAGCTCAAGGGCATCCAGCTGCCCAAGGGCATCGACAGCCTGATGAAGGTCGACGAGGTCCCGGCGTTCCACGGTCTCGACAAGCTGCCCGTGAACCAGCTGCCGAACCCGGCCGCCCTGCTCGCCGTGACCAACCAGCTGCCCCTCCCGGCGCTGCCCGGCCAGCTGCCCGCCCCGGCTCTGCCCGGCAAGCTCTCCGCTCCGGCGCTGCCCGGTCTGGCGAAGCAGCGCGCCGGGCTGCCGCTGAACGGCGGCACGGCTGGCATCACGCCGAACGTCCAGGGCCTGCCGCTCGGCCAGGTGCTGGAGGTCGCGAAGCGCCTCGTCCCGTTGGGCGCCACCCAGCGCGCCGGGCTGCCGCTGAACGGCGGCACGGCCGGCATCACGCCGAACGTCCAGGGCCTGCCGCTCGGCCAGGTGCTGGAGGTCGCGAAGCGCCTCGTCCCGCTGGGTGCCACCCAGCGCTCGGTGCCGTCCGTCCCGGTGACCGCCCCGGCCCTGCCGCTGCCGGTGCAGCTGCCCGCGGTGCCGACCGAGCGCTCGCTGCCGACGCTGCCCGTCAACGGCCCGGCCTCGCTCTCGGGTCTCGACCTGAACCCGACCCGCGGCCTGGCCCCGCAGGCCGAGGAGCGCTCGCTGCCGCAGCTGCCGCTGGCGAACAACCCGGCGCTCACCCTGATCGACCCGGCCAACCTGTTCCAGAAGGTGACCGGCTCGCTGTAACACCCCCGCAGTTGTAACACCCTCCTCCGGTAAGAAGCCGAGCCCCGGCGACACGACGGTGTCGCCGGGGCTCGGTGCCGTCCAGGGGTTCCGCGCCGTGGCGAGCACTTCGTCGGGCCTGGCGTCACCAACGTGCCGCGGGTGCGAGCGCGGACCGGCACCGCCGTCCCGTACAACCCCGCACGGGTGAGCCGTCATGAAGCCGTCGGTGCGGGAACCGCCTTCTCCGCGGCCCGGCTGGTCTCCTCCCAGGCGGCCCAGGTGTCCATCCGCCGCCGGGAGATGTCGAAGGCGACGTCGTAGACCATGCTGCCGAGCAGGAGCCGCAACGGCGGTTCGTCGCTCGCGACCAGCTTCATCACCGCTTCGGCGGCAAGCCGGGGCTCGCTGTCGACAGACCCCTCGGCCCACTGCTTCTCGAGCTCGGCGCGGAGATCGCCGTAGACCGGGTTCGGCTCGGTCGCCCTGCTGCTGGTGTAGAGGTCGGTCCAGTACCCGCCGGGCTGGACGATGGTGACCTTGATGCCGAACTGCGCGACCTCGGCGGCGAGGGCCTCGCTCATCCCCTCCAACGCGAACTTGCTGGCGCTGTAGAGCCCGGTGCTCGGAAAACCACCGAGCGCACCGACGCTGGAGATCTGCAGGAGGCGTCCTCCCCCGGCGGCGCGCAGGTGCGGCACCACCGCCTGGCTCACCCAGAGCGCGCCGAAGAAGTTGAGCTCGACCTGCGCGCGGGCCTCGGCCTCGCCGAACTCCTCCACCATGCCGGTGAACAGCGCGCCGGCGTTGTTCACGACGACGTCGAGCCGTCCGAAGTGCTCGACCGCCCTGCCCACGACCTCGAAGACCGCCTCCCGGTCCGTGACGTCGAGACCCAGCCGGAGGAGCGCCTCGGGGTGCCGCTCCGCGAGGTCGTCGAGCGGCGAGAGGTCGCGGGCCGCGCCGACGACCCTGTCTCCGGCGGCCAGCGCGGCCTCGGTGAAGGCGCGGCCGAGACCCCGGCTGGCACCCGTGACGAACCAGACCTTGGAACTGGCTGACGTGACCACATCGTCCCCCTGGAGTCAGTGGCGAGACGAACCGTCTCGTCTCGCCGATGGCCACAGCTTGCCCGCGTTCCTCCGCCTCGTCAAGACGGACCGTCTCGTCTCGCCCGCCGCTAGACTCCCCGCGTGCCCACGAAGGTCGGTCCCGATCCCAGCCGCCGCAACGACAACGCCCGGCGCGCCATCCTCACCGCCGCCATCGAACTGGTCGGGGAGGTGGGATATCCGAAGCTCAGCATCGAGGGCATCGCCCAGGCTGCCGGCGTCGGCAAGCAGACGATCTACCGGTGGTGGCCGTCGAAGGGCGCGCTGCTGTTCGACGCCTTCCTCTCGTTCGCCGGCGAGGGCGAGGCCGCGGCACTGCCCGACACCGGCGACCTGTCCGCGGACCTGAAGCTCGTCCTCAAGGCCACGGTCGACGAGCTGGAGGACCCGCGCAACGACAAGGCCATGCGCGCGATGCACGTCGAGATCGTCACCGACCCGGCCCTCGCCGCCGACTACCGGGCGCGACTGGACCAGCCGATGCGCGAGCTGAAGAAGGAACGCCTCCGCGCCGCCCAGCGCGCCGGCCAGCTCGCCGAGGACGTCGACCTCGAGGTCGCCGTCGACCTGATCTTCGGCCCTGTCCTCAACCGGTGGCTGCAACGCACGGGTCCACTGACCCACGAGTACGTCGAGCACGTGGTGGACACGGCACTGCGCGGCCTGGAGCCGAGATGACCCTGATCTGGGTGACCGGCACGTCGGAGCCGGCAAGTCCACCGCCGGCGACCTGCTGAAGAGCAGGGGGCACCAGGCGTTCGACGCGGACTGGGAGGGCTGCAACCGGTGGGTGGACCGGCGGAGCGGCGAGGTGGTCCTCGCCCCTCCCGACCCGGTGCCCGCCGGCTGGCTCGACCGCTACGGCTGGAGGATCAACCGGGACGAGGTCGAGGCACTGGTCGCGAGAACGCACGCCGAGACGGCGTTCTTGTGTGGAAGCGTCGAGAACGAGGAAGAGGTCCGGGGCCTCTTCGACCTCGTCGTGTGCTTGGTGATCGACGACGAGACGCTCCGGCACGCCTCCTGAGCCGCACCACGAACGCCTTCGGCAAGCACTCGGAGGAACTGGCCGCCTCACTCGGGCACAACGCACAGGTCGAGCCCACGCACCGGCGGCTGGGCGCGACCGTCGTCGACGGCTGCCGTCCGCTGGAGGAGGTGGCCGATGCGGTGTTGGAGGCCACCCGGCACTTCGCCGGAGGTCAGCCACCCGTGACCGGGCGGACGGATGTGCCTGGACGTGGCGCTTAGGTCTGCGCCAGGTCCGTGAAGCGGCTGTAGTGCAGCTGGTGCGCGACGGTGATGGTGGCGGTCGGGCCCGCGCGGTGCTTGGCGATGATCAGGTCGGCCTCGCCGGCTCGCGGGTCGTCGCGTTCCCAGGCGTCGGGGCGGTTGATCAGGATGACCATGTCGGCGTCCTGCTCGAGCGAGCCGGACTCGCGGAGGTCGGAGAGCATCGGGCGCTTGTCGGTTCGCTGTTCCGGGCCTCGGTTCAGCTGGGAGATCGCGATGACCGGGACTTCGAGCTCCTTGGCGATCAGCTTGAGCGACCGGGAGAACTCGGAGACTTCCTGCTGGCGCGACTCGGTCTTCTTGCCGGACGACATCAGCTGGAGGTAGTCGACGACCACGAGCTTGAGGTCGTGGCGCTGCTTGAGGCGACGGGCCTTGGCCCTGATCTCCATCATCGTGAGGTTGGGGCTGTCGTCGACGAACAGCGGGGCCTCGCTGATCTCGCTCATGCGGCGGGCCAGGCGGGTCCAGTCGTCGTCGCTCATCGTGCCGCCTCGCATGTCGCCCAGGCGGATCCGCGCCTCGGCGGAGAGCATGCGCATCACGATCTCGGTGCGGCTCATCTCCAGGCTGAAGATGGCGCTGGTCAGGCCGTGCTTCACCGAGCACGACCGCGCGAAGTCGAGGCCGAGCGTCGAGTTGTGGGTCGGGATCATCGTCTCGCCCGCGAGGTACAGGTGGTCGTGGTTGTCGACCTCCACGCACCTCACCGGAACGGAGGCGATCGGGCACACCGCGACGATCTCCACCCGGTCGTGGCGGCCGAGGCTCGCGACGAGCTCGTCGACGTCGCGGCGGAGGCGGGCGAAGCGGCCGTCGATCCGCAGCGCTGCCAGCAGTTCCTCGCGCTGCCGGCGGGACGCGCGCAGGTACGCGGCGGGGATGTGCGGGACGTCGGCCAGGCCGAGTTCCTTGGCGACGCGCAGTTCCTCGTCGGTCAGCTCCAGGTCCCCCAGGCCCGAGAGGAACAGGCCGAGAGCGCGCGGCGAGAGGGGCAACGGCAGCGCGGGCAGTTCCCAGGCGGCGGACATGCGGATGAACTGGCGGCACAGGCCGGAGCGGTCGAACAGCTGCGCGGTGGTGCGGATCGCCCAGAAGCCGCCGGTCTCGCTGCACGACTCCGTCAGCCACTGGTGCTCGGCGTCGGCCACGATCACGGTGCCGTCGGAGAACTCCACCTCGAAGCACGGGCGGCCCGTCATCACCTCGGTCGCGGCGACCACCCTGGTCGGACGGCCGTCGGCACCGATCAGGAACGAGCCGACCTCCACCTCGCCCATCGTCGTCCAGCCGGACGGGGTGGGCAGCGGGGTGTCGAGGGCGAGCGCCTTGCCGACACCGGGGCGGGCGGCGACGATGATCATCTGGCCGCCGTGCAAGCCGTTGGTGAGCGCGTCGAGGTCGGCGAAGCCGGTCGGGATGCCCTGCGAGATGCCGCCGCGGGACGCGATCGCGTCGATCTCGTCCATCGTCGGCTGCAGCAGGTCTTCGAGGGCCACGTAGTCCTCGGTCGTGCGGCGGTCGGTGACCTCGTAGATCGCGGCCTGCGCCCGGTCGACCACCTCGTCGACGTCCGCGCCCTCGGCACCGTTGTACCCGAGCTGCACGATGCGGGTGCCGGCCTCGACCAGGCGCCGCAGCACCGCCTTCTCGGCGACGATCTCGGCGTAGTAGCCGGCGTTCGCGGCCGTGGGCACCGTCGCGATCAACGTGTGCAGGTACGGCGCGCCACCCACGCGCAGCAGCTCGCCGCGGCGCTCGAGCTCGGCGGAGATGGTGATCGGGTCGGCGGGCTCGCCGCGGCCGTACAGGTCGAGGATGCAGTCGTAGATCGCCTGGTGCGCCGGGCGGTAGAAGTCGTTCGGCGCGAGCGCCTCGATGACGTCCGCGATGGCGTCCTTGGACAGCAGCATGCCGCCCAGGACGGACTGCTCGGCGGCCAGGTCCTGGGGAGGCTGACGCTCGAATGCGGGCTCCGCCATGCCCCGGTCGTCCACGAGCGCCACTGCTGAATCACCCCTGCGAAGAGTCGAGAGCCGGTGCCTGGTCCCCTAGTTGTACTTCACTGCACCGACAATTTCGGGCGGCCACGCTGCGCGATGGCCTCTCCCTGGCAGCGACGCTAGAGGGACCCGTCCGGAGCAGGCAAACCAGCGTGTGGATCGCCCTGTGGACAACTGGGGGACAACCTGTGGATGGTTGCCCACAGGGCTCATGACGCTGGGGACAACCTGTTGACAACCGGTGGAGTGACAGAAGTAACTCCAGCTCAAGGGCTGTGTACAAGTTGTGGAAAAACTTGTGGGGCGCACCGTCGGCGTGTCGTGAAGAACACCTTCTTCGGCGTGTCGCCGACACGCTGTACGCCGCGTTTATCCACAGGGCGTGGACAGATCAACACTGGTCCGAACGAGCGAAAGCGCCACCCGCCCGGAGCATTCCGGGCAGGTGGCGCTTCGGCAATCCGAACCGCAGGCGAACCTGCCGACGAGTCGTCATCGGGGTCTGCGGGGTCGCCCCCGCAACGGACACCCGAAGCCGAGCCCTGCGAAGCCGCGTCAGCGGCGAGCAGGACTGGTCACTCGGCGGAGGTCACGTTCAGCGGCAGCGCGACGGTGACCTCCGGGTGGAGGCGAACCGTCACCGAGTGCTTGCCGGTGGTCTTGATGTGACCCGGCAGCTCGATGGCGCGCTTGTCCAGGACCGGACCACCGGCGGACTTGACGGCAGCCGCCACGTCCGAGCTGGTGACCGAGCCGAACAGCTTCTTCGAACCCGAGGCGGCCTTCGCGGTCAGGGTGACGCCACCCAGACCCTCGAGAGCGGCCTTGATCTCCTTCGCGTGGTCCAGGTCGCGCACGCGGCGGGTGTCCTGCGCGCGGGTGATGACCTGGATCTGCTTCTGCGCGCCGCGGGTCGCGACGATCGCGAGGCCGCGCGGGAGCAGGTAGTTGCGGCCGTAGCCGTCCTTGACCTCGACGATGTCGCCGGGAGCGCCGAGGCCGGAAACGTCAGCGGTGAGGATGAGCTTCATCGCGGTGTCCCCTTTCCTTAGCGAGCGGTCGAGGTGTAGGGCAGCAGGGCCATCTCACGGGCGTTCTTCACGGCAACAGCGACGTCGCGCTGGTGCTGCGAGCAGTTGCCCGTGACGCGGCGGGCACGGATCTTGCCGCGGTCGGAGATGAACTTGCGGAGGAGCGTCGTGTCCTTGTAGTCGATCAGGTTCGCGCTCTTGTCCTTGCAGAAGGCGCAGACCTTCTTCTTGGGCTTGCGCACAGGCGGCTTGGCCATGTGTCTCTAACTCCTGGATACGCGGTGAATGAAGTACTGGGTGACCGGTGCAGTTCGGTCTAGAAGGGAGGCTCGTCGGCGAAGCCACCGGAGCCGGCCGGCGGGGCGGAACCCCACGGGTCGTCCGCCGGAGCGCCGCCGCCACGAGACTGCTGACCGCCGCCGCCGCCGAAGCCGCCGCCACCGCCGCCGTCTCCACGGCTGACCTTGTTGACCTTCGCGGTCGCGTAGCGCAGCGAGGGGCCGATCTCGTCGACCTCCAGCTCCACGACAGTGCGCTTCTCGCCTTCCTTCGTCTCGAAGGAACGCTGGCGCAACCGTCCGGAGACGAGCACTCGCGAACCGCGGGTGAGCGACTCGGCCACGTTCTCGGCGACCTGCCGCCACACGTTGCACCGCAGGAACAGCGCTTCGCCGTCCTTCCACTCGCCGGACTGGCGGTCGAAGGTGCGGGGCGTGGAAGCGACCGTGAAGGACGCCACCGCGGCACCGCTCTGGGTGAAGCGGAGTTCCGGGTCGGCGGTCAGGTTCCCGACCACCGTGATCGTCGTCTCACCAGCCATGTCTTGGGAGCTCCCCTAATCGAGGTTCGTCAGGCCTTGGCGGCCGACTTGGCGGGCTCGCGGCGCAGGACCTTCGTCCGGAGCACCGTCTCCTGCAGACCGAGCTGGCGGTCCAGTTCCTTCACCGCGTCGGGAGTCGAGGTCAGGTCGAGCACCGCGTAGATACCCTCGGTGTTCTTGTTGATCTCGAAGCTCAGCCGGCGCTTGCCCCACACCTCGACCTTCTCGACGTTTCCACCCGTGGTGCGGATGACGCCGAGGAACGTGTCGAGGGACGGCGCGATCGTGCGCTCGTCGAGACTGGGGTCGAGGATGACCATCACTTCGTAATGACGCATGAGGACCACTCACCTCCTGTGGACTCGCGGCCACGGGCTCTCCGTGGCAGGAGGGTCGTCGCGTCAGCAACTGAAGAAGGTTAACAGGGCGCGTCCACCGACTACGCAGGGGTGCGGCGAAGCGCCCAGGTCCTCACCAGCGCGCCCGTCACCAGGGCCAGCATCAGCACCGCGACCAGCACCGGAGCGCCGACGCCACCGGGACCGCCCAGCCTGGGCAGCGCCGTCGCACGGCCGGCGGCCTGCACCGAGTCGCCCTCGATGCCGTTGCCGCTGGACGCGCGCGGGACCTGCGAGCCGTAGCGCACACCGGGCGACGGCGAGTACAGGCCGGGCATCGCGAACGGCAGCGAGCCGTAGCTGAACAGCGGCACGCGGCCGAAGTTCGCGCCGACCGGGTACAGCGAGAAGTCGCGGTTGCTCGGCGCGCCCGCACCCGTGCCGGGAACACCGGGCTGGGTGCCGGGCTGACCGGGCGGCGTACCGGGCCGGGGCTGCTGTGCGGGGGGCTTGGGTGCGCCGGGGACCGCGCCGACGGCCTGCTGGGAGGCGTCCGCGACGGCCTTGCTGCCGTCCTGGATCGGCGCCGCGACCTGGTTCACGCCGGTCACGGTGACCTTGCAGCCGCTCGTGAGCGTCGCGCGGACGGTCTGGTCGAGCGTGCCGAGGATCGGGCCGAGCAGCGGGATCTTCGCGACCTCGACCATCACCGCGTTGGCGATCGTGCCGCCGCTGATGGTCGTCGTCCCGGCCTGCACCGCACCGATCGGGATGGGCTTGACCTGCGAGAACGCCTGCTTGAACGGCTCCGCGAGGGGTGGTCCGAGCAGGGGCACCGCGCGCACGAGGTCCGTGATGGGCTGCGTGACGGCGGCGGGGCTGAGTGAGACGGGGGTGCCGGGCGCGCCCTGGATCGACGTCGCACAGCTGCCGATGACGATGGGCTCCGCGGCCGTGGCCGGACCCGCCCCCACGCCGGCGGAGGCCAGCGCCAGACACGTCGCGGCGGTGACGCTCAGCAGTCGCATGCCAACCCCTTTCCTACTCTCTGGTAACGACCGTAGGTCCTGGTGGTGACGCGAACCACCCCCAGTTTTTCCGATTACTCCTATCGGCGGCGGCTGCGATGGCGTTGCGGGTGCCGACTACCCTCCTGTGCATGCGCATCGGGGCCCATGTACGCGACGACGACCCGGTCGGCGCCGCGGCCGAACGCGGGGCCGAGGTCGTCCAGTTCTTCCTGTCGGACCCCCAGGGGTGGAAGAAGCCCAAACCCCATCCGCAGACGGAGGCGCTGCTCGCCTCCGACCTCGAGGTGTTCGTCCACGCCCCGTACCTGATCAACGTCGCGTCGCTGAACAACAAGATCCGGATTCCGAGCAGGAAGAACGTGGTCCAGCACGCGGAGGCCGCCGCGGCCGTGGGCGCGAAGGGCCTGGTCGTGCACGGCGGCCACGTCACGAAGGGCGAGGACCCGGCGGAGGGCTTCGCGAACTGGCGCAAGTTCTTCGAGCGCCAGGTCGCCGAGGGCGGCTTCGCGGTCCCGGTCCTGATCGAGAACACCGCGGGCGGCGAGAACGCCATGGCCCGCACGTTCGACTCCCTCAAGCTGCTCTGGGACGCGGTCGGCGAGTTCGGCGCGGGCTTCTGCCTCGACACCTGCCACGCGTTCGCCGCCGGTGAGGACCTGGTCGGCGTCGTCGACCGGGTGAAGGCCATCACCGGCCGCATCGACCTCGTGCACCTCAACAGCTCGCGCGACGAGTTCGGCTCCTCGCGCGACCGGCACGACAACATCAGCACCGGCACCATCGACGCCGAGCAGCTGGCCGCCGTGGCCGCCACCGCCGGATGCCCCGTCGTGGTGGAGACACCGGACGAGGGCCAGGCCGCCGACATCGCCTTCCTGCGCGACCGCGCCGGCCGGTGAGCACCGTGCACGAGGTGGTGAGCGTGACGCCCGAGCGAGGCGAAGCCCGGCGTTTCGCGAACCGCTTCGGCAGCGCCGCCGCTGCCGTGCTCGTGCTCCTGTGCGGCCTCACGATGCTGCTGGGCTTCATCAACAAGGACCGCTGCACGGGTCCTGCGTTCGACCAGTGGGGCCGCACGCAGCCCGACTACGACGAGCGCAACAAGGAAGACGTCTGCTACTCCGACATCCAGCACCTCTGGATCGGGCGCGACATCGACCGGCACGTCTTCCCGTACGTCGACGGCGGCATCAACGACAAGGGCGTCCTCGTCGGCGGCTCGGTCGAGTACCCGGTGCTCTCCGGCCTGATCATCTGGGCCGGTGCGATCTTCGCGCACAACGACGCGGAGTACCTGCTCTACTCGTCGCTGCTGATGGCGCCGTTCGGCCTGCTCACGGGCTGGTTGCTGGGCAAGCTCGCCCGCTGGCGCGCCTTGCTGTGGGCGATCGGGCCACCGCTGGTCCTCTACGCGTTCCACAACTGGGACCTGCCGGTCGTGCTGTGCTCGGTGGCCGCGGTCTTCGTGGTGCACCGCTGGAACCGGCCGCTGGTCGAACGGGCCGTGGTCGCGTCGGTGCTGCTCGGGCTCGGGTTCGCGTTCAAGGTCTACCCGGCGGCGTTCGTGCTGCCGCTGATGCTCTTCGTCGCCACCGGCGGCTGGCGCGGCCAGGAGATGCCCGAGGGCAAGAAGGTCGACGTCGCCGGCGCGGCCAAGGTCGCCCTCGCCTCGATCGTCACGGTCGTGCTGGTCAACCTGCCGTTCGCCTTCGCGGGCTACGACGGCTGGCTCGCTTCGTTCGAGTTCCAGCAGCTGCGCCGCGTCGACATCACCACGAACTCGATCTGGTACTGGGGCCTGCGGCCGTTCATCGGCGACGACGCGATGCAGTCGCTGGTCGGCGTGATCTCGCCGATCACGATCCTGCTCTCGTTCGCGATCGCCGCCGGCTACGGCTGGCTGCGCTTCCGCCGCGAGGGCACCTACCCGTGGATCGCGGTGTCCGGCGCGATGCTGTGCGGCTTCATGCTGCTGCACAAGGTCCACTCGCCGCAGTACACGCTGTGGCTGGTGCCGTTCCTCGTGCTCCTGCGCGTGAAGCTGGTCTGGGCGTACGTCTACTTCGTGGTCGACCTGGCGATGGGGATCGGCATCTTCCGCTGGTTCTGGGCCATCGAGTTCGGTCAGCCGGCCGGCATCTACGACAGCTTCTCCGCGCAGGCCGTGATGATCGGCGTGTGGGGTCGTGCGGCGCTGCTGGTCGCGCTGTTCGTGGTCTTCCTCAAGGCCCGGGGCGTGACCGAGGACGACCGGGAAGACCTGAAGTTCCTCCGCGGGGCAGTGGCAGCGAAGAGCTGATCGTCGCAGACTTCACCCGTGAGGGTGATCATCGTGCTGGCGTTGCTGCTGGCCTGCGGCGCCTCCGGCGTGCCCCCGCGGTCGGAGGTGATCCGCTGGCTGCCCGTGTGGCAGGCCGTCCCGACCCTGTCGGGAGCGGTGCCCGACCGGAGCGTGCGGACGACGATCGACCTCACCGCGGGCGGCACCTCGGTCCGGGTGCGCCTGTCGAACCTCATGGGCACCGAACCCGTCCGCGTCGAGCAGGTCACCGTCGCGGCCGGCGGTGAGACGCGGCAGCTGACGTTCAACAGGTCCCGCGCCGTCACGATCAGGGCCCGCGACGAGGTCTACAGCGACGCCGTCCAGCTCGCGGTCACCAAGACGCTCGACATCAGCACGTACACCCCGGCCGGCACACCGTGTCAGGCACGCGCACACCGCACCATCACCTCCACACGTGAGCACATCTGCCTGGTCTCGGCGGTCGAGGTCGCGGGCTTCACGGCACCGGGCGCGGTGGTGGCGCTCGGCGACTCGATCACCGAGGGCTTCTACGACGACACGTGGCCCTCGTTGCTCAAAACCGACCACGCGGTGCTGAACGCGGGCATCAACGGCAACGGCGTGGTGCTGGGCAACGCGCCGATGGTCATCCGCATGTCCCGCGACGTGCTCTTCAGCCGGGAAGTGCGGAAGGTCTTCCTGCTGGGCGGCATCAACGACCTCCAGAACGGCGTCAGCGCCGAGAACGTCATCGCGGGCATCCGCACGATCCAGCGGCGTTGCGAGAACGCGGGCGTGCAGTTCCACCTCGGCACCATCACGCCGTGGCGCGGCTGGTACACCTGGACCGAGGCCAAGGAGCAGCAACGGCAGAAGGTGAACGCGTGGATCCGCGCCACCTTCCCCGGCCACGTCGACTTCGACGCCGCCGTCCGCGACCCCGCCGATCCGCTCAGACTGCGTCCGGAGTTCGACTCCGGTGATCACCTGCACCCGAACGCGGCCGCATTCGATGCGATGGCTCGCCTCGTGCGGGTGTGATGAGCTGCCGGTCCGGCGCATCGACCAGGACGCCCGCCAACGGGTCGTCGCCCGCCATGCGCACGAGGTCCCGCTCCGGGTTGTAGATCTCCCTCAAGATGAAGACGCACAACGCGATGACGGCCGCGTCCCGCAGCAGCACGGCGCCGAGGAACCAGTCGATCGGCAGTCCCTTGTTGTCCGTGCCGAGGTAGAAGTACATGCGCGGCACCCACACCAGCGCGTCGACCGCCATCCAGGCCAGCAGCAGCTTCCAGCGCGGCAACGCGAGCACCGCCAGCGGCACCAGCCACAGCGAGTACTGCGGGCTCCACACCTTGTTCGTCAGCAGGAACGCCGCCACGACGAGGAAGCCGAGCTGCGCGAGCCGTGGCCGCGTCGGAGCCGAGAGCGCCACGTAGGCGATGCCGGCGCAACAGACCAGGAACAACACCATGCTGACCGTGTTGAGCACCGTCGGCGGTTGTCCCTGCGCCAGTCCGGGGTCGAAGCCCTGCCACCCCGTCCACTGCACGAGCACGTTGTAGAGGGTGTCGGGGTCCGCGTTGCGCTCGGTGTTGAGGCGGAAGAACTCCCTCCACCCCGTGTGCGAGGCCGGGTTCAGCGCGATCGGTGCGTTGACGAGTGCCCACGCGCCTATGGCCGCCGCGGTGGTGGTGAGACCCACCTTGAGTCTGTTGGACCGCCAGCACAACAACAGCAGCGGTCCCAGCAAGAACAACGGGTAGAGCTTCGCCGCGCCACCGAGCCCCAGCAGCACACCGGCGAGCACGGGCTTCTTCCGCGCCCAGGCCAGCATGCCTGCCGTGGCGAACGCCGTTGCGATCGTGTCGAAGTTCGTGAACGCGTGGACGATGACCAACGGCGACACGGCGACAATCGCCGCGTCCCACATCCGGCGACGCGCAATGCGCGCAACGCAGAACACGGTGACAAGCCACGCCACGGCCAACCAGAACGCCGTCACGTTGAAGAACACGATCACCGTCATCGGCATGCCCGGCACGAGCGTCACGAGACCCTGCGCCACCCGCGCGTTGAGCCACATGAACAGCCCCGTGACCACCGGGTACTCCATGTACCGGACGTGCTCGGTCGGCTTGCCCTCGTCGTCCTTCCACGACGTGATGTACGGGAAGGAACCGCGCTGGTCGAGCCGCTCCGCCGTGTACAGCGGCACCGTGTCGGAGTAGCAGAGGGCCGTGAACTGCCTGCTGCCCCGCCAGTCGAGCTGCACGACGCCCTTGTCGTCGACGTACTGCTGGATGCACGGCGACTTCTGCACCCACCCCAGCAGCAACGTGACCACGGCGAGCATCAGCACGACCCGCACCGCCGTCCAGAAGTAGTTCCTGCCGACGAGCGCGTGCTCGCCGAGAGGACCGCCGAACGGTCTGCTCAGGCCGCGGGCGAGCGACTCGGTCCACGTGGGTGCGACCCGCTCTTCACGGGTGAGCGAGACGGTGTCCTCGGCGTGGTCCTCGGTCGGGACCTCGGCGGGAAGCTCGGCAGGGCTGCTGGGCACCTCGCGGATGTTACGGCCAAGACCGTTTGACCGTGGTCAACATCCCTGGACCGATCTCGGTCCGGCCGTGCGGTGCCGGGCAACGGAACGGGCCCGGCGCATCGGCGCCGGGCCCGTTCGGTGTTCAGTTCCTCAGATCAACCCGGGCGTTCAGGTGTCGCCGGGGTCGCGGCCCCCCGTCGGGTTTCCGGGTCCCGGCTTCGACGACGTCGAGGTGTTCGGGTTGCTCGGAGGACAGATCAGGCCCTGGCACGGCTCGCCCGTCGGCTTGGTCGGCCTCGTCGGGGACTCCGGCGTGTTCGACGACGGCGTGTTCGACGGGGTGTTGGACGGCGTGTTGGACGGGGGTGGCGGCTCCGACTTCCGCGGCGGGTTGAAGTTGCCGAGGGGCTTGGGCTTCGCGAACGGCTCCTTCTGAGCGCCCGCGAGAGCCCCGTCCATGAACTTCTTCCAGATCTGGCCGGGGAGACCCGAACCGAAGATCGCCCTGCCTTCCTTGTTCTTGATCGGCACGTTGCCGGCGTCCTTGCCCATCCAGACCGAGGCGGCGAGCTGCGGCGTGTAGCCGACCATCCACGCCTTCGAGTTCTGGTCGATGCTGCCGTCGAGCTCGTGCGTACCGGTCTTGCCGGCGCACTCGCGGTTGCCCGCGCAGCCGATCTTCGAGTAGGTCGGGATCTCCTTCAACGCCTCGGTGACGTTGTCGGCGATGTCGCGGCTCTTCTCCTCCACCGGGTCGAAGGCCGGGACCGGCTGGTCGACGTGCTGGTAGAGGACGTCGCCGTTCGGGCCCGCGATCTTCGTGACGAAGAACGGCGCGCGGTAGATGCCGCGGGCGGCGAACGTCGCGTAGGCCGAGGCCATGTCGAACGGCCGCACCTGGGCGTTGTCGGCGCCGATGGCGATACCGGCGTTGGGCTTGCCGCCGCCTTCACCGACCAGCAGCTGCTTCGCCTTGCCGTCGACCATGACGCTCTTCGGAATGCCGGCCTCGTACGCCGCGTTCGCGACGGCGACCGTGCCCGTGCCGTTCGGGCTCGCCACCATGTCGTAGAACACGGTGTTGAGCGACTCCTTCATGGCCTGCCTGATCGTGCATTCCTTGCCGCACGTCGTGTTCGAGGCGTTGCGGATCGGAACGCCGGCGATCGTGCGCGGCGTGCTGTCGTAGGTGTCGCCGATGCCCTTGCCCATCTTCAGGGCGGCGACCAGGTCGAACGGCTTGAACGACGAGCCGGCCTCCTGGATCGTGCCCTTGGCGTAGTCGATGCCCTTCAGACCGTCCTTGCCCGGGTAGTACGCCCTGACGGCGCCGGACTGCGGCTCGATCGCGCTGAGCGACGTGCGCAGCTCCGGGTCCTGGCCCTGCATGACGGAGTTCACGGCGTCGACCGCGGCCTGCTGCATCTTCGGGTCGATGGTGGTGTGGACCGTGACGCCGACCTTCTGCGCCTTCTCCATCGTGAGACCGATCAGCTGGCTGTCGATCTCGTTCTGGACCTGCTGGCTCACGCGGGCGAGCGGGCCGTCGAGACCGGCGGGCTGCGTCTGCTCGAACGGCAGGGGCGTCGGGTACTGGCGCGCGTCGTAGTCGGCCTGGCTGATCCACTTCTTCTGAAGCATCTGGAGCATCACGAACTCCCAGCGCTTCTTCGAGTACTCCTGGTCCTCCGACCACGAGGGCGTCTGGATCATGCCGGCGATGAGGGCCGCCTCGGAAGGCGTGAGCTCCTTCATCTCCTTGTCGTAGTAGACCTGCGCCGCCGCCTTCATGCCGTTGGCGCCACGACCGAAGTACACCGTGTTCAGGTACGCGGTGAGGATCGTGTTGTGGTCCGACTCGTTGCTCATCTTGTAGGCCTTGACGAGCTCCGTGAACTTGCGGGTGATCGTGGCTTCTTCCTTGCCCGTCGCCTTCTTGATGTACTGCTGCGTCAGACCGGAACCACCACTGCTGCCGCCGGTCGCCTGGATCCAGACGGCGCGGACGATGGCCTTGGCGTCGAAGCCGGGGTTGTCGTAGAAGTTCGCGTCCTCCGCGGCCATGACCGCGTTCTTGACGGTGTCCGGGATCTCCTCGTACGTCAGCATCGTGCGGTTCTGACCGGGTGAGGTGATCTTGCCCATCTCGGTGCCGTCCGAGTAGAGCAGCGTGATCGTCTTGTCCTGGTCGGCCGCGATGTCGTTCGGCCGCGGCCAGTCGACCAGCGGGTACGCGACGGCGACGGCGATCACCGGCCCGAGGATCATCAGGCCGATCGCGACGAACGCACCGATCCGGACGCGCTTCCAGAGCTTCTTCTTGCGCAGGCGGCGCTCCTCCTCTTCGGTGAGCTCCGGCTCGTCGTCGTACTCGTAGTCGTCGTCATCGTCGGCGACACCGGCACCGACGCCCGCCATGAGGAACTCGTCCTCCGGCTCGCGGTGGGTGATCAGCTCCGGTTCGCGCTGCGTCGGCCGGTTGACCGGCGGCATCTGCGTGGTGCGTTCCTCACCGGGGTTGCGCGGGGGAACGCCGGGACGACCGGGACCGCCCTGGGGGCCGGGACCGCCGGGACCACCGGGGCGGCGGCCACCGGGAGGCGGGGCGATCGGCATGCCGCCGGGAGGCGTCGGGGGACGGCCGGCGGGACCGCCGGGTCCACCAGGACCGCCGGGACCGGGCGGACGGCCGGGACCGCCCTGCGGGCCACCGGGCCCACCCTGCGGACCGCCTGGTCCGTTCGGGCGGCGTGGGGGCTGCTGCTGTGGGAAACCACCGGGCGGCGTGCCACCCTGGGGAGGGCGCGCGAAACCGCCGGGCGGAGTTCCCGGTCGCGGCTGATTCGGGACATCGCGTCTCGTGCCGCCGCCGTCCGGGTCGTCCCCGGTCGGCCATTGCGGTTCGCCTCCGCGCTGCCTGTCATCATGCTGGTCGTTCACGTGAAAAGGCCTCCCAGACCGGCGTGCGTCAGCACACGGTTCGGTGGTCGTACTTCATTCGGAGCAGTGTCACCTGTGGGTCATTCCGCCGCGGTCCTCCTGCGTGGCTTTTCCAGCCCACGCTTCCCCAGGACGTATGACTGCACCAGGTGGTTCCAACTGCACGTGCGGCAAACCTCCACCACGTACACGGAGAACTCCTCGAAGAGGTTCGCCATCTTCGCGAGTTCTTCGGGTGCGCGGGCCGAGCCGGCCGCGTGCTTGAGCTCGTCGCCGTAGACCCACGAGACGTGCGTGAGCGGTTCCTTCCGGCAGACCGGGCACGGCACTTCGGTCGCCGTTCCGTGGAACTTCGCAGCTCGCAGCAGGTACGGGGACGCGTCGCAGACCTCCATGGTGCCCGTGCGACCGGCATAGACCTCCGCCAGCAGCGCGCGGCGCTGCAGCGAGTAGTCCACCACCTGTCGTTGGGTCAACACGAGACAAGAGTACGTGCCGGCCGCTTTGGCCATGATGGGCCGTTCAGGGCAGCGGGCCCGGACGCGGTATCACGGTGTGCCACATCCCACAGTTGAGAGGACCCACCGATGTATCGCATCGATATAATCGCCTCACCTATCGGTGCAGGCGCGAGGAGGTGACTCGTGTTCGAGTTCGCGCTGCTCGGCCTGCTGCACGAGGCGCCCATGCACGGCTACGAGCTGCGCAAGCGCTTGCATGACCTGCTCGGAGCGTTTCGAGCGTTCTCGTACGGATCGCTGTACCCAACACTGCGGCGACTCCAGCGTGCGGGCCTGATCGTGGAGGAGGGGCCGGAAGAGTCGGCGCTTTCTTGGGGACGTCGGGCGCGCAAGGTCTACAAGCTCACACCGGAGGGCAAGGAGCGGTTCGCCGAACTCCTCTCCGACGCGGGCCCGCAGACCTGGGACGACGACTCGTTCGGAGTCCACCTGGCGTTCTTCTCACGCACGCCGGCCGACGTCAGGATGCGCATCCTGGAGGGCCGCCGGCGGTGTGTCGAAGAACGCAGGGAGGGGCTGCGCGAGCGGCTCACGCGCACGGGTGAGCAGATCGACCGCTACACGCGTGAGCTGCACAGGCAGGGCCTGGAGAGCACGGAGCGCGAGGTGCGGTGGCTCAACGAGCTCATCGCGCACGAGAAGCACGAACTGTCCGAGCAGGACGAGTAGGACTTCAAAGTTGATCAAGGAGGACTCGGCAATGGGCGAAAACCGCCGCACCGTTCGAGTGGCCATCGTCGGGGTTGGCAACTGCGCGGCGTCGCTGGTGCAGGGCGTCCACTACTACCGTGACGCCGACCCGAGCACCCGCGTGCCCGGTCTGATGCACGTGCAGTTCGGTGACTACCACGTGCGCGACGTCGAGTTCGTCGCAGCGTTCGACGTGGACGCGAAGAAGGTCGGTGTCGACCTCGCCGAGGCGATCGGGGCCAGCGAGAACAACACCATCAAGATCGCGGACGTGCCGCCCCTCGGCGTCGTCGTCCAGCGCGGGCACACCTACGACGGTCTCGGCCGGTTCTACCGCGAGACGATCGAGGAGTCCGACTTCGAGCCGGTGGACGTCGTCGCGGCGCTGCGCGAGGCCGAGGTCGACGTGCTCGTCTCGTACCTGCCGGTGGGGTCGGAGGAAGCGGACCGCTTCTACGCCCAGTGCGCCATCGACGCCGGTGTGGCGTTCGTCAACGCCCTGCCCGTCTTCATCGCCTCGGACCCGGAGTGGGCGGAGAAGTTCCGCGCCGCCGGCGTCCCGATCGTCGGTGACGACATCAAGTCCCAGGTGGGCGCCACCATCACGCACCGCGTGCTGGCGAAGCTCTTCGAGGACCGCGGTGTGCAGCTCGACCGCACCATGCAGCTGAACGTCGGCGGCAACATGGACTTCCTGAACATGAAGGAACTGGAGCGCCTGGAGTCCAAGAAGGTCTCCAAGACCCAGGCCGTCACGTCCCAGGTGGACCGCGAGATGGGCAAGCGCAACGTCCACATCGGCCCGTCGGACTACGTGGCGTGGCTCGACGACCGCAAGTGGGCCTACGTGCGCCTCGAGGGTCGCGCGTTCGGCGACGTGCCGCTGAACCTCGAGTACAAGCTGGAGGTCTGGGACTCCCCGAACTCCGCGGGCATCATCATCGACGCGGTCCGCGCGGCGAAGATCGCCCTCGACCGTGGCATCGGCGGCCCGATCCTCTCGGCGTCGTCGTACTTCATGAAGTCCCCGCCCGTGCAGTACTCGGACTCCGAGGCGCACGAGGCCGTCGAGGCGTTCATCCGCGGCGAAGCCTGATCGGAGGAGGGGCCGCCTTCCCGGGCGGCCCCTCTTCTCAGCGCTTCGAGAGCCTGAGCTTCTGCCAGCTGCCGTCCGCGGTCCACCCGCCGTCGACGGGCAGTGCGACACCGTTGACGTACTTCGCGTTGTCGCTCGCCAGGAACCGCACGGCCTGCGCGATGTCGTCCGGCGCCGCGAACCTCCCCGCCGGCACGTGGTCGGTGATGTCGTCGTCCACGTAGTAGCCGCCGGCCTGCGACTCGACGTCCATCTCGGTCTTGACCCAGCCGGGGCACACGGCGTTGACCCTGATCCCCCGCCCGCCCCACTCGACGGCGAGCGTGCGCGTCAACCCGATCAACCCGTGCTTGGTGGTGTTGTAGGCGGCCCGGTCCGCCACCCCCTGCAACCCGGCGACGGACGCGATGTTGACGACGCTGCCGCCGCGCTGCTCGAGCATCACCCTGCCCAGCGCCTGCGTGAGCAGGAACGGCCCGGTCAGGTTGACCGCCATGATCCGCTCCCACTGCTCGAGGCTCGTGTCCTCGAACGGCACGATGCCCGCGATGCCGGCGTTGTTGACCAGCACGTCGACCCGTTGGTGGGTGTCGAGGACGTGCTCGGTCAGGCGCTGGACGTCCGCGGCGCTCGCCACGTTGCCGACGATCCCGCCCTCGCTCTCCCGCAGGTCGAAGCCGACGACGGCGTACCCGTCCTCGCGCAGCACCTCGGCGATGCGCCGACCCATGCCCTGCGCGGTGCCGGTGACCACAGCAACTCGTTGCGTCATGGACGCCACGCTAAGGACAGACGGCGCCCTGCGGGAGGCACCTGGCCGTGGTTCTGGTGCTCAGCACCAGACCTGCCGGCAGAGGCAGCAGGAGATGCGTCACGCCAGCGCAGCCGGCAGCTCCGAGATCGACCCCAGCACCCGCACCTGCTCCAGCACCTCCGCGGCGGGCGGGAAGTGCGGGTTCGGCACCGCGAGCACGGTCATCCCCGCGGCCAGCGCCGCCTTCAACCCGTTCGTCGAGTCCTCGACCGCATAGCAGGAAGCGGCGGACACCCCGAGCCGTGCAGCCGCCAGCAGGTACACGTCCGGCGAGGGCTTCCCGGCAGCGCACTCCTCCGAAGACACGGCCACGGGCACCGGCAGCCCTGTCACGTCGAGGAAGACCCTGATCAGCACGGCGGGCGCCGAGGAAGCGATCGCCACCGGGAACCGCGAGGCCACCGCGCGAACAGCCTCGACGGCACCGGGAACCACCGGCAGGTGGGCCGCGTAGGCCTTCTCCATCTCGGCGATCACCCCGGCGGAGGCCTCCTCGGGCTCCAGGCGCACCCCGACCGCCTCGACCAGGTACGCGCCCCACTCCGGCGTCGACATCCCCTGCATGTCACGGGTGGCGGTGGCCGTCCACGTCCCGCCGTGCGCGGCGGCGAACGACTGGCGCACCTCGTCCCACACCTGCTCGGAGTCGATCAGCACGCCGTCGAGGTCGAAGATCACCGCATCCACACCGGGAACCGTACCCGCGCGGTCGTCGCCGCGACGGCGCGGTTCGGGGCCAAGCGCACGCTCGTCGGCGGGCCCGCGCTGGTCGTCGTCGCCACGCCGGCGTGCTCTGCCGACGTTCAACCGCGCGGGCACAAGGGGCGTTCCGTCCGAAGCTGTGCTCGCGGGTGAACAACTTGTGGGTTAACAAAGCATGAACGGACGCCTACGGTCGGGTGCGGTTCCCCAGCCGACCGTAGGAGGCCCTCCACCATGATTCCTCTGCCTCTCGTCAACCACCGCGTCGGCAGAGCAGCGGTGACGTGCGAGTACCGCTGCGGGGACGCGTGCTTCCACGACGTCCCGAACACCTCCGACAACCCCTACTTCGGCGACCTGGTCAGCCGCCGCACCGCCCTCAAGGCCGGTGCCGTGGTCGCGGCCACCGCGACGGTCGCCCTGCCCGCGACCGCCGCCGCGGCCCCCGCGCAGGCGCAGGGCCACCGCCCGCCGAAGGGGCTCGACTTCAAGCCCGTCGAGGTCAACACCCTGGACGAGGTCGTCGTCCCCGAGGGGTACGAGCAGGGGATCGTGATCCGCTGGGGCGACCCGCTGTTCCCCGGCGTCCCCGAGTTCGACTTCGACGACCAGACCGCCGCCAAGCAGGAGAAGCAGTTCGGCTTCAACTGCGACTTCGCCGCGATCCTGCCGCTGGACCCGCTGGAACTGAGCGGGATCATGGTCACGAACCACGAGTACACCAGCGAGACGTTCATGTTCCGCGGGTACGACCCGAACAACCCGACCGAGGAGCAGGTGAAGATCGGCTGGGCCGCGCACGGCCTGTCCGTCTTCATGATCAAGCGGTCGCTGTTCTCCGGGCACTACCGGCCGAAGTTCAGCAAGTACAACCGCCGCATCACGCTGCACACGCCGTTCGAGGTGCGGGGTCCCGCCGCGGGCAGCGACCTGCTCAAGACCTCCGTCGACCCGACCGGCCGCAGGGTGCTCGGCACGATCAACAACTGCGCCGGCGGTGTCACGCCGTGGGGCACGATCCTGTCCGGCGAGGAGAACTTCAACCAGTACTTCGCCAACGCCGCCGGCCGCAACGACCCGCGCCTGACCCGCTACGGCGTCACCGGGAACGCGACCACCCGCAAGTGGGAGCGCTTCGACAAGCGCTGGGACCTCGCGCAGGAACCCAACGAGGTCAACAGGTTCGGCTGGGTCATCGAGCTCGACCCGCACGACCCGGACTCCACCCCGGTCAAGCACACCCACCTCGGCCGCTTCAAGCACGAGACCGCGAACATCCGCGTCGCCGACGACGGCCGCATCGTCGCCTACTCCGGTGACGACGAGCGGTTCGAGTACATCTACAAGTTCATCTCCAACGGCAAGATGAAGCGCGGCAACAGCAAGGCCGCACGCCGCCACAACATGACGCTGCTCGACGACGGCACCCTGTACGTGGGCCGGTTCAAGGGCGACAGCCCCGTGAGCGAGATCGACGGCACCGGGAAGCTGCCGAGCGACGGCAAGTTCGACGGCACCGGCGAGTGGATCCCGCTGGCGGCGGGCGACAGGTCCTTCGTGCCCGGCATGACCGCCGAAGAGGTGTACGTGTTCACGCGCCTCGCCGCGGACAAGGTCGGCGCGACGAAGATGGACCGCCCCGAGGACATCCAGTGCCACCCGCGCACCGGTACGGTCTACTGCGCGCTCAGCAACAACGTCGAACGCGGTGTCACGCCCGGCAAGGAGGGCGCGACCGAGCCGAACCCGCGGGTCAACAACCGCCACGGCCAGGTGCTGGAGATCACCGAACGGCGGGGCGACGCGCTCGCGCTGACGTTCGACTGGGGCCTGTTCCTCGTCTGCGGCTTCCCCGACGACCCGGGCACCTACTTCGGCGGCTACGACAAGTCGCAGGTCAGCCCGATCTCCAGCCCGGACAACGTGGCGTTCGACCGGCACGGCAACCTGTGGATCTCCACGGACGCGGACGGCAAGCTCGACGGGCTCAACGACGGCCTCTACGGCGTGCCGCTCGAAGGGCCGGAACGCGGTCACCTCAAGCTGTTCCTCACCGTGCCGCGCGGCGGTGAGACCTGCGGACCGGTGATCGGCGAGCGGGTGATCACCGTGTGCGTGCAGCACCCCGGCGAGGTGGACGGCGCGAGCGCGGACAAGCCCGTGTCGAACTGGCCGGACCGCGGCACCAGCAGGCCGCGTCCGTCGGTCGTCGCCGTGTGGCGCAAGGGCCGCCGTCAGCTGGGTGAGATCGGTTGATCACCCTGCGTGCTGTCGTCGTAGGGGTGTAGTACGAGTTCGCCTGCCGTTCACCTGCAGGACGGCGGGCGATCTCGTTCGGCTCTTAGGTTCGGCCAGTTCCCACACTGACCGATCTCGGAGGCCTGCGTGTCCTCACCCACCGATCGGGGCCGCCGCCTGCTGCCCCTGCTCCCGACGAACCACCCGCTCGGGCGTCAGGCGGTCACCTGCGAGTTCCGTTGCGGCAACGCCTGTGCGCACGACGCGCCCAACACCTCGCGCAACGCGTACTTCGGTGACGTCGTCAAGGAGGTCGTGAGCCGTCGCGGCATGCTGAAGGCCGGTGCCGTCGTCGCGGCCGCCGGTGCCGGTGCGCTCGCGTTCTCCGGTTCCGCCGCCGCCGCTCCGGCGCACGCCGACGCCGAGGCCCTCGGGCGCGGCGGCCACGGCAACGACGGTCTGAACTTCGAGCCGGTGGCGCCCAACACCCTCGACCAGATCTCCGTGCCGAAGGGCTTCCGGCAGGACGTCGTCATCCGCTGGGGTGACGCGGTGCTGCCCGACGCGCCGGAGTTCGACTTCGACAACCAGACGCCCGAGGCGCAGGCCAAGCAGTTCGGCTTCAACAACGACTTCTGCGGCCTCGTCCCGGTGCCGGGCTCCTGGGACAGCTGGCTCATGGTGAGCAACCACGAGTACTCGTCCGAGTCCTTCATGTTCGAGGACTGGGCGGCCGACAAGGTCACCGAACGCCACGCCAAGATCGCGTGGGCCGCGCACGGCATGTCCGTCGTGATGGTCGACCGCGACCACCGCACCGGCAAGCTCGTCGTCTGCAAGGACGACATGAAGAAGTACAACCGCCGGGTCACGGTCACCTCGTCGTTCGAGGTGCGCGGTCCCGCGGCCGGGTCGAAGTACCTCAAGACCTCCGCCGACCCGTCCGGCAAGAAGGTCCTGGGCACGCTGAACAACTGCGCCGGTGGCGTCACGCCGTGGGGCACGATCCTGTCCGGCGAGGAGAACTTCAACCAGTACTTCGCCAACGCGAGCCAGGTCACCGACCCGGACACGAAGGCCAAGCTCGCCCGCTACGGCATGAGCGGCGGCGCGACAACGCGCCAGTGGGAGAAGTTCGACAAGCGCTTCGACCTGGCCCAGGAGCCGAACGAGGCCAACCGCTTCGGCTGGATCGTCGAGATCGACCCGCTCGACCCGAAGTCGACGCCGGTCAAGCACACCGCGCTCGGCCGCTTCAAGCACGAGGGCGCGAACGTCATCGTCGCCAAGGACGGCCGTGTCGTCGCGTACATGGGTGACGACGAGCGCTTCGACTACATGTACAAGTTCGTCACCGACGAGCGCTACATGAAGGGCAACTCGAAGCGCGCCCGCGAGCACAACAAGAAGCTGCTCGAAAAGGGAACGCTCTACGTCGCCAAGTTCACCGGTGACAGCCCGGCCGCCGAGATCGACGGCACCGGCAAGCTGCCCGCGGACGGCGAGTTCGACGGTTCGGGCGAGTGGATCGCGCTGGCGCACAACGACAGGTCGTTCGTGCCGGGCTTCACCGCCGAGGAGGTCTACATCTTCACGCGCCTGGCCGCCGACAAGGTGGGCGCCACCAAGATGGACCGCCCGGAGGACGTCGAGCCCTCGACGCACAACCGCCGGATCTACGCCGCGCTCACCAACAACACCGACCGCGGCAAGGTGGGCAAGGAAGGGCCGACCGAGGTCAACCCGCGCAACGGCAACAAGCACGGCCACGTCCTGGAGATCGAGGAGCGCCGCAGCGACAACACGGCGCTGACGTTCTCGTGGAAGCTGCTGCTGGTCTGCGGTGACCCGAAGGACCCCGGCACGTACTTCGGCGGCTTCGACAAGTCGCAGGTCAGCCCGATCTCGTGCCCGGACAACGTCGCGTTCGACACGCACGGCAACCTGTGGGTCTCCACCGACGGCAACGCGCTGGGCTCCAACGACGGCCTGTTCGCGGTGCCGGTCTCCGGCAAGCGCCGCGGTCAGGTCAAGCAGTTCCTGACGGTGCCGAAGGGCGCGGAGACCTGCGGCCCGGTCATCACCGAGGACTTCGTGCTGGTGTCGGTGCAGCACCCCGGTGAGGTCGACGGCGCCTCGGCCGCCAACCCGGTGTCGCACTGGCCGGACGGTGGCACCTCGCAGCCGCGTCCGTCGGTCGCGGTGGTGTGGCGCGAGGACCGCCGCAAGATCTGCGACTGATCATCTCCGTGGTCCGGCTCACGCACGCCCGGTGAACCGGTGCAGCCGCTCCTCCGGGTGAGGGGTGGCTGCACCGCGGACAGCCAAGGGAACGTCCACATCGGCTGTCTGCTTCGAAGTGGTTGTGCGTCGTGCTGGTCCACTGCTCCTCTTCTGGTCTGGCGCGCAGACGTCCGTGCCCTGCAAGGCGCTCCGCACCTTCTTCAAGTCCGCCGGCTGAGACGGAACTGAACCGGTCCGTTGACCTTCCCGTAGGCCCGGACGTGATGAAACGCGCAGGCTTGGTCCTGGTCTCGTCCACTCTCCTGGGCATCCTGGCGGGAGGCGTCGGCTCCACCGCCGCGCCGACGCCGGCTGCCACGAGCGAAGCCGCCGCGAGGGTCGCACCCGCGGTCCAGGTTCCGCCCGGCAACAAGGTCGTCGAGAGGTTCTACGCGAAGGGCGTGCAGACCTACACCTGCACAGCGGGGGCGTGGAAGGGCCTCGAACCCGCCGCCACCCTGGCCGACCGGCTCGGCAGGGCGGTCGGACTGCACTCGCGCGGTCCGGTCTGGGTCTCCACCGTCGACGGCAGCGCGGTCGAGGCGGCGCCGGTCGACGGCGCCCGCAGCGAGGTCGCCGGAGCCGTTCCGGAGCTCCTGCTGAAGGCGAAGTCCACCAGGGGCTCCGGGGTGTTCGCCGGGGTCAGCTACGTGCAGCGCCTCAACACCAAGGGCGGTCTCGCGCCGACCGGCGGCTGCACCGAGGGCGCCCAGACCTCCGTCCGCTACGAGGCGCTCTACACCTTCTCCGTGCCCGCCCTCTGAACGAGCGCGACCACCGCTGCCGCGACCATCGTGACGCCGACGACCCAGAGGCCCGTCTTCTGGGTCCCGGTCAGGTCGCTCAGCCACCCGGTGACGTACGGCGCCGCGAAGCCGCTCACGTTGCCGAGCGAATTGATCAACGCGATGCCACCCGCCGCCGCCGTGCCGCCGAGAAAACTCGTGGGAAGCGCCCAGAACGTCGGCAGGGCGGCGCAGACCCCGATGGCGCACACCGACACGGCCACCATCGCCGCGACGGGGTTCTCCAGGTAGAGGGCCACGGGGATCGCCGCGCCACCGAGCAGCATGGGTGCGGCGACGTGCCACTTCCGTTCCCCGGTGCGGTCGCCGTGCCTGGCCCACAGGACCATGGCGACCGCGCCGAGGACGTACGGGATCGCGTTGATCAGCCCGCGCTCGACGATGCCCGCCCCCGGCGCCAGCCCCTTGATGATCGTGGGCAGGAAGAACCCCAACGTGTAGAGCCCGTACACGATCCCGAAGTACACGAAGCTCAACGCCAGGACCCGCGGGTGCGTGAAAACCTTCTTCAACGGCCAGTGCTCCTCCCGCGGCTGCTCGACGGCTTCGGCGGGCTTGTCCGGCAGCCAGAACCACGTCACGAACGCCAGCGCGATCGCCGGCAGCCCCTCCACCAGGAACATCGTGCGCCAGTCGAACCACTGGATCAGCAACCCGCTGAACGTCGCCCCGAGCGCCGTCGAGATCGGCACCGCCACCATGAACAGCGCGACGATCCGCGCCCGGTCCTTCTGCGGGTACCAGTAGGTCAGGTACAGGATGATCCCGGGGAAGAACCCGGCCTCCGCCACACCGAGCAGGAACCGCAGCACGATCAGCACGGTCCCGTTGGGCACGAACGCCATGGCCGTGGCGACGATCCCCCAGCTGACCATGATCCGCGCGATCCACCTGCGAGCCCCGAACCTGTGCAGCGCGAGGTTGCTCGGCACCTCCAGCAGGAGGTAGCCGAGGAAGAACACCCCGGACGCGAACCCGAACACCGTCGCGCTGAGCCGGAGCTCCTCCGACATGCCGTTCGGCCCGGCGAAGCCGATGTTGACCCGGTCCAGGTAGTTGATGAAGTAGAGCAGGCACAGGTACGGCAGGATCAACTTCTTGGGCACTACAGTTCCCCCATGAGTGATCGTCCGGTCGCCCTCGTCACCGGGGCATCCAGCGGAATCGGCGCGGCCATCGCCCGCAGTCTGGCCCCGACCCACGACCTCCTGCTAGGCGGACGTGACGAATCGTCGCTCTCGGTGCTCGCCGCCGAGCTCCCCGGCGCGCAGGCGTGGCCGTTCGACCTGACGAACGTGGCCTCGGCGGACCTCACGGCCGTCTCCCGCCTGGACGTCGTCGTGCACAGCGCCGGCATCGCCCTGCTGGGCCCGCTCTCGGAGGCGACGCAGGCCGACTGGCGCCAGACCTTCGACGTGAACGTCTTCGCCGTGGCCGAGCTGACCAACCTGGTCCTGCCCCAGCTCCGCGCGGCGGGAGGCCACGTGGTGCTGATCAACTCGGGCGCCGGCCTGAACGCGAACCCGGGCTGGGGCGTCTACGCGGCCTCGAAGTTCGCCCTGCGCGCCTACGCCGACGCCCTCCGCGGCGACGAGCCGGCCCTGCGCGTCACCACGGTCTACCCCGGCCGCACCGCCACGCCGATGCAGGAGTCGGTCCGCCGCCAGGAGGGCGGCGAGTACGACCCGTCGAAGTACATCGACCCGGCCTCGGTGGGGCGGGCGGTGGCGTCGGCCGTGCTGGCGACGCCCGACGCCCACATCACCGAGATCAACGTGAGGTCGCGCCCGCACTGACAGTTGTCCACAGGTTCATCAACAACCTGTGGTCAGACGCTGACGGACGGTAAGATCAAAACTGGGGGAACCCGGCGCGCACCTGCTGCTGCGCGCCGCTCTCGGTCCGTGGCGCCACTATCGGTTCGTGACGCCGCGCTCAGCCCGTGATGCCGCTTTCGGTCCGTGGCGCTGCTCTCACCCTGAGGCGCCGCTATCGGCCCGTGACGCTGCTATCGACCCGTGACGCTGCTATCGGTCCGTGGCACCGCTATCGGCTCCCAGACGCTAGCGGCCGGTGGGCAACCCACGACGTCGTAACCCCCAGCAGGTGGCCGGGATCGACGCGGGCTGCAGGGCCCGGACTCCGGAACGCCGCCGCAGCCCGGTCCCGCACAGCCGCAACCGATCCGCAGCCCACCGCCGCGGACCGGAAACGCGCCGCGGATCAGGCGGACCGCAACCGCGCGGCCACCGCCGAAACCGCCGCCTGGGCCTCCTCCCGGTCCACCCTGGTCGACTCCCCACCGGCCACGACGTGGTCCCCGGCCACCCACACGTCGGTGACCCTCCGCGACCCCGACCCCCACACCAGGTTCGCCAGCAGCTGCGAGTCCGGCGAGTCCAGCCCGGTGGCGAAGGCGGGGTCGTCGGCGGCGATGTGCACGACGTCGCCCCACCGTCCGGCCTCCAGCGCGCCGATGTCGGACCGCCCCAGGGCGGACGCCCCGCCCCGCGTCGCCATCAGCAGCGCCTGGGCGGCCCCGAGCACGGTGGCGTCCATCTTGGACACGCGGGCGAACAGCCCGGCCAGCCGCGCCTCCTCGAACAGGTCCAGGTCGTCGTTGGACGCGGGCCCGTCGGTTCCCAGGCCGACCGGCACGCCGGCCGCCAGCATCTCCGGCACCCGCGCGATGCCGGAGGCGAGCTTCGCGTTGGACCCCGGGCAGTGCGCCACGCCGACGCCGAACGACGCGTAGAGGGCGATGTCGTCGTCGGACAGGTGGACGGAGTGCGCGGACAGCACCCGTCCGCCCAGCACGTCGGACGCCTTCAGCAGCGCGGGCACGGAGCCGTACTCGGCGCGGACGGCTTCGTCCTCGAACGGCGACTCCGCCACGTGCACCATGAACAGCGCCCCGCGCGCACGGGCCTCGACGGCGATGGCCGAGAGCTGGGCCGCCGACAGGGTGTAGGCGGAGTGGGGGCCGTAGGCCAGTTCGACGCGCTCGCCGGGGCCGAAGCGCAGGCCGTCGGAGTCGATCCACGACGAGATGTCGTCGGTCAGCGACTGCCACGACATGCCCGGCACGTCCAGGATCGCGCCGCCGAACACCACGCGCGAGCCCGCCTCCAGCACCGAGGAGACCAGTTCGGGGCCGTGGAAGTACATCTCGGCGGACGTGGTCACGCCGTGCCGCAGCATCTCGACGGCGCCCAGCAGCATGCCGGTGCCGACGTCCTGGGCCGTCATCCGCGCCTCGTTCGGCCAGATCTCCTCCTGCAGCCAGCGCAGCAGCGGCAGGTCGGAGCCGAGGCCGCGCAGCACGGTCATCGGGCTGTGGGCATGGGTGTTCACGAGACCGGGCAGGAGGATGCCGGTGAGCGAGCGGACCTCGCCGTCGAACGCGGGTGCCGACGAGATCGGGCCGACGTGGGTGATCCGGCCGTCGACGATGTCCACGACCGCGTCGCGCACCACCGTGCAGGACTCGTCGCAGGGCAGGACCACCGGGGCGTGCAGACGCAGTGACATGCGGGGAATCCTGCCATTGTGATGCCGGTCACATCCATGCATACATCCGGAGGGGATGGGCATCCTGGCTCTGTCGGGTGCGGGCCGACCCCCAGGGTCCGCCCCGACCAAAACTTCCCCCCATCCAAGGGGCCCGTTACGCGTCATGCGGCGGGCCCTTTGTGCATCCACAGGCAACCACGGGCAGGACAGGGGCGTCTCAAGATCATGTCGAAGAAGCCGTGCACGTCCAGTGGGCAGTTCCGCCGCGCGCAGAAGCCCGCCACCCCCAAGCCGCCGACCCGGCGCTGAGTTGGCATGATCACCCCGCACGGGTAGCGGCGTGATCATGCGGAGGCATCAGTGGCCGACATCGACCCCCAGAACGACGACCAGCTCACCGATCTCGAGATGACCCAGGAGTTCGAGGTCATCCGCGACGACAGCTGAGCTAGGCGATCGGCAGCTCGGCGCGGACCGTCCACCCAGTCGGTTCGCGTCGGCCTGCGGAGAAGCGCCCGCCCAGCAGGTCCACGCGCTCGCGCATGCCGACGAGCCCGTAGCCACCCGATCCCCCGACGGGAACGCCCGAGGCCACCCCGTCGTCCGCCACCTCCAGGTGCAGCAGCCCGTCCCCCGAAGTCAGCGACACGTCCACTGAGGACACCGCCGCCGCGTGCTTCCGGGTGTTCGTCAACGATTCCTGGACCAGTCGCAGCACCGAGCGGGCCAGTTCCTGCGGCACGGCGTCCCGCAGGTCGAACGAGAGCCGCACCGGCAGACCCGATTCCCCTGCCAGCGCGCGCACGTCGTCCATCAGCGACGAAGAAGCGGCCGGGCCGGCGGACTCACCGTCCCGCAGCGTTCCCACCAGGCGGCGCATCGCCGTCAGCGCCTCGTGCCCGGACGCCTCGATCGTCGGCAGCACCTGCTCGGCGGCCGCGCGGTTCAGCTGACCCGCCCGCGCGTGCACGACGATCGCCGTCACGTAGTGCGCCACCACGTCGTGCAGCTCCCGCGCCAGCGCCATCCGCTCGGAGTTCTGCGCCGCCGCGACGGAGGCCGCCAGCTGCGACGCGCGTTCGTTGTCGCGGGCGCGGAAGTAGAGACCGGTGCCGATGGCCAGCACGAGCATGATGCACGCGCCGAACAGGTACGACGTCGGATCCGGCTGCCACTCGCGGTACTCGCGGGCGGACACGGCCGGCCACCCGAGGACCTCCGCGCTGATCATCGCCGCCACGACGAGCACGGTGCCGAGCACCGCGCGGACGCGCGAGGCCTCCCGGACGAGGATCGCGATGGTCGCCATCGCCGCGCCGGTCATCGAGATGGTGGCACCGCTGAGGAAGAAGTGCGGTTCGAACGGGATGCCGAGGAGCCGCAGGTAGAGCGCCGAGCAGGCGATCGCGAACGCCGCCGCGAGAGCCGCGTCGAACGGCTTGCGCGGAGCCAGCACCGAGATCGCGCAGACGACCAGGACGCCGGGGAGCTGCCACCAGCCGAGGTCGGTGCTGATCGCCCCGGTTTCCGCGAGGACGATGCCGGTGAGCGAGAGCGCCAGCGGCCACTGGCGTTTGGCGAGCAACCGCCAGTTCATGTCCGTGCTCTCCACCCGGGCAACAGTAGGGCCGAAGGGGTGATCCCGCGTCCGACTCCGGTCTACCCGCGGGTCAGCCGGAAGGCTGAGTGGGCGACCTGCGGAAATACCCTCACGGCGGATGCCGGATCACACGCCGGTCACGGACTCTGGAGGAGCGGAAGACGAGAGACGGAGGACACCATGTTGTCAGTTGTTTTCACCTGGGCGGCCGCGGTGGTCGGCCTGCTGGTCCTCGCGCTGATGGCCCTGTCGGGCGTGATGATCGACTCGAAGCACTAGTACCGCGACGGACCAGCGTGTGATGGGGAAGTCAGGCGCTGGTCAGGGAGTGGTGCTGGCGGAGCAGCTCCGCCAGCCTGCTCGTCGGCTGGGGACGGGTCTCGTCCAACGCGGTCGTGAAGCGCGCCGGGGAACCGGTCCGTGCGCGCGCCGCGGCCGCGGTGTCCAGCCGGAACGCGGGCCGTGCGGCCGACGGGCGCTGGCGCGAACGCAGCCAGGCCAAGCGGTGCAGCGCCTCCGCGTGGTGGTCCGTGATCGTGACGGCCGCCTTGTCGAACGAGTGCAGCACTGCCGCGTTCAGGTGAACCGTGGCGAAGTCCCGCCACAGCGTGCGTTCGGACGACGTGTCGAGCCCCAGCGCCTCGGCCACCTGACGCGCCACGCCGTAGGCGCCTTCCTCGGCCAGTGACCGCGTGCCGATCTCGGCGCCGACGAACCACGAGTTGAACGGCGCGGCCGGGTAGTGCACGCCGCCGATCGACAGCCTCATGTTCGAGATGACCGGGACCGCGTGCCAGCGCAGGCCCATCTCGCCGAACCACGGCAGGACCGGGTGCTCCAGCGGCACCTCGTGCACGACCTCGGACGGCAGCGTGAACAGCCGCGGCCCCTCGTGCCGGGTCTCCACCACCAGCGGCAGCAGGTCGAACCGCGACCGCCGCGCCGGTGGACGCCACCCCATGCCCTGCATGGTCTCGGTGAACTGGGCGTACCGGCGGTCCCCCGTGCCGTCGGCGTACCCGGCGTACCGGACGAGCTGCTCGTTCCAGATCACCGGTCCCGGCGCACCGGGCGCGTCCGGCGCGAAGACCGTGACCAGCGGGCGGATTTCGCCGCCGTTCGTCGCGAGGCGCAGGTGCTCGACGCACTCGCCGGCGACGGCGGCGGCGTTGCGGTAGCCGCGCAGGTCGCGGACCTTCAGCCGGCGCCACGGCACACCCGAGGTGCACCAGCCGGAGTCGCGCAACGCGATCCTCGCGCCGTAAGCGAGCTCGTGGGTGGTGTGGCGGTAGGTTCCGGTCTCGGCGATCTCGGCGCGCACCTGTGCGATGCGGGCGGACAGCGAGCCTGCGTCGGAGTGCGCCGCGTGGAACATGCGGACGAACTCCTCCGCGACGGGGAGGACGTCGGGGGTCACGGAGCGGAACGCTAAGCCCGGAAGAGCTTCACGCGTCACTGCCACTCGGGGCATTTCGGGTGATCAACACCAGCCACTCCGACGAGTGAACGCAAGACCCACGGTGCTCGCTCGTTCGGCTTGAGACCTCGATCAGGTGAGGTCGTTCCGGCGGAACATCAGGTCGTGGGAGATCCGGCCCTCGTTCACCGCGCGCTGCTCGAACTTCGTGACGGGCCGCCAGTCCGGCCGGGGCGCCCAGCCGTCGTGCACGTTCGTCAGCAGCCGCTCGCCGGAGCACACCTCGAGCATCTGCTCCGCGTAGTTCTCCCAGTCGGTCGCGAGGTGCAGCACGCCACCGGGCTCCAGGCGCGACGCCACGAGCGACACGAACTCGGGCTGCACGAGCCGGCGCTTGTGGTGCTTCTTCTTCGGCCACGGGTCCGGGAAGAAGATCCGCACGCCGTGCAACGACGCGGGGGCGATGTGGTCGGTCAGCAGGTCGACGGCGTCACCGCGCAGCACGCGCAGGTTGCCGAGGCCTCCGAGGTGCTCCGCGCGCAGCAGCAGCTGGGCCAGTCCCGGCTTGTAGACCTCGACGGCGACGTAGTTCAGCTCGGGCGCGGCGGCCACGAGCTGGGAGGTGGTCTCGCCCATGCCGGAACCGATCTCCAGCAGCACGGGAGCGGAACGGCCGAACCACGACGTGAAGTCCAGCGGGCCCTCGGGCAGGGACTTCACGTCGTTGCCCATCTTCTCCCAGTGCGTGTCCCAGGCACGTTCCTGTCCCACGGTCATGCGCTCGCCGCGCTGCACGAAGCTGACGATGGAACGGTGGTGCTCAGGCCTGGTCACGACCGGAAAGCCTAGGCGATGAGCTCGATGTCCTCGATTTGCGCCCGCAGGTCGGCGACCGTGAAGTCGATGGCGTGGGGGTGACCCGGCCCGCGGTGGGCGGGAACGAGGTGGACGAAGCCGCGGTGCGAGTCGGTGAACTGCACGGTCGTGGGGGTGGCGGGACCGTAGACACCACTTTCGGAGGGGACGTACTCCCAGTACCCGACCTCGCCGAGGTCGACCCACGGGACGAACACCCAGCCGGGACGGGACGAGAGCAGTTCGCTCACGGCGTCCTCGACGGCATGACCTTCGGCACGGGAGCGCAGACGCCCCCGGTCCAGCGCACGCAGCCACCACGGCGCGGGCGCGTCCTCGACGGACCGCACCGAGCGGTACATCGTGAGCACTTCCTCCTCGGGGGCGCGGTTCACCCAGGAACGACGCGCCTGTGCAGGGGTGAGGGGGATTTCGGCAGGATTGGGAGCTTCGAGAGCACTGGACCACTCGAGGCCGAGCATTGCTTCCACACGGACCACTGGCCACCTCCGCAGCGGGGATAACCCAATTGAACGTGAACTCAAACGCCGGTGATGTCCAGATTGCCTGGTTTCACAGTTTGTTAACAGCTCTCTTACGCAACGTGTGACACCAGGCACGTTGCACCGTGACCTGGAAACACGATGTAGCTGGCGTGGCCCTGCTTCCCGCGCTCTCCGTCGCGCTGCCCCTGCTGCTCGCCGCGCAGACGATCGAGGAGCAGGAGTGGCACCTCGACGCGCTCGACGTCTACTCCGCGCAGGCCCAGGCGCGCGGGGACGGCGTGGTCGTCGCCGTGATCGACTCCGGCGTCGACGCCCAGCACCCGGACCTGGCAGGACAGGTGTTGCCGGGGGCCGGGTTCGGCAGCTCGAAGGGGACCGACGGCACGACCGACACCGACGGCCACGGCACCGCGATGGCCGGGATCATCGCCGCCACCGGCCGTGACGGCGGGGCGCTCGGCATCGCGCCCGGCGCCAAGATCCTGCCGGTCGCGAGCTCCGAGAAGGAGCAGTTCACGCTCGACGTCGTCGCGGAGAGCATCAGGTGGGCCACCGACCACGGCGCCAAGGTCATCAACATGTCCCTCGGCTTCTCCAGCTCGATGACGCCGACCCTCGTCAAGGCCGTGAACTACGCGATCGAGAAGGACGTCGTCCTCGTGGCCGCCACCGGCAACGAGGGCAGGGCCGTCTCGGCGCCCGCGAACATCCAGGGCGTGATCGCGGTCTCCGGGACGACCAGGGACGGCAAGCCGTGGGCGTCGTCGAACGTCGGCGCGGACACGGTGCTCTCGGCTCCGGCGGCCGGCATCGTGACGACCTCGCCGAAGAGCGTCTACCCCAGCGGCTACGCCGAGGTGGACGGCACGAGCGCGGCGTCGGCGATCGTGTCCGGGGTCGCGGCGCTGGTGCGGGCCAAGCACCCGCGGATGCCCGCGAAGGACGTCGTCAACGCGTTGATCAAGTCCGCGAAGGACCTGGCGGAACCCGGCAGGGACGCGACGACGGGCTTCGGCGTGGTCGACCCGGTGGGCGCGCTCACCGCGCAGCTCCCGCCGGTGGAGCGCAACCCGCTCCTGCCGCCGCCGAAGCCGTCGACCACGAAGCCCGCGCCGACGCCGGCGCAGACCGCCCAGCGCCCGGACGTGGACCTGGGGAGCCGGATGCCGTTCATCGCGGCCGTCGCCGGTGGCACCGCGGTGATGACGGGCCTGCTGATCGCGTTGCCCGCCATCAGGTCGCGCCGTCCCCGCCCGCAGGCCACCGTGCACGTGCTGCCGCCGCTCAGTGGGAGTGGTACTCCACCGACTCCTTGGTGAGCTGCATGAAGGCCTCCTCCAGCGAGCCGCGCTGAGGACTGAGCTCGTGCAGCACGACGTGGTTCTCCGCCGCGATCTCACCGATCCGCTGCGCCGGGATCCCGTGCACCACCAGGGCTCCGCTCGCCGAGTCGTCCGTCACCGTGGCGTGTGCGGCGAGGATTTCGCGCAGCTTCGCGGCGTGCGGCGAGCGCACCCTCACGTGGTCCTGCGTGGCGTCGGCGATGAACTGCTCGGTGGAGGTCTGCGCGATCAGCCGCCCCTTGCCGATCACGATGAGGTCCTGGGCCGTCTGCGCCATCTCCGAGAGCAGGTGGCTCGACACGAACACCGTGCGGCCCTCCTCCGCGAGCCGGTGCATGAACTGCCGGATCCAGAGGATGCCCTCGGGGTCGAGGCCGTTGACCGGTTCGTCGAAGAGCAGCACCTCGGGGTCGCCGAGCAGTGCGCCCGCGATGCCGAGCCGCTGGGACATGCCGAGCGAGAACCCGCCGGCGTTCTTGTGCGCGACCTCGGTGAGGCCGACGACCTCCAAGACCTCCCGCACCCGGCTGACCGGGATCTTGTTCGACACGGCGAGCCACTTGAGGTGCGACCGCGCGGAGCGGTTGGGGTGCACCCACTTCGCGTCGAGCAGCGCGCCGACCTTGCGCAGCGGCTGCTTGAGCTCGGCGTAGTGCTTGCCGTCGATCCTGACGTCGCCGCCGGTGGGGGTGTCGAGGCCGAGGATCATCCGCATGGTCGTGGACTTGCCGGCGCCGTTCGGGCCGAGGAACCCGGTGACCCTGCCCGGCCGCACGGTGAACGACAGGTCTTCGACGGCCTTGGTCCTGCCGTAGTGCTTGCGCAACGCCACTGCTTCGATCACGGCATTCTCCCGTTCGCTCGGTGGAAGGACTGATCGGGACGTGGGTCATCCCCCGACGGATGACCCACGTCCCGCTCCCCCTTGCCCGGTCACGCGTCCCGGCGCTTGGCGACGATCAGCGCGACCACCAGCAGCGCCACGGCGATGCCGGCGAAGTAGCCGAGCGAGCCCCATTCGCTCAGCTTGAAGTCGACCCCGGTGCCACCCTGTTCGGGGCTGTCCGCTCCCATCGACACGAAGTGGGTGGCGTTCATGAACGGCAGCCACGCTTGGATGTTCTGGCCGGCCTTGGGGATGATCCCGATCAGGTTCTCGGCGAGCATCTGCCACACGAGCAGGATCGCGACGGCACCGGCGGTCTGGCGGACCAGGATGCCGACGGCCACCGCGATCACCGCGCCGACGGCGTAGATCAGGCCGATGCCCGCCACGTGCCGCCACTCGGCGGCCGTGTTGATCGCGAGGTCCGAGCTCGGCGAGATCAGCTTCGCCACACCCCACGAGCCGAAGGCGATGATCTCGCCCAGCACGCCGGCGATGAACGCGACGACGACGGCCTTGGCGACGAGCGCGGACGTGCGGTTCGGCACCGCGAGGAACGTCGAGCGGATGGTGTTGAAGCGGTACTCGGTGGTGACCGCGATCGCCGACATCACCAGCACCACCGCGATGGCGAGCTGGCTGCTGCCGATCTGGGTGAGGCCGAGCGGGATCGGACCGTCGCCGGCCGCCGCGAAGATCGCGGTGAGCCCCACGCCCAGGACGATGGCGAGTGCGCTGCACCAGTAGGGCGAACGGGTCGAAAAGAGCTTGATTCTCTCCACTGCCAACAGGGTCATCAGACTCACTTCCCGATCTCTGCGTGGTACTCGACAGCATCGCCGGTCAGCTGCATGAACGCCTCTTCGAGCGAACCGCGCTGCGGGCTCAGCTCGTGCAGCACGACGTCGTTCGCCGCCGCGATGTCACCGATCTGGTCACTGGTGGCACCCGTTACGGACAACGCGCCGTCCGCGCCGTCACGAACCGTGAAGCCCTTGTCGACGAGCAGCGGGCCGAGCTTGAAGAGCTGAGGGCTGCGCACGAGCACCGAGTTGCCCGTCGAGCGCTCGATGAACTCCTGCGTGGTGCTCTGCGTGATCAGCTTCCCCCGGCCGATCACCACGAGCTCGCTGGCCGTGAGCGCCATCTCCGACAGCAGGTGGCTCGACACCAGGACCGTGCGGCCCTCGGCGGCGAGGTTCTGCATGAACGTGCGGATCCAGAGGATGCCCTCGGGGTCCAGGCCGTTCACCGGCTCGTCGAACAGCAGCACCTTCGGGTCGCCGAGCAGTGCCGCCGCGATCCCCAGCCGCTGCGACATGCCGAGCGAGAACCCGCCGGCGTTCTTGCCCGCGACCTGCGTGAGGCCGACGGACTCGAGCACCGCGTCGACCCGCGACTTCGGCAGGCCGTTGGACACCGCGAGCCACTTGAGGTGGGCGCGGGCCGAGCGGTTCGGGTGCACCCACTTGGCGTCGAGCAGTGCGCCGACCGTCCGCAGTGGACGCTTGAGGTCGGTGTAGGACCTGCCGTCGATCAGCACGCGGCCTGCCGTCGGACGGTCGAGCCCCAGGATCATCCGCATGGTGGTGGACTTGCCCGCGCCGTTCGGACCGAGGAATCCGGTCACCCGTCCAGGTTGGACGGTGAACGACAGGTCGTCGACCGCGACCGTCCTGCCGTATCTCTTGGTGAGGCCGATTGCCTCGATCATGGGCTTCCCCTCTCGGTGACGGGACAACTCTCGCGCTCCGAGGGGGTTCGGCACATCGACCTGCGGTCTTCGAGTGCCGTCAACTTCCGTCGCCGGGTGGCGCTACCTCCGTCGTAGTTGAATGAGCCACATGGGATACACGGAAGCTCCCGAGGGCTGGTGGCGCGAGTTCGTCCTGGCCAAGCCGGCGCGCACCGCCAAACTGGCCGTCACCCGCAAGGACGGATCGCCGCACGTCGCGCCGGTGTGGGTCGACCTCGACGGCCCGGACGTCGTCTTCCTGACCGGCCGCGACACGGTCAAGGGCAGGTCGATCCTGCGCGACGGCCGGGTGGCGCTCTGCTTCGACGACGAGAACCCGCCGTTCAACTTCGTGACGATCACCGGCCAGGCCGTCGTCGACGAGGACGCCGAGCAGCTGCGGTACTGGGCCGGCCGCACGGCCGCGCGCTACATGGGCGACGACCGCGCCGACGAGTTCGCCGAGCGCAACGGCGTGCCCGGCGAGCTGCTCGTCCGCGTCAAGGTCGACAAGGTCGTCGCCAAGGTGAACGTCTCCGACTAGGGGTTCCTAGGCGGGGAAGAACCTCGTCAGGACCTGGGCCGCGCCGTCCTCCAGCACGGTCGGCGCGACCTCGTCCGCCACGGCCCGCACGGTCGCGGGCGCCTGCCCCATCGCCACGCCGAGCCCCGCCCACTCGAGCATCTCGACGTCGTTGCTGCCGTCGCCGATCGCGAGCGCGTCGCGCGGGTCGATGCCGAGATCCCGGCTGAGCTCGTCCAGCGCCGTGCCCTTGGTGGTGTTCGGCGGCACCGCGGTCAGCCACGCCTCCGTGTGGTCGACGGACCACTCGATGCCCGGCAGTTCGAGGTCCTTCACCGCGAACGACAGCTCCGGTGGCGTGCGGTCGAGCCAGCGCATCACCAGCCGTGGCGTGCGGACGGCCGCGATCTCGTCGAACGTCGCGCTGGTCGTGACGCCCCACAGGTCACCCGGCAGGAACTCGCCGAGCGAGAGGTTGCCGACCCCGGTCTGCTCGACCGCGAACACCGAGTCCGGCAGCAACGCCCGCAGCGCCTCGATCGTCGGACCGGGCTCGAACGTCGTGCGCTTGACGACCTCCGCGCTCACCGGGTCCCACCACACGGCGCCGTTGGAGCACACGGCGAACGAGGCGGGCACCTGCGCGGCGATCGGGGTGGTGCCGATGAGGCTGCGGCCGGTGCAGAGCACGACCTTGGTGCCGTGTTCCGTCACTCGGGTGATGGCCGCTTTCACGGCGGGTGAGATGTCGTTCGAGCCGACCGAGGTCAGGGTTCCGTCGATGTCCAAGGCCACCAGGCGCGGTCTCCAGTTCACGTGGAACCACCCTAGGCGACGGTTAGTGAATTGTGGTTCACTAATGCCGTGGCACGACCTCGCACCATCACCGACGAACGGATCCTGAACGCCGTCGCGGCCGTGATCGACCGGCGCGGCCCGGAGTTCACCGTCGCCGACGTGGCGGCGCAGGCCGGGGTGTCGGTCGGCGCGGTGGCGAAGCGGTTCGGGTCGAAGAGCGGTCTGCTGCAGGCGTTGACCCGCGCGGGCACGGAAGACGTGGTCCGCCGGATGCGCGAGGCGGGGTCCGTCCGCGAGGCGCTGCTGACCTGGTTCGACCGCCTGGCCGACCCGGTCGTCGCCACGAACAACCTGGCGCAGCTCGGCGTCGACCTGATCGACCCGGAACTGCGCGCGCTGCTGGCCCGGCACTACGCCGTGCTGGAAGCGGAGCTGGAAGTCCTGTGCGCGGCCGAGAACCTCCCACCGAACGCGGCCCGAGTCCTCGCCGCCCTGGTGTACGGGATCTCGATGGACTGGTCCGTGCGACCGCGCGGCGACCTCCTGGCCCGCACGGCAGAAGACGTCGACCTGGTACTGGAAGGGATGCGCTGATGGCCACCTGGGCCGAGTTCACGGCGGAACAGCCGGACATGGCCGCGTTCGTGGAGAGCAGGTTCGCCGCCGACCGGCACGCGCTGATCGCGACCCTGCGCCGCGACGGCGCGCCGCGGATCAGCGGCGTGGAACCGGACTTCCTCGACGGCGAGCTCTGGGCGGGCATGATGCCGAACTCGTTGAAGTCCCGCGACCTGCGGCGCGACCCGCGGTTCGCGCTGCACTGCATGTCGACGATCGCCTCGATGACCGAGGCCGGCGACGCGAAGATCAGCGGCACCGCGGAGTTCTGGACCGACAAGGACGTCTACCTGAAGCACCTTTTCGACCGCACGGGGTGGCAGCCGGAGGAGATCGACCTGTTCCGGTTCGACGTCACCGAGGTCGTGCAGCTCACCGTCGAGGGTGACGAGATGGTCGTCCTCTCCTGGCACGAGGGAAGGGGAACTCGGCGTGTCAGCAAGAAGTGAACCCGATCTGAGCGGGAAGGTCGCGGTCGTCACCGGCGCCACACGGGGTGCGGGCCGGGCGATCGCGGTCGAGCTCGGAGCAGCCGGCGCGACGGTGTACGTCGCCGGCCGGACCACCCGGTCGCAGCAGTCACCGGTCGGGCGGTCCGAGACGATCGAGGAGACCGCGGAGCTGGTCGACTCCGCCGGCGGCAAGGGGATCCCGGTCCGGTGCGACCTCACCTCGGTGTCCGATGTGGACGCCCTGGCCGCGCGCCTCGACCGGCTGGACGTCTTCGTCGACAACGCCTGGGGCGGCGAGAACCTCGTCGAGTGGGGCAAGTTCTGGGAGCACGACCTCGAACGGCAGCTGCGGATGTGGCGCAACGGGGTGGAGACGCACCTGGTGGCGATCCACCGGTTGATGCCGTTGGTCCTGCGGTCCGACGACGCGCTGGTGGTCGAGGTGACCGACGGGGAGGACGGGGAGGCCTACTTCGTGAACCTCCCCTACGACGCCGTGAAGTCGTCCGTCCGGCGGTTCGGGGAGGTGCTGGCTCGGGACCTCCGCGAGTTCCCGCACGTCACCGCCGTTGCCGCCACGCCGGGGTTCCTGCGGTCCGAGCAGATGCTGGAGGGGTTCGGGGTCACCGAGGCGAACTGGCGGGACGCCGTCGAGAAGGTGCCGGACTACGCGTTGTCCGAGACGCCGCACTACCTGGGGCGGGGGCTGGCGCACCTCGCCGCCGATCCGCAGCGGCGGCGGTTCGCGGGGCAGTGCCTGTCGTCCTGGCGGTTGAAGCGGGAGTACGGGTTCACGGATCTGGACGGGTCCCAGCCCGACTGGGGGCGGTGGTACGAGGAGGTGGTGAAGCCTCGGATGGCCGGGGTGGAGGTTGAGGCTGATCCTGAGTCGTACCGGTGAGGGTGGGGTTCCGGCGGTGGGCCTGGGGTGAGCCGGTGGGGCCGCTCTGTCCGTAGGTGGTCGCTTTGCGGGCGGTCGGTTGCTGTTCGGCGGTTCCCCTGGGGGCTCTGCCCCCAGACCCCCGGCAATCTGATCGGGGGCCCGCGCTTTGAGTGGGTTGATGGCACGCCTGTTTGTGTTGGGCGGCTGCCGGTTGCGTTGGTGGTTGCGTTGGCGGTGGGGTCCCGTCACAAGCCGCACCAGGAGCTGTGGCGCGACTCGTGACGGGACCCCACCGCCGGGAGCGTCTGCTCAGGACGGCTCGCCTTCGGCGTCGCGGTTGGTCAGGCGTCGCCTGGGCGTACCAGGCCCGTCTCGTACGCCAGCACCACTGCCTGGACCCGGTCCCGCAGTTCCAGCTTCGCCAGGATTCGTCCCACGTGCGTCTTCACCGTCGCCTCGGACAGGAAGAGCTTCCGCGCGATCTCCGTGTTCGACAGGCCCTTCGCGATCAGCACCAGCACCTCGCGCTCGCGTTCGGTCAGCACGTCCAGCACCGTGGCGTCGCGGAGTTCGCCGCCGCCGTCGCCGAGGAAGCGGCCCAGCAGGCGCTTGGTCACGGACGGGGAGACCACGGCGTCGCCTGAGGCGACTGCTCGCAGGGCCGAGACCAGGTCCGAGGGTGGCGTGTCCTTCAGCAGGAAGCCGCTGGCTCCGTTGCGCAGGGCGGAGAGCGCGTACTCGTCCATGTCGAAGGTGGTCATGACCAGCACCTTCGCCGTGTCGGCCTCGGTGATGCGCTTGGTCGCCTCCACTCCGTCCAGCACGGGCATGCGGACGTCCATCAGGACCACGTCCGGGCGGAGTTTGTCGGCCATCTGCACGGCGTCGAGGCCGTCGGCGGCTTCGCCGACGACGTCGATGTCTTCCTGCGCGCCCAGCACCATGCGGAAGCCCATGCGCATGAGTTCCTGGTCGTCTACCAGCAGCACCCGAATCACTCGATCACCCTATGCGGCCAGTGGGAAAGTCGCGCGGACGCGCCAGCCCCCGCCGGGGTTGGGGCCCGCCTCGAACTCGCCGCCCAGGACCGCTGCCCTTTCCCTCATGCCGATCAGTCCGTTGCCGCCGGAGACCTTGACGACGTCGTGCGGTGTGCCGAAGCCGTTGTCGACGACTTCCAGGCGCAGCTCTTCCGGGGTCCTGGCCAGGCGGACCATGGCGGTCGTGCCCGAGCCGGCGTGCTTGATGGTGTTGGTCAGCGCTTCCTGCACGATGCGGTAGACGCTCAGGCCCACGCCCACCGGGAGGTCGTCGACGTCGCCGGTGATCTCCAGTCGCACCGGGACCCCGGCGGCTCTGGTGCTCTCGGCCAGTTCGACGACTCCTCGCGCGTCCGGCTGCGGCGCCCACTGGGTTTCGGCGTCCTCGCTGCGCAGGACGCCGAGCAGGCGGCGCATCTCGGTCAGCGCCAGGCGGCCCGTGTCGGCGATGGTGCGGACGGCGTTCTCGGCCACTTCCGGTTGCGACCTGATCGTGTACGCGGCGCCGTCGGCGTGGACGATCATCACGCTCACCGCGTGGGCGACCACGTCGTGCAGTTCGCGGGCTATGCGCGAGCGTTCCTCGCCCACCGCGATCTTGGCCTGCTGGTCGCGTTCGGTCTCCAGCAGGACCAGGCGTTGCTCCATCTCCCGCTGGTAGGCGCGGCGGGCTCCGACGAACTCGCCCATCGCCCAGCTGAAGCCGAAGATCACGAAGACCATGAACACCAGGAACACGGCCTGGAGCTCGCCCACCTGGAAGATCGCCCAGAGCAGCGTGCCCGCCAGCAGCCAGCCCGAGTAGATCAACGCCGTCTTGCGGTTCGTGGACGCGACGAGCGTGTACAGCGCTATGGCCAGCGCGAAGTCGGACATCCGGACCGGGATGCCCAGGTCGTAGCTGCCGTGGCTGAAGAGTTGGAGGAACGCTCCGCCGAGGATCAGGTAGCTCGAGCCGAGCGGGTGGTGGCGGCGGAACGGCAGGGGTCCGAGCATCAGCAGCGTCACGGCCAGGTAGGCCGAGAACGACACCCCGCGGTCGACCGCCTCGACGCCGAAGCCCAGGTCGAAGAGCAGCAGAAGACCGGCGATCAGGGAGTCCCCGAACGCCGGATGAGCCTTCATCCACAGGCTGAACCGCCGCACCGGACAAGATTAGGTGCGGATCGAACTTCCCCGCGTCGCGCCACGGGCTGACGCTTCGTACGACTTCAGTGTGAGTTGTTGTGTCGAGGGGTTGATGAGAACCGGGGGTGGTGCCGTGGCCTGGGGCTCGTGGCCGACCCCTCGAACCGCGCGGCGTTCGCTGGAGCGGTGGGCGGTGTCGGACGCGGTGCGGGTGGCGATGCTCACCCCCAGAGCGCTGTTCGACTTCGCCTCGAGATGGGTGCCTGCTACCTCCGCACCGGTCACCTCTGGGAAAGGCTCCTGTGGCTTCGCCGGGATCCGGAGACCGAAGGCGTGCTCACAACAGGACGAAGGCAGGGCACCGTGGTGGCTGCCCTGCCTTCGCATGCACCGAACCCGCTCTCCGCCGCCGCGGCGGAGAGCGTCGCCACAGCTCGGTCGCTCGGCGCCAGTGAGGGGGGAGGCACTGAACGCCGTGCGAGCCCACTACTTGGGTGAGTAGGGCGACTCGATCTTGGGTGCGGGTCGCGGTTCGCCGATGTGCGCCTGGCGTTCGTCGTAGATGCGGTGCTCTTCGGCCATCTGGTCCGCGAGCTGTTGCTGGAGCTGGCGATCCCTGATCCTGGCCAGGATCGCCATCGTGACGCCGTGGGCGAGTGCCAGGAGCAGCAGCACCACGCCGAGCTTCACGACCACGTTCTTCACCGAGTCGCCGGTGTCGACGTCGATGGTCGACACCAGTGCCAACAGGCCCAGCACGACGAGGTGGAACAGCACGGCCGTCAGCTTCATCATGCCGCCGGCCTGCTCCTCGTCGTACGAGGCGCGCCTGAGATATGCCTTGCCGCTGTGGTAGATCAGCTGGCCGTCGACCACGACCAGGACGATCCCCAGCACTAGGAACGTCACGTAGCTGTCACCCATGCGCTGTGGCTACCCGTGCACGCACGCCCACAAACCGTGGCACGATTTGTGCCCGTGACGGCGTTGCAGGGACAACAGTTGGCCGGTCCGCTGTGCGCGGCGGTCGCCAACCTGTGCATTGCCCTGCAACCGCAGGTCTCCCCGCGGACCGCGGCGGGGTTCCAGGAGGTGCTGCGCCGTCTCCACGCGCCGTTGCAGGTCGCCGTCGCCGGCCGGATCAAGTCCGGCAAGTCGACTCTCGTGAACGCTCTGATCGGCCGCCGGGTCGCACCTACCGACATCGGCGAGTGCACACGGCTCGTGACGCGCTATCAGTACGGCACGGTCGACCGCATCGAAGTCGTGCTGCGGGACGGCAGGCGGCAGGTGCTGCCGTTCGACGCGAACGGCATGATCCCCGCTTCTCTCGGCGTGGAGGGCATCTCGCACATCGAGGCGTATCTGACGAACGCGGTGCTGCGCGACTTCACCGTCATCGACACGCCTGGGCTCGGTTCGCTGGACGCGGCTTCGGTCGCCCGCACCGAGGAACTGCTCGATCCCGTGTCGCGCAACGCGGTCGCCGGTGCCGAGGCTGTTCTCTACGTCGTGACGCAGGGCGTGCGCGCGGACGACCACTCCGCCATCGCCGCCTTCACCGCCGCGACGGCGTCCCGCGAGGCCGGGCCCGTCAACGCGATCGCCGCGCTGAACAAGGTCGACGCCGTCGCGCCGGAAACCGTCGAGGGGGCGGAGGGTGACCTCTGGCGGGCCGCGGAGATCCTGGCGGCGAAGCAGGCCGAGCTGCTCAGGCCGCGGGTCGCCGACGTGCTGCCGGTGATCAGCCTGCTCGCCGAGTCCGCCGAGACCGGGGAGTTCACCTCGGCGGACGCGGAGGCGTTGCGCCAGCTCGCGGCGCTGGACGCCGAGACCCGCACGATGATGCTGATGTCCGGCGACCTCTTCACCTCCTGGGACTGCGACGTCGCGGCCGGGGTGCGGTCGAGGTTGCTGGAGAAGCTCGACCTCTACGGGATCGGCCGCGCCCTCGCGGCCCTGGACGCCGAACCCGGGCTGACGGCCGGCGCGCTGCGGCGGGTGCTGTTCGACGCGTCCGGGTTCGCCGCCGTCCGGGGCAGGCTCGACGCGGTGTTCCGGGCGCGGGCGGACGGCATCAAGGCGGCGGCGGCGCTGGCGTCGGTCACGTCGCTGAGCTCCGCCGAGCCCGGCGAACGGCAGCGCGTGCACGACGCGATCGAGGTCCTGCTCGCGAGGCCCGAGGCGCACCAGCTGAGGTTGCTGGAGGCGTTGACGCTGGTCTCGTCCGGTGCCGTGACGCTGGCGCCGGACCTGACGGAGGAGGTGCTGCGCGTCGGCAGCACGCCGGACGTCGCCGCGCGGCTGGGGCTGCCGGGCCGTCCCGGACCGGAGCTGGTCGCGTACGCGCTGGAACGCGCCGGGTGGTGGCGTTCGTTCGCCTCCTTCGGCGCGACTCCGGCGCAGGCCCGGGTGGCGCACGTCGTCCACCGGGCGTATTTCCTCATGTGGCAGCAACTACGTGCTGGGGGGCACCGATGAGCGTGAACGGAACCGATCCGGCTGAAGTGGCGTCGGACCACGGTGTGGAGACCATTGCCGACGAGCTGCTCGACCAGGCGCTGGCCGAACGCCGCGCGCTGGTGCAGCTGTGCCTGTACGCGCTGGACCGCGCCAGTGCCGGCGTGGTCCAGCGCATCGAGGAAGGTCTGTCGTCCATAGGGGTCGTGGCGGTGCGTGCCGACGGTCAGCGCTTCGACCCGTCGCGGCACGAGGCCGGTGGCGCCGTGCCGACGGACGACCTGTCGTTGCAGGGCTTGGTGGCGGAGACCGAGGTGCCCGGCTTCTGCGACCGTGGCCGCGTGCTGCGCGCACCGATCGTGACGGTCTACACGGCCCGATGAGCAACCTCTCGCAAACAGTCCGCCAGACGCGCGAACGCCTCACTGCTCTCGTGCGCGAGCTCGACCCGTCGATGGCCGACTGGGTGACCCGCCGCTCGGCGCCCGAGGTGTCGTCCGTCGTGATCGTCGGTGAGACGAACCGCGGCAAGTCCTCACTGGTCAACGCCCTCCTGGCGACCCCGGGCCTGTCCCCGGTCGACGCCGACGTGGCCACCTCGACCTACCTCGTCTTCCAGCACGGTCCGGCCTGGGCGGCGCGCGCCTGCTACCCCGGCCTGCTCGCACCCGTCAGCTTCCCGCTGCCCCTGCTGATCAACTGGGTCTCCGCCGCCCACGACCTGCCCGAGGGAGAGCTGCCGCCCCGCTACGTCGAGGTCGACGCGCCGATCCCGTTGCTGGAACGCATGTCCGTGGTCGACACCCCCGGCGTCGGCGGCCTGGAGTCGGTGCACGGTGAGCTGGCTCTCGAAGCCGTCACCTCGGCCACCGCCCTGGTGTTCGTCGTGGACGCCTCGTCCCCGTTCACCCGCGGCGAGCTCGACTTCCTCGAGCGCGTCGGCGACCGCGTCGAAACCGTCGTCTTCGCCCTGACCAAGACCGACCAGTACCGGGGCTGGCGCCAGGTCCTCGACGCGGACAGGGCCCTGCTGGCCGAACACGCCCCGCGCTTCGCCGACGCCCCCTTCCACCCGGTGTCGTCGCGCATGTTCGACATGGCCGCGCAGGCCCCGAACCCGGACGCGGCCGCCATGCTCCGCGAACGCTCCGGGATCTCCGCCCTGCAGACCGCGCTGCAGGAACTGGTCGCGGGCCGAGCGGGAATGCTGGCGGAAGCCAACGCCCTGCGCGCCCTCTCGACAGTGCTGGCGGAACTGGAAATCCGTCTCGAACACGAGAAGCGCGCTCTGTCCGTCGGCGAAGACGAAGCCGCGGTCCTCCGCGCCCGCCGCGACGAGCTGCAAACCGAACGCCGCTCCTCCACCAGGGGCTGGCAGGTGCGCCTGCGCGGCGAGGTCCAACGGGCCCGCATCGAGAACTCGCACGAGATCTCCCGCCAGATGCGCGACCTCCAGACCTGGTACCGCCAGGCCATCGACGCCGCCGACCGCACCGCCCTGGCAGGCCTGCCGCACCAGGTCGACACAGCGCTGCAGGTCGTCTCCGGCCGCATCTCCACAGCGCTGTCCGCGCGCCTCTCCCAGGTCACCGACTCCGTGCTCGCCACCCTGTTCAGCGCGGAGGAGCTGACCCTGATCCGCGGCCAGTTCGCCCGCGGCGAGCAACCGCCGATCGTGTTGCGCCCCAAGGAGAAGCGCCCTCCCACAGCCGAGGACAAGCTCCTGGTCTTCATGGGCGTCTCCGGCGGACTGGGCGCGGGCAAGCTGGCCGTGATGCCGCTGGCGGGCCTCGGCATCGCGGCCCTGAACCCGATCGTCCTGCCCGTCACCATCGCCCTGGGCCTCGGCGCGGGCTGGTGGATGGCCCGCACCCGAACCCACACCGCCGAGAAACAACACGTCAAGCAGTGGCTCTCCGACGCCATCGCCGACGCACGCTCCACAGTGGACCAACTGGCCGCCGAGCAGCTGATCGAGGCCGAGCAGGCCCTGTCGCTGGCCCTGGACGAGGCACTGGCCAAGCGCATCGAAGCCATCGAGGCGGAGCTGCGCGAGGTCGACCGGGCGCTGCGGATGGAGGCCGGCGAGCGCGGGCGCGAGCTGCAGGCGGCGACCCGGCAGCTCGCGGAGGTGGAGCAGGGGCGGTCGAAGGCGGAGGAGCTGCTGGGCCGGATCCGGTCGGTCCGCGACCGGGCGTGACCTGGCGGGAAGTCGTCCGTACCGGCGCACACGGTTGGCGGCGGAACCAAACCGGCATAACGTGGGTCATACCGGTACATGAGCAAGTAGGAGGTGTGTCCCGGTGTACATCGACGAGAACGGTGCGGCCGACGCCGAGCTGAAGGTGACCGTCGAGGACGAGGAGTACACCGCCGACGTCACCTTCGACCTCGACCAGGACGGCACGAACGACTCCGCCGTGGTCGAGACGGACGACGGTGGCCATCTCGCGTTCACCGACACGAACGGCGACGGTGACGCCGATCTGATGAGCACGTTCGACAAGGACGGCAATCTCCTGAGCCAGGCGCGGTTCGAGGAGAATTCAGGTGAGTGGATCGCGGTGGACCCGAGCGACACTCCGCAGGAAAAAACGAATTCGTCGCCCAAGCAGGCGATTGTCGTGGACACCGAAGACGGCCAGCGAAACGTCGGTCAGGCGACCGAGGACACCGACGGTGACGGCAAGGCCGACACCGCGGTCGTGCGCGATGACGACGGCGACACGTGGTTGTTCACCGACAAGAACGGCGACGGCAAGGCCGACGTGGCGACCGAGATCACACGATCCGGCGAGGTCACGATGTCGGAACATCGTGGTGACGACTGGGTCGAGGTCGAGCACGGGCACATCGAGGCCGACGGCCGCTACGTCACCGACTCGAAGAGCGGCATTCTGGACGACTCGGACGACTGGCTCGAGGAAGAACGGTTCGACGGGGTCGTCCGAATCGATTCCACAACGGGGCAGTGGATCAGCCCGAACTGACGTCCGAACTGAAGCGCAGGTCACAGGCCCCGGTGTGGTGAGAACCGCACCGGGGCCTCTTGTGTTTTTCCGATCTCGCGCCCGACTTAACCTCCGTCCGAGTGCTGAATCGATTCCAGAATCGGTTTTGTGAGAGAAGCGACAGGCTGGGGGTGCGTTACCTGCCATTCACCGGGCTAACCTCGGTCCATCCCCTTCCACGCACGCCCGGGACCACCGGGCGTTGTGGAGCTATTCCCGAGGACGACGCAGTCCTGCACCGGACCACCACGTCCTCGGGCGGCCGAGGCGTTCAGTCAGGAGACGAGACGAGATGACGGCAGTGACCATTCCCGGTCTCGAACAGGCACCTACCAACCACGCGCGCTTGCTCGCATGGGTTCAGGAAGTCGCTGAGCTGACCTGCCCCGACGAGGTTGTTTGGGCTGACGGGTCCCAGGGCGAATGGGACCGTCTCACGAAGAAGCTCGTCGACGCCGGCACTTTCGTGCCCCTGGAGAAGAAGCCCAACTCGTTCTGGGCGGCTTCGGACCCGAGCGACGTGGCTCGTGTGGAGGAGCGGACCTACATCTGTTCGGTGCGCGAAGAGGACGCGGGCGCCACGAACAACTGGATGGACCCTTCCGAGATGAAGGCCATCATGACCGAGCTCTACCGGGGCTGCATGCGTGGTCGCACGATGTACGTCATCCCGTTCTGCATGGGCCCGCTCGACGCCGAGAAGCCGATGCTGGGCGTGGAGATCACGGACTCGGAATACGTCGTCGTTTCCATGCACATCATGACCCGCATGGGCACCAAGGCCCTCGCGGTCTTCGGTGAGGACGCCGACTTCGTGCCGGCGCTGCACTCCCTCGGCGCTCCGCTCGAGCCCGGCCAGGAAGACGTGCAGTGGCCGTGCAACACCACCAAGTACATCTCGCACTTCCCGGAGACGCGCGAGATCTGGAGCTTCGGCTCCGGCTACGGCGGCAACGCCCTGCTCGGCAAGAAGTGCTACTCGCTGCGCATCGCGTCCGTGATGGCGCGGGACGAGGGCTGGCTCGCCGAGCACATGCTGATCCTCAAGCTCACCTCGCCGGAGAACAAGGCGTACTACATCGCCGCCGCGTTCCCGTCGGCCTGCGGCAAGACGAACCTCGCCATGCTGGAGCCGACCATCCCCGGCTGGAAGGTCGAGACGCTCGGCGACGACATCGCCTGGATGCGCTTCGGTGAGGACGGCCGCCTCTACGCGGTGAACCCGGAGAACGGCTTCTTCGGTGTCGCGCCCGGCACCGACTACCACACCAACCCGAACGCGATGCGCACCATCGCCAAGGGCAACTCGCTGTTCACGAACGTCGCGCTGACCGACGACGGCGACGTCTGGTGGGAGGGCATGGGCGAGCCCCCGGCCCACCTCACCTCGTGGAAGCACCAGGACTGGACGCCGGACAGCGAGGAGCTCTCCTCGCACCCGAACTCCCGCTACTGCACGCCGATCGAGCAGTGCGACATCAAGGCGCCCGAGTGGGACGACCCGAAGGGCGTGCCGATCTCGGCGATCTTCTTCGGTGGCCGTCGCGCCACGACGATCCCGCTGGTCACCGAGTCGCGCGACTGGCAGCACGGCACCTACATGGGTGCCACCCTGTCGTCGGAGACCACGGCCGCCGCGGTCGGCAAGACCGGCGTCGTCCGTCGCGACCCGATGGCGATGCTGCCGTTCATCGGCTACAACGCCGGTGACTACTTCCAGCACTGGGTCGACCTCGGCAAGCGCGCCGACGCCGACAAGCTGCCGAAGATCTTCTACGTCAACTGGTTCCGCCGCGGCGACGACAAGCGCTTCCTGTGGCCCGGGTTCGGCGAGAACTCGCGCGTGCTGAAGTGGGCCATCGAGCGCATCGAGGGCAAGGCCGCCGCGCAGGAGACGCCGATCGGCTACGTGCCGACCGCGGACGACCTGGACCTCGATGGCCTGGATGCGCCGCGCGAGGACATCGAGGCCTCGCTCGCGTTCGACGCCGACGAGTGGCGTGCCGAGATCCCGCTGGTCGAGGAGTGGTTCGCGAAGATCGGTGAGAAGGTCCCGACCACGCTCCGCGACGAGCTGGAAGCTCTGAAGCAGCGCCTGGGCTAGCTCGCCCGAGGTGTTCGACGACCCGGCGGTCAACGGCGACCGCCGGGTCATCTTTTTGGGGTACTACTGTCGTGTGACGCAAGACGACTTCCTCGGCGGGCTGAACTTCGACGGTTCGAAGCGCGACGTCGAGGTCGGCCCGAGTACGGGCATCGTGCGCTACTACCCCGTGCCGCCCGCTCCGCCGGCCCGCACGCCGTGGTGGCGCTTCGCGCTCGTGTTCATGATCGGACTGGCGATCGGCGTGGTCGCCGGAGTGGTCCTGTGCAGCGTTTTTCTCTGAGTCCGCGCAGCTCGTAGTCCACATGCGACGAAGTTGTCCACAGGTGTGGACGAACTTGTGCACATGTTGTGGATAGCTGTGGACAGCCTGGGGACTTCTCCACGACCCGTGGAAACGGTCTTGCTCCAGGAATGAACCCGGCCGGTTCCGGGAACGTCTCAGTGTGTGAGGGCGGTCACAAAGATCGTCAACCGGGACGGAAAGGGAGGTGTGCCGTGGGAATCGCAGGAATCGCGATGCTGGTGCTGTCCCTGGCCGCCGTGCTGATGGTCGTGGTCGCCGGATCAGTTCGGCAGCGGGTTGTCGCGGATGCCGAGGAGGGTGCCGCTGAAGGTCTTGCCGGCCTCCGCGTAGCAGACGGCGTTGGTCCACCCCTCTGACCAGGCCTGCGAGCCGGGGTTCCGCCACGCGGGGAACACGTCGGTGCGCTTGGACGAACCCAGGTAGTCGTGCACGGCCTTGGTGCACTTCTCGTTCGCGATGGAGTTCATCTGCTCCTTGGACGGAGCGGGGTCGGACGACTTGCCGAGCGACACGACGCCACCGGGCACGGCCTCGGCCATGTGCGGCGTGTTGCAGGCAACGACCTTGACCTCCTGGTCCTTCGACGGCGATCCCTGGGTGCAGGTCTGGAACGTGCTGAAGCCGTTGTTCTTCAGCACGTCTTTCACGGAACCCTTGCGCGGCAACGGCTTCTCGTCGGGACTGATCTCCACGACGGTGCACAGCCGCCAGCGCTGGCCGTCCTTCCAGCCCTGCTCGTTCGGCCAGAAGGCCCACACCCGCAGGCGCGTCGAGTCGGAGTCCGCGCCGCCCAGGTAGTCGCTGAGCGCCTGGCGGCACGGCGGGAGCGCGGCCTTGCGCAGCGCCTGCGTGTCCGGGTACGTCGAGGGGAGGCCGGACATCTCACCGATGCTCATGACCTCGGCCTCGTGCGAGTCGGTGCACTGCAGCACCTTGAGCTCGTAGGCGTTCATGCACTGCCCCGGTTTGGGCAGCGTGGGCGCGGCGGCGGAGGCGGTGGACGGCATCGGTCCGGGGACCGCCTGCCCTCCCACCTGGATCGCGCACGCGGACAGCGTCAACGTGCTCAGGACAATCGCCACCGCCAGCCGCACACGAGTCACACCACAGAGACTAGGGCCTTCACTTGGTCGGCGATGTCCCGACGCTGCTTTTCGAAGGCCGCATCGGTCAGCGCGGCCGGGTCCGCGGGCTGCCCGAGCACCGGCGTGTGGAGGTGTCCACCGAGGACGTTCGTTGCGCCGTAACCGATTCGCAGCCGGTTGGCGCGGTACATGCTCTCGTTGGAGAGGTAGTCACCACCGCCGCCGGAGGCCGCGACCCTGCCCGGCGTCGGCTCGTCCGTGCGGCACGACTGCTGCGAGCCGACGACGACCCACTCGCAGAAACCGCGGTTCAGCGCCACGGTGAACGGACCGGTGCCCGCGTCGATCATCTTCTGGAACGGCAGCGTGGTCTCGATGAACTCGTCGGCCGGCTGCGGCCAGCCGGGCGCGTTCGGGACGCTGCCGTAGGAACCGATGTCGTTGTTGTCCGCGAAGCCACCGCGCCAGCGCGCCGCCCACCGCTCAACGTCGAACCGGCCGGGCCGGCCCTGGCTGATCGTCACGAACGCGTCGGGCTTCTGCGCCAGCGCGGTTCCGTAGAACCGCTCGACGACTCCCTCGTCGAAGCCGCCCCACAGCACCGGCAGCACCGCGGCCTGCAGCACGACCTTGCCGGTCGGCGTGGTGATCTCGCGGCCGTCGAGCTGCAACGCCGCCGCGCCCGCCGGGTTGGCGCGCCGCACGTTCGTGCCGGTGAGCTGGAACGGGTCGAAGCCGGTGACGGCGATCCTGCGCACGCCGGGCTGTGGGCCGAACGCGGCGTCGCTCAGGCCCCGTGACGCCCAGTCGAACTTCTGGATGAGCTTCGCGCGCTCGTCGGGCGCCAGGGCGAACCGCGGTTTCCACTGGCGCAGCGCGGAGCTGAGCTGCAGCCGTGCCCAGTAGAGCGGGCGGTCGTCGTAAGCGTCGTGCGTCTGCGGTTGTGTGCTTTGCGCGCGGGCCACAGCGGCCTTCCACAGCGCGTTGCCTTCGCGTTCGACGAACTGCTGCGCCTGCCTCGCGACGACCTGGCGGCAGAGCTTGGAGGTGAACTCGGTGACGCGGGTGTCGAACCCGGCGAGCCGCACGAGCGCGGGTCCGACGGCGGGGCCGCCGGTGACGAGCGTGTCGTCGAGGCGCTGCTCCTCGACGGTCAGCGGGACGGTGGTGTCGTAGCAGTTCGCGTCCTGCGCGTGTGCGGGGGCAGGACTCAGGGTGAGGGCGAGTGCGGTCAGGCCGACCAGTCCGGCGATGGTTTTCACGTGTTCGATCCTCAACGCAAAGGGCCACCCGCCGTAACCGGCAGGTGGCCCCAAGTGTTGACGACAGCGTCTCAGTGGGCTGCGACGGGCTTGACCCTCGGGTTGTCCTCGTCGACGTGGTAGTCCGACGGGTCCGTCTGGTCGGTTCCGTTGAACCACTTGGCCTTCTGGGCGATCAGCGTGACGACCACCGCGACGAGCAGGTTCACGAACAGCGCGACCATGCCGACGTAGATCTGCGTCGTCGAAGCGCCGAACGGGTGCCAGCCGAAGATCGAGATGTTGCCCAGCGGCAGCGCGGACCCGGCGAAGTGCGACTTGCCGATGGCCGGGTTGCCGATGTTGTAGAGCAGCCACATGCCGTAGCCCATGCCGCCGACCCAGCCCGCGACCAGGCCGTACACGTGGAACCAGCGCGTGTAGAGCGCGATCGCGACCGCGGGCAGCGTCTGCAGGATCATGACGCCGCCGATGAGCTGCAGGTCGATCGAGAACTGCGGGTCGACGAACACGATGAACGCCACCGCGCCGAACTTCACGACCAGCGACGCGAGCTTGGCCTGCTTGGCCTCCTCGGCCGGGCTGGCGCTCTTCTTGATGTACTCCTTGTAGACGTTGCGCGTCCACAGGTTCGCCGCCGCGATCGACATGATCGCCGCGGGCACCAGCGCGCCGATGCCGATGGCCGCGAACGCGATGCCCGCGAACCACGACGGGAAGTTCGCGCCGAAGAGCTCGGGGACGATCGTGTTGGTGTCCGGACGGCCGGTCGCCTGGTTGACGATCGGCTTGGTGCCCGCGCTGATCGCGACGAGGCCGAGCAGTGCGAGCAGGCCCAGCAGCAGCGAGTACGCGGGCAGCGCGACCATGTTGCGCTTGATGACGTTGCGCCCGCGGCTGGCGAGGATGCCGGTCAGCGAGTGCGGGTAGAGGAACAGCGCGAGCGCGGAACCGAGGGCCAGCGTCGCGTACTGCAGCTGGTTGGTGCCGGTCAGCAGCGTGCCGTCGGCCTTGCTGGGCGTCGCGTCGAACTTGGCCTGCGCGTCGCTGAAGATCTCGCCCCAGCCGCCGAACTTCGCGGGCAGGTAGATGATCGCGACGAGGATGACCAGGTAGATCAGGATGTCCTTGACGAACGCGATCAGCGCCGGCGCCCGCAGACCCGACTGGTAGGTGTAGAGCGCGAGGATCAGGAACGCGATGAACAGCGGCAGGTGGCCGAGGATGCCGGAGCCGTTGAGGCCCATGGACCGCAGCACGGCCTCGAGGCCGACGAGCTGCAGCGCGATGTACGGCATGGTCGCGACGATGCCGGTGATCGCGATGATCAGCGCCAGCCAGTGCGAGCCGTAGCGGCCCTTCACGAAGTCCGCGGGCGTGACGTACCCGTGCACGCGGCTGACCGACCACATCCGCACCAGCGGGAGGAAGACGAGCGGGTACAGGATCACCGTGTACGGCAGCGCGTAGAAGCCGAGCGCGCCCGCACCGAACATCAGCGCCGGCACCGCGACGAAGGTGTACGCGGTGTAGAGGTCACCGCCGACCAGGAACCACGTGATCCAACTGCCGAACTTCCGGCCGCCGAGACCCCACTCGTCGAGGTGCTCGAGCGTGTCGCCCTTCTGCCACCGCGCGGCCAGGAAGCCCATCACGGTGACGAGCAGGAAGAGAGCGCTGAAAACGATCAGCTCGGTCCACTGCATCAGTTCGCTCCCTCGTCCAGGTCGTCCACGCCGAGCTTGTCGGGCTTGCCGGTGACCACGGGCTCGTCCTTGGTCTTGACGTAGACGATCCCGACGCACAGGACGCCGAGCGGCACGAACAGGAACTGGTACCAGTAGAAGAACGGCAGCCCGAAGACGCTGGGCTCGCTCTTGTTGAACCACGGCGTGATGAGCATGAGCAGCGGAACTATCAGCAGCAGGTTCCAGTTGCTCCAGCGCAAGCCGGTCTTGTGGTCCGACGGCATGGTGGGCCCTCCGTGTACGCGGTGTTGCGCGGATGTTAGGCCTGATGAAGGATGCCGTCAGCCTCGTGATCGGAATCGTTGTCTACGACTTAACGTTCCCTTTGGACTGATGGGCCTCGAGGCGGGCGACCAGGTCCTGTTCGGCCGCGTCGAAGTACTCCGCGAGCTGGTCGACCGCCCGGGTCGTCCTGCCGCCGTCGAGCAGCTCGACGATCCTGCGGTTCCACGGCACGTAGGTCTGGTAGAAGTCGTTGATCTCCTGCGCCACCCGGAAGGCCAGCATGAGCTCGGCGAACAACCGGTCGGACTCGTCGCTCAGCCGGCTGCTGCCCGCGAGCCCGACGATGCCGCGGTGGAACTGGATGTTGGCCTGCCCGGCCCTGGTCCAGTCGTTCTGCTCGGCCCTGGCCACCGCCTGCCGGACCGGCGCGCGCACGGCCTCGCGCCGCGCCTCCGCGACGTCGTCCCACAGCCTCAGCGACCCGCACTCGATCACGCGCCGGGCGGCGTAGAGGTCCCTGACGTCGTTCCCGCTCGGCCTGCGGACGAAGACGCCGCGGCTGTGCTCGTGCACCAGCAACCGGTCGCGCGTGAGCAGCCGGAACGCCTCCCGCAGCGTGTTGCGGCTGACCCCCAGCGCCCCGCCGATGGCCTCTTCGCTGAGCCGGAGACCGGGCGCGAGGTCGCCGTCGAGCACCCGCTCCCGCAGCATGTCGGCGACCTTCTGCGCGGTGCTCGCCCGCTCCAGGTCGGCCTTGCCCTGAGCCAGCGTCGACACCCACGTCTCGGTCACCCGCCAAGTCTATTTGCAGGATCGTTTAATTGCCCTATCGTAGAATCGTTCAACAATCCAACGATCTGAGAAGTGAGCGGAGGTGGAGTGCGGCCATGGATCTGAACGCGGATCTGGGAGAGGGCTTCGGACGGTGGACGCTGGGATCGGACGAGGCCCTGATGTCAGTGGTGACCAGCGCGAACGTCGCCTGCGGCTACCACGCCGGCGACGCGGACACGATGCGCGAAGTGTGCGCGCTCGCCGCCTCCGCGGGCGTGGCCGTCGGGGCTCACGTCGGCTACCGCGACCTCGCGGGGTTCGGGCGGCGGTTCATCGACGTGGCGCCCGAGACGTTGACCAACGAGGTGCTGGCCCAGCTCGGGGCGCTGTCGGTGTTCGCCAGGGCCGCCGGGACGCGGGTGTCGTACGTGAAGCCTCATGGGGCGTTGTACAACGCCCTGGTCCGGCACGAGGCCCAGGCCGATGCCGTCGTGGACGCCGTCCGGTTGTTCGATCCCGGGCTGGCCGTTCTCGGGCCGCCGGGCGCTGTGTGGTTGAAGCGCGCGTCCGTCGCCGGGTTGCGGGTGTGGCACGAGGCCTTCGCTGACCGGGCCTACACGTCCGCCGGCACCCTGGTGCCTCGTTCCGAGCCCGGAGCCGTGTTGCGGGATCCCGCCGAGATCGCTGCCCGGTGCGTGGTGCTGGCCACCGAGGGGTGGGTTCGCAGCGTTTCCGGGCGGCCGGTCCGGATCGCCGCCGATTCGATCTGCCTGCACGGCGACACGGGTGGTGCTGTCGAGATCGCCCGGGCCGTCCGGGCCGCCTTGGAGGGGGCCGGGGTCGACGTGGGACGGGTCGAGGGTCCGCTCCGGCACGCCCGGCAGGCCGGGTGAGGGACCTCCGCGCGTCTACCGCACCAGCGCGGCCGCGCCCACCAGGCCCGCCTCGCCGCCGAGCTGCGCCGGGCGCACCTCCATGTCCGCCAGGTACGACAGGCCGGCGTGCGCCTTCAGGGTGCGGCGCACCGGCTCGAAGAGCAGCTCGCCCGCCTGCGCCACGCCGCCGCCGATGACGGCGACGTCCAGGTCGCACAACGCGGCGGCGCCCGCGATGGCCATTCCCACCGCGGCGCCCGCTCGGTCGAAGGCCGCCAGCGGGACCTCCTCTCCCGCGAGGGCCGCGGCCGCGAGGTGGGCCGCGTCGGCGTGTTCCGGTGCCCGCCACCCCGCGCGGCGGGCCCAGGCGACCATGCGGGGGCCGCCCGCGACCGTTTCGGCGCAGCCCCGGCCGCCGCAGGTGCAGGGGGCGCCGTCGGCCTCCACGACGACGTGACCGATGTGGCCCGCGTTGCCCGTCCGGCCTCCGAAGGGGTGGCCGTTCAGCACCAGGCCGCCGCCCACGCCCGTGGAGACGACCAGGCCGACCATGAAGTCGCTGCCCCGGCCTGCTCCCCGGCGGTGTTCGCCGAGGGCCATGCAGACGCCGTCGCCGGCCAGCTCCACGGGGACGTCCGGGAAGAGCGACGCCACCGAGGAGCGCAGCGGGAAGTCCTGCCAGGCCGGGACGTTGATCGGGGACACGGTGCCGCGGACGGTGTCGACGGGGCCCGCCGAGCCGATGCCGACGCCGGTGACCCTGGTGTCCCCGACGACCTCGGAGATCAGGGCGACCACCGCGTCCCACGGGTCCTCGGGCGTGGGAACCCGGGAGGAGCGCACCACGGCGCCGGTCGGGTCCACCAGGGCGGCGGCGATCTTGGTGCCGCCGAAGTCCAGTGCCAGCACCAGATCAGTCACGGTCGTGGATGGTAACCAGCCACTTCCACGCGGACGGGGGCAGTGGTGCGGACCAGGTCGCCCGCGTTCACGCGGACGACGGCCGGCCAGGTCCCCGGGGTGGCCCACGCAGGGGCGCGGACCGTGAAGTCGAGCGGCAGGCGGCCCCGGGCCGGGAGGAGGCCGCCGACGCAGAACGGGCCGACCAGGTCCCAGGTCGAGCGCGGTGAGAGCACCCGTGCCTGCACCGGCAGGGCGCCGTGGGCGCCGGAGGCCATGACCACGCGGAGCCGCGACGACTCGCCCGGCCGCACGGTGACCGACGACGGCGACGAGGCGACCCAGAGCACTTCGACCGGGTCCTCGGCGTCCCACTCCGGGACGGTCAGCAGGGCCACGTCGTACACCTCGAACGGCAGGCCCTCCAGCGTCGCGCGGACCGGGTGGCAGCCGGGTGTGCGGGGCGGCCCGAGGCTCACCTCGGCGGAGACGTGGCCGCCTGCCGGGAGCGTCACGGGCAGCGCCTCCCACGACGCCGACCAGCCGTCGGGCAGGGTCAGGCGGACGGTCGCGGTGAACGCCTCGGCGTCGGACACGACGACGACGCGCAGGCGGGTCGGTCCGAGGACCTCCAGGTGGACGTTGGCGGGCAGGCCGCCCAGCGGTGCCGGTTCGTGCAGCCAATAGCGCGCGAAGATCGGTGTGACGGCCGGTGCGACGGGGCCGAGCGGCGGTCCGGCCGCCGAGAGGCGGGACACCTCCGCGTCCAGCGTGCCGGTGGCCGGTGAGCGGGAACCCGGCACTCCCACCAGCGGTGACGGGTCCAGGTGGGGCACGTCGTGCCACAGGGTGAAGGTCGTGGAGCCGACCATCCTCTCCCCGACCTCGCTGTACCAGACCGTCACCGGGCCGATCAGGCGCGGCGCTTCGAGCGGTGGACCGTCCACGGCGATGAGGGACGCGATCGGGTCGTGCGACAGGACGAAGTGAGCGGACGCGATCTCCGTGCCGTAGCCGCGCTTCCAGCCGTGGTCGATGTCGTCCTCGACCAACGAGTAGGTGCGCCATCCGTGCGCCGGCACGTCGCGCGCCAGGAACGTCACCGTCACACCATCGACCAACGTCGGCAGAACGGCGCCCTCGAACTCCACGTGCACGTTACGAACCGATGGCAGGTGCACGGACACGATGTCGCTGCACGGCGAGGGCAACGGGTTCCACACCACGACCGACGAGTCCACAGCGGACGTCAGGGCGTCCAGGGAACGCGAGACGACGTCGGTCCGCAGGTCGAAGGCCTCCCGCGGGTGTGCCAGGGCGGCGCGGGTGAGAGCGGCGGAGGGGAAGGCCGCCCCGGTCAGGCGCGAGGCGTGCGTGGCGAAGACGGCGGCGGGCGAGTCGTCCGCCGGAGCGCGAGGCACCGGAACGGCTCCGCGCACGTAGTAGTCGCGCGGCAACGAGCAGATGACCCGTGGCCACGTGTAGCGCGCGCTCCAGTCGTGGTGGATCGCGGTCACCCACGGGTTCGGAGCGGCATGAGGTGTCCCGACCGGCAGCATCACGTGCGGCGCGGCGGCGGAAGGCCGCAGCTCCAGGAACGACGCGTACACCGAACGCTCGGCCTCGCCCAGCGAAGCGGCCGCGAGCGGCAACCCGGGAGGCAGTGACGGCAGCAACGGCCGCACACCGACCACATTGGACGCCGAGCCCACGACCTCGACGCGGCCCTCGGCGATCAGCCGCAGCAGCGACGAGCGGTGCTGCGGGAACGTGTCCCAGTACGGCTGCAGCAGCTCCACCGACGTCACGGCGAACCGGTAGGCGGGATCGGTCAGGGCCAGGTCCAGGTGGGCCCGCAGCGCGGCGAACGGCGCGTCACCGGCGACGTGCCCGACGAGGTGCACCGTCCACCCCGGAGTGCCCACCACCAGCGAGAACGAGCACGACTCCTCGCCGGCCGCGGATCTCACGACGACCCTGGCGGGCACCACGGTGCCGGGCGCGTGCGCGGAGACGTCGACACCGAGCTCGTAGCCGAACGGGCCCGGCGGCAGCGCGCCGCCGTGCCGCGGCGAGTGCAGGCCGGGGCCGGAGACGTGCGCGTGCACCGGCCCCGCCGGAGCGGGCGGGGTCAGCCGCACCACCTGCAGTGGCGCGGTCCGAGGCCCGACGAACAGCTCGGTCGACTCGGCGGCGATCACCGGTCGATCGCACCACTGTTCACCCACCTGCGGAATACCCCGATGGTGGAGTCCTACCGCTTCAACATCCGGGTGAGGCCGGCCGCCACGGTCGTCGCCAGGATCCAGCCCGTCACGATCAGGCCCGACGCGATCCACTGCGACGCGCCCGGGGTCTGCCAGCGGTTCTTGTTGCCGAAGTCGACGATCGGCACCACCAGGTCGATCGTGTAGAGCCACGCGTTCCACGGCAGGTGGTCGTCCTCGTTGATCTCCACCAGCGGCCCCTTGAACTGGAACCACAGGCTGCCCACGAGCCACGCCGCGATCAGCCACCCGAGCGCGCGCGCCGGGCGGTAGCCGTAGCCGACCATCGACCGCTGCAGGAAGCTCCACAGCAGCACCAGCGGCCCGAAGAACCGCATGCCCTCGGCGACCGCGCGGTACCGCAGGCGTTGCTTCTCGATGAGCACCGTCGAGGCGTGCTCCTCGTTGCCCGCGGCGGTCAGCATCTCGGCGAAGTGGTCGTACGGGCGCGGGTGGTAGCTGCGCCGCATCGCCTGCCGCAGCCAGCGCAGCCGCCGCTGCACCTGGGCGTCGTCGCGCAGGTCGATCGGGTAGGCGAGCGAGTCGTAGCGGAAGTCGTCGAGGTCGATGAACCCGGTGGCGCTCCAGAAGTTCTCGTTGTCGTCCAACGACGTGCAGCGCGCCTGCCGCAGCGTCACCAGGCCCTTGGGCGGCGACACGACGTTGAGCATCAGCTCCTGGACCTGCATGCCCATGGCGTTCAACGCGTGGCTGTCGAGCTTGTAGCCGAGCACCGCGCCGTTGAAGTTCGCCATGCGGCCGATCACCGCACGACGGCAGCGCACACCGCCGTGCGCCACGAACTCCTTGTCGCCGCGCGCGCAGATGAGGTCGCGGCCGATCGTGGCGCCGCCGATGTCGAGCGACGGCTTCTCGCGCGGCTGGTGCCGGTACTTGCCCGGCCTCGTCAGCCTGCTGCCGCGCAGGTCGAGGTTCGCGCCGACGGTGATGCCGCGCAGCTCCAGGCCGCCGGACACGTCCGACTCGCGCACCACGAGGTTGCTGCCGATCTGGGAGCGGTTGGCCAGCACGGCATCGGCGGCCGGGTTGTCCACTGTGGCCCGTTCGACCGTGATGCTGCCGCGGACGTGCGTGTCGACCATGCGCAGCTGGCCCCTGATCTTCACGCCGCGCCCGACGACGTCACCGCCGATCTCCGCGCCGTCGACGTGCAGCGCGCGGCCGGACCCGGTCGGGTCGGTGCCGACCGAGTTCGGCGACACGGCGTCCAGAACGGCTTCCGCCAGCGAGAACGTGCCGCCGATCTTGGCGTTCACGGCGCGGATGGTGCCCTGGCTCGTGAAGCCGCGGTCGAGCTCCAGGTCGCCCGAGACGTCCACGCGGTCGAGGAAGAGCGTCGCGGACGGGTCTGCGTGGGGATCGTTGGTGGGCTTGAAGTTCGTGCCCCGCGAGAGGACCGCGCCGCTGAGCGAGAGCGTCGAGCTGATCCGCGCGTTGGCCAGGAACACCACGCCGTGCGAGGTGAACGCGCCCAGCAGGTTGCCGCCGACCTGCATGCCGTTGCCGTTCAACGTGAAACCGTCGGCGTTCTCCAGCACCGCGCTGCCGAGGTTGACGTTGCCGCCGATGCGCGCGCCCGCGAGCCGCACCTCTCCCTCGGTGGTGATGCCGAAGCCGAGCAGCGCCCCGGCGACCGTCAGCCGGTCACCGTGCAGGCACAGCTCGCCCGGCACGCTGAACCTGCTGTCGCGCAACAACACCGAGCCCGCGATCTCGGCGTCGGTCAGGTCCGCCAGACCGGTGACGGTGCAGCCGAGCAACGACACGTCGTTGCCGCTGTGCAGGTTCCGCGCCTCCAGCCCCGGCAGGTCGCACTCGCTGAACGAGATGCCGGCGAGGTTCGCCTGGCGCAGGTCCGGCGCCGCCTCGAACTGGCAGCGCTCGAACTCGAGCACGTACGGCACCTCGACCGCGCGCAGGTCCAGCACGTCGGTGACCACGCGGTCCACGACGCGGATGACGGGCGGGGTGCTCGGCTTGCGCCGCGGCAGCCGCCACCCGCCACCACCTGAGTTGTCGTTCTCCCCCAGCAGTCCCCGCAGTACCTCGGCCGCGGCGACTCTCCCCCTCGCCACGCGCGGCCTAGACCGGGTCGCTCGGGCCGTGGTGCGTCGGGTCGAGCACGCGGGCCAGGAACTCCTGGGTGCGCGGTTCCTGCGGGTTGCCGATCACGTCGGCCGCCGGGCCCTCCTCGACGATGTAGCCGCCGTCCATGAAGATCACCTTGTCGGCGACCTCGCGGGCGAACTGCATCTCGTGCGTCACGACCAGCATCGTCATGCCCTCGTCGGCGAGCTGGCGCATCACGCCGAGCACGTCACCGACGAGCTCGGGGTCGAGCGCCGAGGTCGGCTCGTCGAACAGCATCACCTCGGGGTCCATCGACAGCGCGCGGGCGATCGCCACGCGCTGCTGCTGACCGCCGGAGAGCTGCGCGGGCATCGAGTGCGCCTTCTCGCTCAGGCCGACGCGCTCGAGGTTGTGCAGCGCGACCTTGCGCGACTCCTCCTCCGAGCGCTTGAGGACCTTGCGCTGCGCCACGGTGAGGTTCGCCAGCACGTTGAGGTGCGAGAACAGGTTGAAGCCCTGGAAGACCATGCCGATCTTGGTCCGGGCGGAGTCGATGTCGACGTCCGGGTCGGTCAGCTCGGTGCCGTTGACGACGATCCTGCCGCCGTTCGGCTCCTCCAGGACGTTCACGCAGCGCAGCAACGTCGACTTGCCGGAACCGGACGGGCCGATGATGCAGACCACGTCGCCGCGGTTGACCTTCAGGTCGATGTTCTTGAGGACTTCCAGCGGCCCGAACGACTTCTTCAGCCCGGTGATCTCGACGGCGACGTCGCTCATGCCGACACCTTCTTCTTCCCGCCGGTGGTGCCGCGGCGCTCCAGGTACCGCGACAGGTAGCCGAGCGGCAGCGTGATGATCAGGTAGCACAGACCCGCGATGAGGATCGGCGTGAGGGACGGGCTGCGGCTCAGCGTCTCCCGGCCGAACTTCGTGAGCTCGTACTGCTCGCGGAACAGGCCGAGGATGTAGATGAGCGAGGAGTCCTTGGTCAGCAGGATCAGCTCGTTCGTCAGCGGCGGCAGGATGATCCGGAACGCCTGCGGGATCACGATCGTGATCATGGCGCGCCCGCTCGACATGCCGAGCGAACGGGCCGCCTCGACCTGCCCCTTCGGCACGGCCTGGATGCCGGCGCGGATCGTCTCGGCCATGTAGGCGGCGCCGACGCCACCGAGCGCCAGCATGACCGTGGTCAGCGGCGGGAACTGCATCTGGAACGCGATCGGCACGCCGTAGTAGATGCCGATGAACACCAGAAGTGCCGGCACACCGCGGAAGAACTCGATGTAGACCGTCGCGATCCAGCGGTACGGCGCGACCGACGACAGCTTCATCAGCGCGAGCACGAGGCCCAGCGCGAGACCGAAGGCGAAGCCGAGCGCGGTGTAGATGATGGTGTTCTTCAACGCCACGGTGATGACGCTGGGGAACATCGAGGCGGCGATCTCGGTGTTGAAGAACGCGCCCTTGATCTGCCCCCAGTCCGCCAGGAAGGCGACCAGCAGGGCGATGACGACCAGCAGTCCGTATTGCGCGTAGCGGATGTATTCCGCGCGCTTGCGCCTGGACATGGCCATTGCGGCTCCTAGCGAAAAGGGTTCGGACAAGCGGCGGGGCCGGCGCGACGTGCTTGCACCGGCCCCGGAGAAGCGACTACTTGGACGTCGGCTTCTTGCCGAACCACTTCTCGTAGATCTTGTCGTACTCGCCGTTCTCCTTGGCCTTCTTCAGGACCTCGTTCACCTTGGCCTGCAGGGCGGTGTTGCCCTTCTTGAGGCCGATGCCGTACTTCTCACCGGTCTCGAACTCGGTGGTGACCTCGGTGTCCGGGAACTCCTTGGCGTAGTCGTAGAGAACGCCGTTGTCGTTGATCACCGCGTCGACGGCGCCGGTGCGGACGGCCGTCTCGGACAGCGGCAGGTCCTCGAACTGCACGACGGTGTAGCCGTTGGCGGCCGCGTTGTCGTTGCCGTACTTCTCACCGGTGGTGTCCTGCTGGACGCCGAGCTTCTTGCCCTTGAGGTCGGCCAGCGACTTGATGTTCGACCCCTTCTTGACCAGCAGCGCCTGCGAGGCGTCGAAGTACGGGTCGGAGAAGTCGATCGCCTGCTTGCGCTCGTCGGTGATCGTCATGCCGGCGGCGGCCAGGTCGCACTGGTTCGCGCTGAACGACGTGCCCGAGGTGATCGTCTCGAACGGGGTGTCGAAGATCTGCTGCGTGACCCCGAGGTCCTTGGCGATCAGGTTGACGAGGTCGACGTCGAACCCGACGGTCTCGTCGCCCTGGCTGAACTGGAAGGGCTTGTAGGAGAGGTGGGTGCAGGTGACGAGCTTGCCGCTCTGCACCAGCGTGACACCCGAGTTGCCCGCGGGCTGGTTCACGGGAGTCGCGCAGCCCGAAGCTGCCATCACGGCCAGTCCCAAGGCCGGGATCATGGCCATCAACTGCCTGGTACGACTAGCCACTGCGTCACTCCTCGTAACTGTCGCGGACGAGTGAACGGGATCCTGCCACTCGGGTGACGTGGTGGACAGCACGTGCGTGTTACAGGCCACTGCCTTGCAATGATTTTGCGTCAAATCGGGCAGAGAGGCGCAAAATATTGTGCGATTTGGTCTAGATCACACAACGTTTGCACGTATTGCACACGAACGATAACCATCCGTGAGCGTGTCCTTGATCAGGATTTGATCACGAACAGCGCTGCTCAGCGCGTGCGTTCGGTCATCGGATCCATCAGCGGTTGGCTCCGAAGCGCTGATTGGAGGTGGAGGCCTGACCAACCATGATGTCAGTTGAGCACTTTCGCACAGGGGTGTCGATACGTTCTGCGACAGCTCCGTGACGTTGCGTCAAGGAGTATCCGCTTCGATCGAGTACTCGAGCACCTGGGGGCAAGACCTTGTTCGAACTTCGAAAGCTCGTCTCGCGCGGGCTGGCCGTTCTCGCTGTGGCAGGCGCTGTCCTGTCGATGAACGCGTCCACGGCCGGCGCTGTTCCTGCGGCGGCGCCTGCCGGCGACGTCTCGACCCTCGCCAACGCCGTTCCGTGCGACGGGCGCGACGACTTCTTTAAGATCCGCTACGACCCGATCGGCCTGGGCGACTTCTACACGCAGTGCTTCGCCAACCCTGGTTGGGTGGAGAACGGCAAGGCCTTCTGGACGATCTACATGTGTGCCGGGGTCAACACCGTCGACTACGACATCGGCAACATCCGCACCACCCTGTGGCCGGGCAGCTGCCGGACGATCAATGCCGGTGCCAGCGTGAGCCGGATCTACATGCGTTGAGAACGTGCGCTGAGCCGTCCGGAACACCTGTTCCGGACGGCTCAGCGCGTGCGTTCGGTCAGCAGACCGGCCACGAGAGCCGTCCAGCCGGTCTGGTGCGTCGCACCGAGCCCTTCCCCGGTGTCCCCGTCGAAGTACTCGCTGAACGTGACGTGCTTGCGCCAAAGAGGTGACTCGGAGGCCTCGACGCGCTTGCCGTCGGACGGCCTGCGCCCGTCCTGGTCGGGCAGGAAGAGCGCGACGAGCCGGTCGCTCAGCTCGTCCGCCGCCTGGCCCGCGGTGACCCAGCGGCCGGAGTGCGTCGGCATCTCGACCTGGAACGTGCCGTCGTGGAACGCGCAGACCGTGCGCAGCGCCTCGACGAGCAGCGCGTTCGTGGGCAGCCAGACCGGGCCGCGCCAGTTCGAGTTGCCGCCGAACATCGGCGTGTGCGACTCGCCCGGCTCGTAGCCCATGCGGTGGTCCTGACCCGCGACCTTGACCTCCAAGCCCTCGCGGTGGGCCGCGCTGAGGCTGCGGATGCCGTGCGGCGAGAGGAACTCCTGCTCGTCCAGCATGCGGTGCAGCACGCGCTTGAGCTTGCTCTCGTCGAGCAACGACACGAAGGCGCCGCGCTCGTAGTGGAACGTGATGAACTGCCGCAGCTCGGGCCGGCGCTTGAGCAGGTGGTCCAGCCGGCTGGTGAACCCGTGCAGCTCCTCGAGCACCCACGGCTGCAGGACGGCCGAGGCCAGCAGCGGGATCAGCCCGACCATCGACCGCACGCGCACCGGCTCGGACTCGACGCCGCCGCCGGGCCGGCGCCGCGAGACCCGGTCGTAGCAGAAGCCGTCCTCGTCGTGCCAGATGCCGCTGCCCGACGAGCCGAAGTGCGTGAAGGCCTCCGCGATCGACAGGAAGTGCTCGACGAACTTCGTGGCGACGTCCTCGTAGGACTCGTCGTCGCGCGCCAGCTCCAGCGCGATCTGCATCAGGTGCAGGCTGTACGCGGCCATCCACGACGTGGCGTCGGACTGCTCCAGCCGCCACTCGCCCAGCATCGGCTCCGACCGGTTGACCGGCCCGATGTTGTCCATGCCGAGGAACCCGCCCTCGAACAGGTAGCTGCCGTCGGCGTCCTTGCGGTTGACCCACCACGAGAAGTTGAGCAGCAGCTTGTGGAAGATCTTGGCGAGGAACCGCCGGTCCCTGCTGCCGTCCGCGCGGTAGACCTGCAACGCCGCCCACGCGTGCACCGGCGGGTTGACGTCGCCGAACTCCCACTCGTAGGCCGGGATCTGGCCGTTGGGGTGCATCATCCACTCGCGGCAGAACAGCAGCAGCTGCTCCTTCGCGAACGCCGGGTCGACCAGCGTGAACGGGATCGTGTGGAACGCCAGGTCCCACGCCGCGAACCAGGGGTACTCCCACTCGTCCGGCATCGAGATGACGTCGGCGACGTCGAGGTGCCGCCAGTGCACGTTGCGCGCCTCGTGCGTCCTCCTGCTGGACGGCGCCTCGGGCTTGGTCGGGTCGCCGTCGAGCCAGTCACGGGTGCGGAAGCGGTAGTGCTGCTTGGTCCACATGAGCCCCGCGAGCGCGCGCCGCAGCACGTGCTTCTCGTCGGTGCCGGTCTGCGGCGCGATGGCGTCGTGGAACTCGTCGGCCTCGAGCTTCCGCGCGCTCATCGTGTCCCCGAAGCTCGGCCCGAACGGGTCGAGGTGCCCGTCGCCGCCGGTCAGCCGCAGGCGGATCGTGACGGTCTCGCCCGGCTCCACCGGGTCGAACGAGTACCAGGCGGCGAACTTCGTGCCCGCCACCCCCGCGTCGTCCGGCCCGGCGACCTGGCACGACGAGGTGCTGCCGCGCACCACGTAGTCGCAGATGCCGTCCTTGGTCCACGGCGACGGGTTGCGCTCGGCCCCGAACAGGGCGACCTCGTTGCTCTCGTTGTCCGTCATGAGCATCGACGGCGAGTCGTCGAGGTGCAGCGTGTACCGGCCGAGGTTGCCGTGGTCGGCCGTGACCTTCCGCCCGGCCGTGGTGCTCGCGACGAGCTGGCACGGCCGCTGGTCGCGCCCCCAGGCCCACGTGTTGCGGAACCACAGCTGGGGCAGCAGGTGCAGCGGCGCGTCCTCGGGCCCGTGGTTGGTCGCGCTGATCTCGATGCAGATGTCGTCCGTGCCGGCCTTGGCGTAGGTGACCTGGACGTCGAAGAACCGGTTCTCGTCGAGCACCCCGGTGTCGCTCAGCTCGGGCTCGCGGTTCTCCCGCCCGGCGCTGCGCGCCATCTCCCGCAACCGCGTGTACGGGAACTCGCGCTGCGGGTAGCGGTAGACCACCTGCATCCAGGAGTGGGTGGGCGTCCCGTCGGTCACCCACCAGTGCTCCTTGACGTCCTCGCCGTGGTTGCCCTCTTCGTTGGCGAGGCCGAAGTACCGCTCCTTGAGGAACGGGTCCCTGCCGTTCCACAGGGCGACGGCGAAGTTCAGGAACCCGTGCACGTCGCAGAGGCCGGCGATGCCGTCCTCGCCCCACCGGTAGGCGCGCGACCGGGCGTGGTCGAACGGGAACGAGGCCCACGCGTCACCCTCGGGCGAGTAGTCCTCGCGGACCGTGCCCCACTGGCGACCCGACAGGTACGGCCCCCACAGCCGCCACGGCGAAGTCGGTGAGTCCGACTCCGCGAGACGCGCCCGTTCCGCATGTTCACCCATCACCCCAGTGTGCGACACGGGTACAAACAGGTGGTCGGGGCCGCGTCTCGGCTGAGTCCTACCTCACTCGAAAACGGGTCAGCCCTGCTTCGCGTGCGAGTCGAGGACCAGGGCGATCGCCTCGGTGACCCTCGCCGCGTGCGCCAGGTGCAGCCACTCGTCCGGGACGTGGCAGTTCGAGTCCGGCCCGATCACGCCGGTCACCACGAACTGGGCGTCCGGGTAGGCCTCGTGCAGCAGGCCCATGAACGGGATCGAGCCGCCCAGCGACACGGTGCGCCACGGCGCGCCGAAGATCCCCTTGCCCGCCTCGTCCAGCACGGCCGACAGCCAGGGTGCCAGCTCGGGCGCGTTCCAGCCGTCGGCCGCCTCGACCCGGGAGAGCTCGACCGTCGCGTTGTAGGGCACGTCGGTGGTGAGCTTCTCGCGCACCGCCTCCAGGGCGGCCGAGGACGACGCCGTCGGCGGCAGGCGGAAGGACAGCACGAGGGTCGTGTACGGGCGCAGGACGTTGCCCGCGTCGTCCGGCAGCGGCAGGCCCTCGGCGCCGGTGACCGAGAGGGTCGGGCGCCAGCCGGAGTTCAGCGCGAGCTCGACCTCGTCGGAGGACACCGGCTGCAGGTCGCCGACGCGCGGGACCGGGTCCCACAGCGCGCCCGGCGCGGCCTCGACGGCCTCGCGGACCTCGGCCAGGCGGTGGGCCGGGATCTCGACGTGCATCTCCGGGACCAGGACCTCGCCGGTCTCCGAGTCCTCGATCCGGTCGAGCAGGACCCGGGCGATCCGGAACGACGACGGCACGATGCCCGACGCCATGCCGGAGTGCAGGCCACCGTCCAGGACCCGCACGGTGACCGTGACCTGCACGAGGCCGCGCAGCGACGTCGTCAGCCACATGCGGTCGTAGTCGGAGCCACCCGAGTCGAGGCAGACGACCAGCGACACCCGGCCGAGGCGGTCCGACAGGTGCTCCAGGTACGCGGGCAGGTCGGGTGACCCGGACTCCTCGCCGGTCTCCAGCAGCACGACGCACCGGGCGTGCGAACCACCCGCCGCGCGCACGGCCTCGATAGCGGCAATTGCGGCATATCCGGAGTAACCGTCATCCGCGGCGCCGCGGCCGTAGAGACGTCCGTCACGCAGCACCGGCGTCCACGGACCCAGTCCCTCGCCCCAGCCGCCCACCGGCGGCTGCTTGTCGAGGTGTCCGTAGAGCAACACGGTGTCGTCGCCCGAGTTGCCGGACGCCGGGACGTCGACGACGAGCAGCGGCGTGCGTCCCGCCAGTTGGACGACCTCGAGCGTCACGCCGGGCAGCGAGCGCGAGGTGATCCAGGCCTTCACGTGGTCGATCGCCGCCGCCAACTCCCCGTGTTCCTCCCAGGCGGGGTCGAACGCGGGGGAGATCGCCGGTACGGCGACGAGCTGAGACAGGCTCGGGACGATGTCGTCGTCCCAAAGCGTCCTGACGGTGCTGGTCACAACTGAGCGGTCCACCTCTCGATCCTGTCACGACTCCGCCTCCGCTCGCGTCCGTAGCCTCTTGTGCGGGACCTCCCGAAGAGTTAACGATCGGTAACCGGGACAGTGGTGTCCGGTGATCGGACGAGGACCGTCGGAGGGCAAAAGGTCGAACCTCCGACAGTTGTCGCTGATCAGAACGTTGACTCGTGTGTTACGAAGTGGGACGGGTCTCACCAACTCGGGTGAGGCCGTGTCAGGATGTGGTCGTAAGCCACCGTCACCGTCGACGGCTGCCTCCGGCCCCACAGGGTTGGCGGCGACCGCCGGCGTCGCCGCACGAGGTCGTCACGAGCGATCGGGCGGTCGGAGAAGACAGAGGAGAAGGCGCATGTCGTCCCCTGAGCAATGGACGCACCCTGAGCCGGACGCAGCGCCGGCCGCCACTGCCGCGAAACCGACAGCGGAACAGGTGATCGCAGGCTTGCGAGCGACAGACGAGGGCGGCGCCGACCTGGTGCAGCTCCTCACCCCCGAGGGTGAGCGCGTCACGCACCCCGACTTCGACATCGACATCACGCCGGAGGAGCTGCGCGGTCTGTACCGCGACATGGTCCTGATCCGCCGGGTCGACCGCGAGGCCAACGCCCTGCAGCGCAAGGGCCAGCTCGGCATCTGGGTGCCGCTGCTCGGTCAGGAGGCCGCGCAGATCGGCGCCGGCCGCGCGATGCGCGAGACCGACATGGCCTTCCCGAGCTACCGCGAGCACGGCATCGCGTGGACGCGCGGGATCAGCCCGACCGAGCTCCTCGGCATCTTCCGCGGCACCGACCAGGGCACGTGGGACCCGGTCGAGAAGCGCTTCCACCCGTACACGATCGTCATCGGCAACCAGGTCCTCAACGCGGCCGGGTACGCGATGGGCCAGAAGTTCGACGGCAAGGTCGGCGACGACGAGGGAGAAGCCACCATGTGCTTCTTCGGTGACGGCGCGACCAGCCAGGGTGACGTGCACGAGGGCTTCGTGTGGGCCGCGGTCTACGACGCGCCGCTCGTCTTCTTCTGCCAGAACAACCAGTGGGCCATCTCCGAGCCCACCGAGCGCCAGTCGCGCCTGCCGCTGTACCAGCGCGCCCGCGGCTACGGCTTCCCCGGCATCCGCGTCGACGGCAACGACGTCCTCGCGACGCTCGCCGTGACGAAGTGGGCGCTCGACGAGTGCCGCCACGGCAACGGCCCGATCCTGATCGAGGCGTTCACCTACCGGATGGACGCGCACACCACCTCCGACGACCCGACCCGCTACCGGCTGTCGGACGAGCTGGAGATGTGGAAGCTCAAGGACCCGATCGAGCGCGTGAAGGTCTACCTCGTGCGCCAGCAGTGGGCCGACAGCGAGTTCTTCGAGAGCGTCGAGGCCGACGCCGACCAGCTGGGCGAGGAGCTGCGGGAGTTCTGCACGAACATGCCCGACCCGCCCGCTGAACGGATCTTCAGCAACGTCTACGCCGAGGGCAACCCCAACCTCGAAGCGCAGCGCGACGAATTCCTCGACTACGTCTCGGGTTTTGCTGGAGGTGAGCACTGATGGCTGCTCCGACGATGGATCGTTCGACCGCCGCTGCCCCGGCGACCCCGGTGCAGACGCTCACGATCTCCAAGGCGCTCAACATGGGCCTGCGGGCGGCCATGGAGGCCAACCCCAAGGTCATCATGATGGGCGAGGACATCGGCAAGCTCGGTGGCGTCTTCCGCATCACCGACGGCCTGCAGAAGGACTTCGGTGAGCAGCGCGTGCTCGACACGCCGCTCGCGGAGTCCGGCATCATCGGCACCGCCGTCGGCCTCGCGATCCGCGGCTACCGCCCGGTGTGCGAGATCCAGTTCGACGGCTTCATCTTCCCGGGCTTCGACCAGATCGTGTCGCAGGTCGCGAAGCTGCACTACCGCACGCAGGGCAAGATCAAGATGCCCATCGTGATCCGCGTGCCGTTCGGTGGCGGCATCGGTGCCGTCGAGCACCACTCGGAGTCGCCGGAGTCGTACTTCGCGCACACCGCCGGCCTCAAGGTCGTCTCGTGCTCGAACCCGTCCGACGCGTACTGGATGATCCAGCAGGCGATCGACTGCGACGACCCGGTGCTGTTCTTCGAGCCCAAGCGCCGCTACTACGAGAAGGGCGAGGTCGACACGACGGCCGCGCCGGGCAAGCTGTTCGAGTCGCGCGTGCTGCGTCAGGGCACGGACGCGACGCTGGTGGCGTACGGCCCGATGGTCCGCACTGCTCTCGACGCCGCCAACGCGGCCTCCGAGGACGGCACGTCGCTGGAGGTCATCGACCTGCGCACGCTGTCGCCGCTCGACCTGGCACCCGTGTTCGAGTCGGTGCGCCGCACCGGCCGCCTGGTCGTCGTGTCCGAGGCGCCGTCCGAGTCCTCGATCGCCAGCGAGATTGCGGCCAAGGTCCAGCAGGAGTGCTTCTACTCGCTGCAGGCACCGGTGCTGCGGGTGACCGGTTTCGACACCCCGTACCCGCCGTCGAAGCTCGAGGAGGAGTTCCTCCCCGACCTCGACCGGGTGCTGCACGCCGTCGACCGCTCTCTCGCCTGGTAAGGGGACAACCGGAAATGCCGCAGTACAAGCAATTCCCCCTGCCCGACACGGCGGAGGGGCTGACCGAGGCCGAGATCCTCACCTGGCACGTGAAGCCCGGTGACACCGTCACGGTCAACCAGATCATCGTCGAGATCGAGACGGCCAAGGCCGCCGTCGAGCTGCCCTGCCCGTGGGCGGGCGTCGTGACGGAGCTGCTGGCCGAGCCGGGTCAGACCGTCGAGGTCGGCGTCCCGATCATCACGATCGACACCGACCCCGGTGGCGCCGCGGCACCCGCCGCCCCGGCTCCGGCCGCCGCCGAGGCCAACGGCGCCTCGTCCGGCAAGATCGGCGAGGAGATGCCGGGCGGGCGCATCGCGACGCTCGTCGGCTACGGCCCGAAGTCCGGTGCCGCGAAGCGCCGTGCCCGCAAGGACACCGGTGCCGCTCCGGCCGCCGCCGCGGTGGCTCCGCCGGCGCCCGCTCCCGCGCCTGCTCCTGCTCCCGCTCCCGTGGTGGTCGCCGCTCCGGCGCAAGCGCCGGGTGGCTACGTGCCGCTGGCCAAGCCTCCGGTCCGCAAGCTGGCCAAGGATCTCGGCGTCGACCTGCACGCGTTGACGGGCTCCGGCCCCGGTGGCGTCATCACGCGCGAGGACGTCGAAACCGCCGTCTCCGCCCCCGCCGCCGCTCCGGCTGCCGCCGCGTCCCACGTGGACAACGGCACGCGCGAACGCCGGGTGCCCATCAAGGGCGTCCGCAAGGCGACCGCGCAGGCGATGGTGGACAGCGCGTTCACCGCACCGCACGTCACCGAGTTCCTGACGGTCGACGTGACCCCGATGATGGAGCTGCGCGCGCGCCTCAAGAACGCGCCGGAGTTCCGCGGCGTGAAGCTGACCCCGCTGGCGTTCTGCGCCAAGGCGGTGGTCCTCGCGGCCCGCCGCACGCCGGACGTCAACGCCACCTGGGACGCGGCGGCGAACGAGATCGTCTACAAGGACTACGTGCACCTGGGCATCGCGGCCGCCACGCCGCGCGGCCTGGTGGTCCCGAAGGTCCGCGACGCCGACCGGATGTCGTTGAAGGAACTGGCGATCGCGCTCGACGAGCTCGCCACCGTCGCCCGCGAGGGCAAGACGTCCCCGGCCGACATGATGAACGGCACCATCACGATCACCAACGTCGGCGTCTTCGGCGTCGACACCGGCACGCCGATCCTCAACCCGGGCGAGTCCGCGATCCTCGCCCTGGGCGCGATCCGCGACATGCCGTGGGTGGTCGACGGCGAGATCAAGGTCCGCAAGATCTGCCAGCTCGCGTTGTCGTTCGACCACCGCGTGGTCGACGGGCAGCAGGGCTCGCAGTTCCTGGCCGACGTCGGCGCGCTGCTGGCCGAGCCGGGCATCGCGATGACCTACTGAGGTAGCCCGTGACGAGGCCCCCGCACTCCGGTGCGGGGGCCTTTTCGCTGTTCAGCCGCTCATTCGGCAATTCAGGTTGACCCTCCAGCAACTGGAGGGTCCACAGTGGGTCCGTGACGCGCTACCAGATCGGCGAGCTCGCCAGGATGACCGGACTCACCGTCCGCACCATCAGGTTCTACTCCGACTCGGGCCTCATCCCGCCCGTGGACAGAACAGCCGGCGGCTACCGCACCTACGACGCCGACGCCGTGGCGAGGCTGAAGCTGGTCCGCACGCTCAGGGACCTGGGCGTGGACCTGCCGACCGCCGGCCGCGTACTGGCGCGCGAGGTGTCGGTGACCGACGTGGCGCGGGCACACGCGGATGCGATCGACGCGCAGATGAAGACGTTGCGGCTGCGCCGTGCCGTTCTGCGCGCCGTCGCCAAAGGAGGGGAGATGGAACTGATGAACGAGTTGGCACGCATGTCGGACGAGGAGCGCCAGCGGATCCTCGACGACTTCTTCGAGGAGGTGTTCGGGCCCTACGAGCTGGACCCGCGGTTCGAGCAGCACATGCGGTCCGTGCGGATCGAGCTGCCGGACGACCCGACGACCGAGCAGCTGGAGGCGTGGGTCGAGCTCGCGAAACTCGTGCAGGACCCGGACTTCCGCGCCTCGGTGAAGCGGATGTCGCAGCAGCACGAGGAAAAGCGCCGTGCGGGCGAGGACATGGGCCCGCCGCGGGGTGACGACCAGATGGCGGCGTTCACCTTCGCGATCGACCAGGCCCGCGAGGCCCTCGACGCGGGCATCGCGCCGGACTCCGAGCAGGCGCGCGAGGTCGTGGACCGGGTGAACGCGAACTGGGCGCGGGCCCTGGGCCTGCCGGACGACGAGCACCTCGTGACGAAGCTGCGCGAGTTCGCGGACTTCGCGGACCCGCGGGCCGAGCGGTACTGGGTGCTGATCGCGAAGGTCAACGGCTGGCCGGCCACGCCGGACCACTCGCGGGAGCGGACCTGGCTGAGCGAGGCCGGGCAGCCGTTCGGATAAGCCCTTCCTGGGCGACGGGAACCAGCTGGGCGCCCAGCTCGTTCCTGTGGCAACGAAGGGGGATCGTGATGTCTGCGTTGTTCGAGATTCTCGGGGGAGTCCTCGGCGAGGTCTTCGGGCCGGGCGGGGACGACCACTCGCGCGGGGACGGCGACGTCTTCCTCGACGGCGAGTGGCAGGAGGGTGAGCTGTTCTTCGGGCCCACCAAGATCATCTGGGATGAGCGGATCGTCTTCAGCGACGACGAGGGCAGGGTCGAGCAGATCGTCGACCAGGACCCGCCGCACCCCGGCTTCGTGGTCCTGCACTTCCGCAGGCCCGCCGACGTCGTGCTGCTCGCCGTGCACCGCCGCGAGCTCGACCGCGTGCGTGCCGTCCTGCGGCTACCGCTCTAGGTTCCCTCAGGCGTTGACCGGGACCGGCGGGACTTCCTTGTGCGGCGGGTTGACCGGCGCCTGCGCCTTCTGCGAGCGGCGCGCGATGATGCGGCGGCCGAGCTCGATCGCCGGGTGCTCGACCCAGCGGAACACGATGTCCGCCAGCAGCAACGACACCAGCGTCACCACGACGGCCGTGAGCGTGCCGTAGACCTGGAAGCGCGGCAGCATCGAGGCGACCATGAAGCCCGCGATGCCCTGGAACAGGTACAGCGAGTACGAGCGGTCGCCGACGAAGCGCATCGGCGCGGTCGACAGCACCCACGTGGCGGGGTTGCGGTTCATCAGCGACACGATCAGCGCCGCCGTCAGCACCGCGTAGCCCAGCAGCAGCACCACGGCGTTGCCGGTGGAGTGCCAGAGCGTCTCCATGTTCACGTGCAGCACGACGAACGCGATGATCGAGACCGGCGCGACCAGCGGATGCGTCAACGGCTGGACGAACGCGTACAGGCGCTTGCTGTTCATGACGATCGCCAGCAGAGCGCCGACCAGCAGCACCACGTAGTGCACCGACGACGTGTAGAGCGCGCTCATCGAGTACGCGGTGTACCAACCACCCGTGAGCGGGATGAGGGCGATCAGCACGGCCATCGCACCCAGCGCGATGTACACGCGCCGACGAGCCGCGGCGACTCCGGCGACGACCATCAGCGCGGGCCACACGAGGTAGAACTTCTGCTCGATGCCGAGCGTCCACGAACCGGAGAAGTAGTCGTTCGGCGCGCCCGCCATGCCCGCCGGCAGGAACTCGTTCATGAACGGCAGGTAGTACTTCAGCGTCTCCGGGTAGCGGATCGTGAAGAAGTCACCGCGCAGGTAGAAGAACGCCATGATGAAGAAGAAGATCACGAAGTACGGCGGCATGATCCGGAAAACGCGCCGGATGTAGAAGTTCTTGAGCGAGATCCGGCCCTTGGTGTCCTGCTCGCGCAGCAGCAACGTGGTGATCAGGAAGCCGGAGAGCACGAAGAACAGGTAGACGCCGACCCAGCCGGAGAGCCACTTCCACTCGGCACCGCCGAAGTGGAACACCACCACGATCACGGCCGCGAACGCCCGCAACCCGTCGAGCGCGGGGAAGCGCCGCATCTCCATGAACTCGGCATGGGTCAACGTGCGCACGGCGTTCCTCCAGGGTGGGGTCGCCCAGACCACGGGGCGCCCGGCACATTACCAAACGCCGCAGATCGCGGGCCGGGGCGCACGTCCGGGCTGTCCTGGGCGAGAAGTCCGACCGGCTCGACCCTTGACGGCCTGCACCCGGCCTGGCCTGGCAGCCCACCATGTCGGTGGCCAGTTCGGATTCCCCGCTGGCGGCCACTTGGCGGAAGTCATCTGGCCGCGGGTGTCAGTGCGGTGCGTGACGGCAACCGGAGCATGTGGGGTTCCGGCGTTCTTCAGTCCCAGAAGTTGAAGAGCGCTTCGCCGAGGGTGCCGGGCCGCCAGCACCTGATGTCGCTTGACGAGATGTGGGGCCAAGTCGTGGCGTCGAACGGGCCGTTCAGCTCGGACGGGGTGAGCACTTGGGATCCCGGCAGCAGCGTGGCCAGCGCAGCCACCAGCTCAGGGGCGTCGACGAACGTCAGCGGGCCCGACTCCACGGCGCCGTCGACGAAATCGATGGTCCGGGGCTCTGCGATGCCCAGCACCGCCGAGTCGCGCGTGCAGGCGACAGCGACCGTGCGCTCGCGGTAAGCGACAAGCCCCTGGTGGAAGTTGGGTGTCACACGGCCGGCGAGGCGGAACTCGATCACGTTGCCGCCGGTGCGACGGGCAGCCGCATAACAGGCATGCCGGAAGTCGCGGACGTCCGTCATCCGGTGAAGATACCGCCGATGGTCCTCGGTGCCCGGATGCGGTGACTCAGCCGGAACCGCCGCTGTTCGTGCGCTGGCCGCCCAAGGGGATTCCTGCTGGCCGCTGTCATCCGCACCTGGGCCACCACCCCGGCACGAAGCCGATCGTGGTGTGCCGGGGTAACGCCCTTCATGCCGTCCGCGGTTCGTTGGCGCGGCTCGCGGTGGACGGGGTCTTCAAGCCTCGCAAGACCCCGCCCCCTCGGACGGCCCGAAGTGATCAACTCACTTGATCTGCATGCCGGAGATCGCGCGCGACACCACGAGCCGCTGGATCTCCGAGGTCCCCTCGAAGATGGTGAAGATCTTGGCGTCGCGGTGCATCCGCTCCACCGGGTGCTCCCGGGTGTACCCGGCGCCACCGAGGATGTGGATCGCCCGCTCGGTCGCCCACACCGACACCTCGGACGCCTTGAGCTTCGACATCGAGCCCTCGCCCGCGGTGAACGGCACGTTGTTGCGCCCCATCCACGCCGCGCGCCACACCAGCAGGCGGGACGCGTCGATCTCCATCTTCATGTTCGCGAGGTCGAAGGCGATCGACTGGTTCTCGATGATCTTGCGGCCGAACGCCTCGCGGTCCTTGGCGTAGTCGAGCGCGTAGTCGTAGGCGGCGCGGGCGACGCCGACGGCCATGGCGCCGACGGTCGGGCGGGTCGTCTCGAACGTCGCCATCGCGGCCTGGCCGCCGGCGCGCTGACCTTCGCGGGCGCGGGCGAGCCTGGCCTCCAGGCGTTCGCGGCCGCCGAGGACGCAGCGGCCGGGGACGCGCACGTCGTCGAAGAAGACGTCGGCCGTGTGCGAGGCGCGCATGCCGTGCTTCTTGATCTTGCCGGGGGACGACACACCGGGTGTGCCGGGCGGGACGATGAAGCCCGCCTGGCCGCGGGCGCCCAGTGCGGGGTCGACGACGGCGGTGACGACGTGCACGTTCGCGATGCCGCCGTTGGTGGCCCACGCCTTCTGGCCGTTGATGACCCACTCGTCGGTGGCCTCGTCGTACCGGGCGCGCGTGCGGTAGCCGGCGACGTCGGAGCCCGCCTGCGGTTCGGAGGCGCAGAACGCGGCGAGCTTCGGGTCCGACTCGTCGCCGAAGCACTCCGGCACCCACTCGGCGAGCTGCTCGGGTTCGCCGCCCGCGAAGATGCCCGCGACGGCGAGGCCGGTGCCCATCAGCGACAGCGCGATGCCGGCGTCACCCCAGAACAGCTCCTCGGTGGCGATCGGCAGGGACAGGCCGATCGGGTCGGCGAACCAGGTCGCGAGGGCCTCGAAGCCGTAGAGGCCGATCTTCGCGGCCTCCTGGATCACGGGCCACGGCGTCTCCTCGCGCTCGTCCCACTCGGAGGCCGCCGGCCTGATCACGTCACGAGCGAAGCCGTGCACCCAGTCGCGCAGGTCGGTCTGGTCTTCGTTCAGCTCGAGCGAGAAGCCACCCACTGAGTCACTCCCAAGAGAAAGTTCGGTCAGGCCTTCGGGATGTTGAACAGGCTCATGAACCCGGCCGCGAACCCCAGGTCGCCCTTCACCTTCAGCTTGCCCGTCATGAACAGCACGGGGGCGGAGGCGTTGCCGGTCGCGAGCTTGAGGAAGTCGGCGGGCGTCAGCGTGACGATGGCGCGTGCCTCGCGCGTCACGCCCTTGTTGATGGTGCACTCGGCGTTCTCGATGATCGCCTCGTAGACGTCTTCGAGCACGTGGAAGTGCACGACGGCCTTCGTCGCGCCCGCCCGGTCCGCGCGGAAGTGGACCTCCATGCGGCGGAAGACCTCGTCCAGCACGCGCACCCGCAGGGCGTCGTCGGCCACGACGGCCTCGATCTGGTCCTTCGAGGCGCGCGAGATGATGCGGGCGAAGTTGGACGGGTCCATCTTCGACAGGTCGAGGTCGGCGCCACCGTCGGCGAGGGCGCCGAGCGCCTTCAGCAACGCCGCGAAGTCGTCCTTGCCCAGCTTCTTCGGGTCGATGCCGCGCGCGATGACGTCGATGTCGACGTCCTTGAGGGCGGGGTCGTCCGGCGAGACCTGCTGCAACGTGCTGATCAGCTCGGCAGGGCTGAGCTTCGCGATCGCCTCGGTGGTGAGGTCGAGCGTCATGGGGACACCTCCTGGTACCTACTCGCGAGTAAGACTACTGGCGAGTAGATAGGGCGGCAAGCCGATCGGATAATCTTGTCCCTTCGGGACGAGGGGTAGTGATGCGCACAGAAGGTCGAGCCAAGCGCTTGCCACGCGCGGTGCGTGAGCGGCAGATCATGGACGCCGCCGTCGACGTGTTCTCGCGGCTCGGCTTCCACTCCGCCTCGATGGACGAGATCTCCGAGGTCGCGGGCATCTCAAAGCCGATGCTCTACGCCTACCTCGGGTCGAAGGAAGAGCTGTTCGCGACCTGCATCCGGCGTGAGGCGACGCGGATGATCGAGGCCATCGCGACGGGTGTCGAGCCCGACCAGGAACCCGACGTGCAGCTGTGGAGCGGCCTGCGCGCGTTCTTCGGGTTCGTCGGGGAGAACAGGGCGAGCTGGCAGGTGCTGCACCGGCAGGCGTCCACACAGGGCGGTCCGTTCGCGATCGAGCTCACGGACATGCGCGGCCGCGCGGTGTCACTGGTCGCGGCGCTGCTCACCCAGTCCACGAAGGCCCCGGCGACCGAGCTCGAGGCCGAGTCGCTGGCCGCCGCGCTGGTCGGGGCGGGCGAGTCGCTCGCGGACTGGTGGCTCGACCACCCGGAGGAGCCCGCGGGCGTCGTCGCCGCCCGCCTCATGAACCTCGTGTGGATGGGCTTCGGCGACCTCGTCGACGGCACCGTGTGGCATCCGCCGTCACGTCGCTGAACCGAGCAGATGGGGCCCCTTGCCCCAGACGGCGAACTTCCAGCCGTCGGCGTCCTCGTGCGCGGAGAACTCGACGCGACCAGGGATGAGCAGCGGCTTCTTGAACCGGACGTCGACCGTCACGGACTCGGGCAGCCGCCCTTCCAGCGCGGCGAGGCACCGGGCCTTGGTCCACATGCCGTGCGCGATGGCGCGCGGGAAGCCGAACAGCCTGGCGCCCAGCGGGTGCAGGTGGATCGGGTTGCGGTCGCCGGACGCCGCGCCGTAGCGCCGCCCGATGTCCGCGGGCACCCGCCACACCGCAGAGCCGGCCGGCCGTTGCGGGTCCTCACCGGAGCCCGCCGAGCGTCCGGTGCGCCGCAGGTAGGTCGACACCCCGGCCCAGACACCGGAAACCGACGTCACGACGTCGACCTGCGTGCCCTGCGGGTGCGGCCGCAGATCGCGCGCCGACACCGTGATCTCCAGCGGCTCGTCGGGCGCCAGCGGGCGTGACTGCGTGATCCGGTTCGCGACGTGCACGAGGCCCGGCAGCGGGAACGGGAACCCGGCGCCGGACATCAGCCTCATCTGCAGCGGGAAGCCGAGCACGTGCGGGTACGTCAGCGGCAGCGCGTCGCGCAGGCCGAAGCCGCACACCGCGTTGTAGGCCGACAGGTGCTCCAGCGACACGTCGATCGAGGCCGAAACGGGTTCGGCGGTCAGGGTTTCCCCGCGCCGGAACGACGTGAGGGCCGCACGCAGCAACATCAGGCCCCCAGCAGCATCTGGCCGCACACGCGCACGACGTTGCCGTTCACGCCACCGGATCCCGGCGAGGCGAACCACGCCACGGTCTCGGCGACGTCCACCGGCAGACCGCCCTGCGACAGGCTGTTCATCCGCCTGCCGACCTCGCGGGTCGCGAACGGCACGGCCGCGGTCATCTTCGTCTCGATGAAGCCGGGCGCGACGGCGTTGATCGTGGCGCCGCGGGAGGCGAGCACGGGCGCGAGCGTCTGGACCATGCCGATGACACCGGCCTTCGACGTGGCGTAGTTGGTCTGGCCGACGTTGCCCGCGATGCCGGCGATCGAGGACACCCCGACGATCCGCCCACCGGGTCGCAGCACGCCGCCGTGCAGCAGCGCGTCGTTGACCCGCTCCTGGCAGGCGAGGTTGACCTCCAGCACCGCGTCCCACTTGTCGGCGTCCATGCGCGCGAGCGTCTTGTCGCGCGTGATGCCCGCGTTGTGCACGACGACGTCCACGCCGCCGTGCCGTTCGAGCAGGTAGGAGGTCAGCTTCGCCGGGTCGCCGGTGATGTCGAGCTGCAACGCCGACCCGCCGATGGCGTTCGCCACCTTCGACAGGTCCTCCCCCGCCGCGGGCACGTCGAGGCAGACCACGTGGGCTCCGTCGCGGGCGAGGGTGGCGGCGATCGCCTCGCCGATGCCCCGCGAGGCGCCCGTGACCAGCGCGACCTTGCCCTGCAGGGTGCCGGTCGGCGAGTTGCCGGACACGTGGATGACCTGCCCGGACACGTACGCCGACCGTCCGGACAGCAGGAACCGCAGCGTCGACTCCACGCCTTCCTCGGCGCCGTCGTGGACGTGGACGAGGTTCGCCGTGCCGCCCTTGCGCAGCTCCTTGCCGACCGAGCGCACGAATCCTTCGAGTGCCCGCTGCGCCACGGAGTCCGGCGACCGCCCGATGACGACCACGCGTCCGCACGACCCGAGCTGCGTGATCACCGGGTGGAAGAAGTCGTGCAGCCGGCGCAGGTCGGCGACCGTGCTGATCTCGGACGCGTCGAACACGAGCGCGCCGTAGGGGGCGGACCCCGTTTCCAGCTGCCGGAGGAAGGGCAACCGGCTCGCGCCGCCGACGAGCACCGGCGTGGCCAGTGCGGCGTCCCGGCGGAGGGGGTGCGGGTTCGGCAGGCCGAGCCTGCGGACGAGCTGGCGGCCCAGCCCTGACGTCGCGAACTTCTGGTACCTGTCCACGCACAACAACCTACTCGCTAGTAAGTCTACCCGCTAGTAGGTAGTATGCCGGCATGCGAGTAGCGATCATCGGCGGCAACCGCATCCCGTTCGCCCGCTCGAACGGCCCGTACGCCACCGCGTCGAACCAGGACATGTTCACGACGGTGCTCGACGGCCTGGTCAGCCGCTTCGGGCTGCAGGGCGAGCGCCTCGGCGAGGTGGTCGCGGGAGCCGTCCTCAAGCACTCGCGCGACTTCAACCTCGTCCGCGAGTCGGTCCTCGGCAGCAGGCTCAGCCCCGAAACCCCCGCCTACGACCTGCAGCAGGCGTGCGGCACCGGTCTGCAGGCGATCATCGCCGTGGCCAACAAGATCGCGCTCGGGCAGATCGAGGCGGGCATCGCGGGTGGCGTCGACACGACCAGCGACGCCCCGATCGGCGTCAACGAGAACTTCCGCAAGCTGCTGCTGGAGTTCAACCGCACCCGCAAGATCAGCCTGCTGACCAGGCTCCGCCCGAGCCACGTCGTCCCGCACCTGCCGCGCAACGGCGAACCGCGCACCGGCATGTCCATGGGCGAGCACGCGGCCATCACCGCCGCCCGGTACGGCATCACGCGCGAGGACCAGGACGAACTGACCGCGCGCAGCCACCGCAACCTCGCGCGCGCCTACGACGAGGGTTTCTTCGACGACCTCGTCACCCCGTACCTCGGCCTGACCCGCGACCAGAACCTCCGTCCGGACAGCAGCGTCGAGAAGCTCGCGAAGCTCGAGCCGGTCTTCGGCGACACGATGACCGCCGGCAACTCGACCCCGCTCTCCGACGGCGCCTCCGCGGTCCTGCTCGCCACCGAGGAGTGGGCCGCCGCGCGCAAGCTGCCGGTCCTCGCGTACCTGACGTTCGCCGAGACCGCCGCGGTCGACTACGTGCACGGCGACGAGGGCCTGCTCATGGCACCCGTGCACGCCGCACCGCGCATGCTCGACAAGGCGGGCATCACGTTGCAGGACTTCGACTTCTACGAGGTGCACGAGGCGTTCGCGTCGCAGGTGCTCGCCACGCTCAAGGCGTGGGAGGAGGAGCTCGGTGTGATCGACAGGGAGAAGCTGAACGTCAACGGCTCGTCGCTCGCGGCCGGACACCCGTTCGCCGCGACCGGTGCCCGGATCGTGGCGACCCTGGCGAAGCTGCTGCACCGGAAGGGAAGTGGACGCGGGTTCGTGTCCATTTGTGCCGCGGGCGGCCAGGGCATCACTGCGATTCTGGAACGGTGACGCGGTAAGGCTTGCCGAAGACGAGGGTCGCTCATGCACACTTTCCGGACCGCAGTGCCGCGGATCCGGGGGTGGGGCGTGGGGGACCTGGAAGTCGATCCCGAGAGAGATCCGGTGCTGGCGCGTGCGCTGGTCGGCACGCTCCGCGACGAGTGGCGGCCGGCGGCGGACGCGATGAGGTCGGCGCGCGAGTGGGAACGCCGCGCCTACATCACGCTGACGCTGGCCACGGCGGCGAAGCGGCGCGTCGAGTGGCTCAGGAGGTGGCTGAAGGCCCGCCCGGGCGACGCCGACGCCACCGCCGTGCACCACGCGATGGAGTCGCTCAGCGGCCACTAGCGCGGCGGATCACCCGCGGCCACCTCAGTCGAGCAGCGACCACGCGGCCGTGCACGACGCCGTCACGGTGATCTGCTGCGCCTTCAGGTTCAGCTGGTCGACCATCCCCGCAGGCCCCGCCATCTCGAACGACGCGGCGCCGCTCATCATCCGCGGCGAGTAGTGCGCGCCGCCCTCCGTGTCACCGATGCGCAGCAACGGGCCGAGCCGCCGCCCCAGCGCCGTGGCGTAGCCCTCGGCGCGACGCAACGCATCGGCCACGGCTTCCCGTTGCGCCTCGCGGATGGCCTCGGTGTCGTCGACGAGCGCCCACGTCGGGCCGTTGATCCAGGACGGCTCGGCCTGCACGAGCTCGGCCAGCAGGGCGTCGAGGCGGTCGAGGTCCTTCACCCAGATCACGTACTGCTGCTGGGCGCGGCTGCCGACGCGCTGGTTGTTGTCCCAGTTGTCGTGCACGGACAGCTGCCGCGACCGCACCTCGAACTCCCCGAGCAGCGGCTCGACGGCGGAGATGCGCTGGTTGAGCGTGCTCACCGCCTCGGAGCGTTCGGCGCCGAGAGCCTCGAACGTCACGTCCACCTGGGCGCGGTCGGCGGTGCGCTCGACCTCGCCGGTCCCCTTCGTCACGACTTCAGCCACGGGAACCAGCCAACCCGCACCGCCCGCCATCCGCAACTATTCGTCTCTGTTGCTCCATCGCCAGAAAGCTCTATACGCAACGCCCGCGGCCGTCCGGAACGCAGCCTCGTGCTGACGGGCTTGCGAGGCGTCGGCAAGACGGTGCTGCTCGGCGAGCTGCGGTCGATGGCCGTGAAGCGCGGCTGGGGCGCGGGCAAGGTCGAGGCGGTCCTCGGGTCCCTCATCGCTGTCGCCCGCGCGGGACTCGCTCATCGAGAAAGGCCTGGTCTGCAGCGCGGAACGGGGTCAGATCGCCTTCACCGTGCCGCACTTCGGGCGGTTCCTGCTGGGGTGGAGAACTGACGGACACCTCCGCCCGTTGTCCGGTCGTTCACGTTGTCAGCCGATGATTCATCGGCATGTGCCCCAACTCACCGGACAATCACGTGCTTCTGCGCTCGGCAAGGTGCATACTTGAGTTACCAGCCGACAAGACCTCGAAGAGGGAAGTGCAGACCGAGATGAACTTCGCAGCGAAGCTCCGCGCCCGTCGTGCCGAGGCGCGCAACCGGAAGGCCGTGGCTCGCGCGATCGACATGGCGACCACCCCGTCCATGCGTCACGAGCTGATGGCAATCGCCCAGGCTCAGGTCACCACCTTGCGCTGACCCCACGAACCCGGCACTCGCACCGCGCCCCGATGCGGGTGCCTCCCCAACGGGAACCCCTGGAGCACCTCCCGCGCTCCAGGGGTTTCATTTTGTTAAACGTGATCCACGCCACAGTATGGTGGTGTTGTAACAGCGCGCGTCGGTACGCCGATGTCACTGTTGACCTCGCGGTGCTGTCGGACCCCCGACCTGGCAGCACCGCGAGGTTTCTTGTTTGCTGGAGACATGAAGATCGCCGTGCTCGGCACCGGCCTCATGGGTGCCCCCATCGCAGCCAACCTCGCCGCGGCCGGACACGAGGTCCGGGTCTGGAACCGCACGCGGGCGAAGGCCGAACCTCTCGCCGCCGAGGGCGCCACCGTCGCCGGCACCCCCGCTGACGCCGTCGATGGCGCCGAAGTCGTGCTGACCGTGCTCAACGACGGTGTCACCGTCACCGAAGCCATGCAGGCCGCGGCTCCCTCGCTGGCGCACGACGCCGTCTGGGTCCAGGCGTCCACCGTCGGCGTCGAGGCGACCGAGGACCACATCGCGCTCGCCCGGTCGCTCGGGCTGGAGTTCGTGGACGCGCCCGTGCTCGGCAGCACGAAGCCGGCGGCCGAGGGCCAGCTCGTCGTGCTCGCCTCCGGTGCCGAGGAACTGCGCGACCGGGTGCAACCCGTGTTCGACGTGATCGGCTCCCGCACGATGTGGGTCGGCGAGGCCGGGGCGTCGTCGAAGCTCAAGCTCGTCGCGAACAGCTGGGTGCTCGCGCTGACCGCGGCGGTGGGCGAGGCCGTGTCGCTAGCCGAGGCGTCCGGGCTCGACCCGAAGCTGTTCCTGGAGGCCGTGTCCGGTGGTCCCCTCGACTGCGCCTACCTGCAGATGAAGGGCAACGCGATCATCGAGCGGTCCTTCCCGCCCGCGTTCACCGTGCAGAACGCCCTGAAGGACGCGTTGCTCGTGAACCAGGCCGCGGTGCGCGCGGGCATCCAGCTCGACGTGGCCCAGGCGTCGAGCGCACGGCTGAACCGCGCTGTCACCAAGGGGCACGGTGACGAGGACATGGCCGCGTCCTACTACGCGAGCTTCGGATAAGCCCGACGATCGGCCGGTCCGGCGGGGCGTGCGGGCTCAATAGCTTGAGGTGGTGAACAGACTCGCACGCTCCCTGCTGGCGTTCGGCCTGGCATCGGCACAGGTCGCCGCCACCGCCGCCGTGGTGTCCGCCGCCCCCGACATCGAAGACCGCCTCGCCGCCCTTCCCGGCGTGCGGATCATCAGCGAGGGGACGTCCGGCACCGCGCGGACGTTCGTCCTCGGCATCGAGCAGCCCGCGGACCACCGCAAGCCGCGCGGCCAGAAGTTCGAGCAGCGGTTCTCGTTGCTGCACAAGGCGGAAGCCAAGCCGATGGTGCTGCACACCTCCGGCTACCACCTGTCCGGCACGGTCAGCGCCTCCGAGCCCGCGCGGCTCGTCGACGGCAACCAGATCAGCGTGGAGCAGCGGTTCTTCGCGCCGTCGCGCCCGTCGCCCGCCGACTGGGACGACCTGACCATCTGGCAGGCGGCCAACGACCACCACCGGATCGTCACCGCGTTCAAGAAGATCTACGGCGCGAAGTGGCTGTCGACCGGTGCCAGCAAGGGCGGCATGACGTCGATCTACCACCGCCGGTTCTTCCCGCGCGACGTCGACGCGACCATCGCGTACGTCGCGCCGAACGACGTGGTGAACGACCGCGACGTGTACGGCGAGTTCATCCGCGAGGTCGGCGACGACCCGTCGTGCAACCGGCGCCTGGAAGGCGTGCAGCGGCAGGTCCTGCAGCACCGCGACGAGTTCGTCGCCCGCCTGGAGGCCAAGGGGTACACCTACAGGCAGTTCGGCGGCGCGCACCGGGCGCTGGAGGTGCTGGTCCTCGACACGCCGTTCACGTTCTGGCAGTACGGGACCCAGGACCAGTGCGCCCTGGTGCCGGGCGCGGGTGCCTCGGTGGACGACCTGTGGACGTTCATCGACAAGACCGTCGGCTTCGACTTCTACACCGACGCGGGCGTCGCGCCGTACGAGACCTACTACTACCAGGCCGGAACGCAGCTGGGCTGGCCGGAAGCGGACGAGTCCGCGGTGCGCGACCTGTTGCGCCACCCCGGTTCGAGCGTTCCGCGCACGATGGTGCCCGACACGATCCGCTTCCCGCGCTTCGACAAGCGCGCGATGGCCGACATCGACCGCTGGGTGCGCCACCAGGGCTCGCGGCTGCTGTTCGTGAACGGCGAGAACGACCCGTGGAGCGCCGAGCCGTTCACCCTGGGCCGCGGCACGCGCGACTCGCTGTCGTTCACGGTGCCGGGCGGCAACCACGGCGCGAACATCGCCCGCCTGCCCGAAGCCGACCGCGCCGCCGCGACGGCCGCCGTCCTGCGCTGGGCCGGCGTCTCCTCGGCCCCCGCCGCGGCACTCGCCGTGGACGAGGGCCCGGACTCGCTCGACGCGCTGCGGGCCCGCCGGGGCTGAGGCACGCTGGAGGCGTGAAGCCGTTGCTCGTCGTCGACGCCGCCAACGTCGTCGGGTCGGTGCCCGACGGGTGGTGGCGCGACCGGGCGGCCGCGGCCGAACGCCTCCGCGACGCCCTGCGCGGCCGTGACGAGGAAGTCGTCCTGGTCGTGGAGGGCAAGGCGCGCAACGTTTCCTCCGTCGAAGACGTCCGTGTCGTCGCCGCACCCGGAGACGGCGACGACACGATCGTCGAGGTGGTGCGCGAGGAGGGCGCCGGCCGCGCCGTGACCGTCGTGACGGCCGACCGCGAGCTGAGGCAGCGGGTGACCGCCCTGGGCGCCGAGGTGGCGGGACCCACCTCGGTCCCGCGCCGCTAGAGCCGGAAGAGTCGTTCGAGGACCTGCGCGACACCGTCCTCGGTGTTCGGCGGCGCGTGGTTGCCGCAGGCCTGCTTCACGAGCGGGTGCGCGTTGCCCATCGCGTACGCCGTGCCGGCCCACCCGAGCACCGACAGGTCGTTCGGCATGTCGCCGAACGCGATGACCTCATCCTTGCCGATTCCCCTTGCGCCGCACAGCCTTTCGAGCGTCGCCGCCTTCGACACACCGGGCGGGCTGATCTCCAGCAACCCGAGACCGCCCGAGTGCGTGACCGCGACGTGCTGCCCGACGGCCTCCCTGGCGATCTCCATCATGTGGTCGCTCTCGGCGTCCGGCGCCCACGCGAGCATCTGCACGACCTGGTGCGCCTCGTCGAAGACGTGGTCGAGCAACTCCAGCGTCCGATGTGGATTGCCCGGCCCGAACCCCCGGAACCCCGGCTCGCACAGCACTTCCAGCCCGGTCTCGACCGCGATGCCGACACCGGGGATCACCTCGGCCAACGCCTCCGACACCTTCCGCACGACGTCGAGCGGAACCGTCTGCGCATGCGTCACCTCGCGGTGGGTGAGGTCGTAGAGCATCGCGCCGTTGGAGCAGATCGCCGTGCCGGTCAGCCGCAGGTCCTGCACGAACCGCGGCGGCCGCGCGGTGACGACCACGACGTCCGCCTCGACGGCGTCGAGCGCGGCGCGGGTGCGGTCGCTGAGCACGCCGCCCGGTCGCAGCAGCGTGCCGTCGAGGTCGGTCGCGATCAGCTTGAACACCGGCCGATTATCGTGCCTGGCGACGGCGTGGACGAAGACCTTTTCGCCGAGGGCGGAGGTGGCGGCTCGCAGGTGCGGTGCCGCATTCCCGCCCTCTCGGGCAGGATCGTCGCATGACGCATCGAGTGAACGACATGCCGTTGCCGCTCTGGCTCCCCGAGTCCGGCTCCGGCCCCGGCATCGTGCTGATCCAGGAGATCTTCGGCCTGGACGGCTACCTGCGGGGCATCGCGGAGAAGCTCGCCGCGCTCGGGTACGTCGTGGCGGTGCCCGAGCTGTTCCACCGCTTCCAGCCCGGCTGGGTGGGCGAGCACGACGAGGCCGGCATCCAGCGGTCGATGGAGGTCGTCGGCAACCTCGACTTCCCGCTCGCCGTGCAGGACGTCGTGGCGTCGGTGCAGTACCTGCGCGGACTGCCCGAGGTGAGCGGTGGTGTCGGTGTGCTCGGCTTCTGCCTCGGCGGCACGCTGGCGTACAACGCGGCCGTCGCGTCGGACCCGGACACGGCCGTGTCGTTCTACGGTTCCGGTGTGCCGGACCAGATCGGCACGCTCGGCGAGGTGTCGTGCCCGATCCTGTTCCACTTCGGCACCGAGGACGCGTACATCACCGAGTACCGGAAGGTCGTGGACGCGGTGGAGGGGCACGACAACGCCGAGATCCACCTGGAGCCCGCGGGCCACGCGTTCCTCAACCACCTCGGTCCCTGGTACGACCAGGCCGCCGCCGACCGCGCCTGGGACCTCACCGCGCAGTTCCTCGCGCGCACGCTGCCCGTCTAGGCGATGCACGGCACCGCGAGCTGCTGCGAGAAGAACTTCTCCAGCGGCTTGCGGTGCAGGCGGCGTTCGACGGCGATCAGCTCGTTGCGGCGGTAGTGCCGGACCTGCGTGCTCGTGACGACGAAGCCGTTGCGCTCGGCCGTGGGCATCTCGTCGTAGAGCAGGGCGTGTTGTCCCTGCGTCACCACGACGTCGGCGAGGCCGTCCGGGATCTCGCCCGCCCGTGTCGCGATGGTCGCGGCCAGCGCGTCCGGGCGGTTGCGCAGCCTGCGGTGCGGCCACGGGACGCCGTGGTGCTCGGCTTCCAGGGTGCGGTGCAGTGCTCGGGCGGCGTGCCGGATCGCTTTGATCGAGTCGCCGGTGAGCACGTGCGCCTGCGGGTGGTCGAGGGTGGTGTCGCGGCGGAAGCCGGCGCAGACGACGACCCTGTCGTACCGCAGTTCGCCGGTGCCGTCGATCGTGGCGACGAACTCCTCGCCGTCCTTGCGGATCCGCTGCACGGTCCGTCCCACGGTGTGGGTGAGGCGGGCGGTGGCCGAGATGTTGTCCGCCGTCTCGAACGCGCTGTGCCCGCGACCGATGATCAGCACCCTCTTGCCCGCGTACTCGGTCGGGTCGGTGCTCGCGCTCGCGTACGTCTCCGCGTTCTCGACGCCCGGAATGCTGGGCAGGTGGGGCTTTTTGCCCGTCGCGATGATGACGTGCCGCGCGTTGAAACGGCTCAGGTCGCTGACCGGTGTGTTGTACCGGACGTTCAACGGCCGCGCGAAGTCCTCCAGATAGCGCACCAGGTCGTCGGCGTTCGGGAAAGCCCTTTTGCTGTAGCGCGAGAACGGCGCTCCGTCGAACAACCAGTTGTCGTCGGTCGAGAGAACGCGGTGCCGCGGGAACGTCCGGAAGAAACCCGCCGGTTCCGGATCCGCCTCCACGACCAGGTAGTCACGGCCTGCGCGGTGCAGGAAACTCCCCATCTGCAAGCCCGCCGGACCCGCACCGATCACCAGGTACTCCACCATCACGCACCTCCCGGCGTCCTCTACGCCAAAGATGGCGCAAAAGTTCAGCCGGGCGGTTGACGTCCACCATGTGGATTCCGGCCTGGTTCGGTCGACCAGAAGGCATCTCGTCCTCGTTGTGCTGATCGGCCCAACGGCTTTCGCCCTCGCGGCGGCACTGCTGTGGACGGCGCTGGGACTTCCCACCGCGCCGACGAGTCGTCTCGACGTCATCAAGGTCGCGCTGACCGTCGTCGCGGGCATCGGCGATGTCGTCGCCCTCACGTTCGACGGCGCGGAGTTCAACGGCGGCGAGGTGTCGTTCCGCGGCGCCCGGTTCACCGGCGGCGAGAAGCCGGGACTGCGGCTGCCGTGAATTGTCGGTGGCGGCTGCGAAGATCACCGGCATGGGAACCTGGGACATCGGCCACTTCGACAACGACAGCGCCGCGGACTTCTCGGCCGCACTGCGCGAGGCGTCGGAGACCGAACGCGAGAACATCATCCGCACCGCTCTGACCAGCACGATCGAGTCCGACGAGTTCCTCGACAGCGACGAGGCGTGCCAGGCGGTGGCCTCGGCCGCGCTGATCGCCGCACAGCTGCCGGGCGGCACGCCGGTCACCACCGCGTACGGTCCGGGCGTGCCGATGCCCGCCTTCTCGCCGGAGGTGCGCGCTCTGGCCGTGCAGGCGCTGGACCGCGTGCTGGCGCCGGAATCGGAGCTGCTCGAGCTGTGGGACGAGGCCGGGTACGGTCCGAAGTGGCGGGAAGGCATCGACGAGCTCAAGGCCGTCCTTCTCACCTGATGGACGCCGGAACAGCACGACCGTCCACAGTGTTGGATACGGCCGTGACGACTGTGAAGCGCCGTGCCCGTGTCCGTGCCCCCGAACTCGCAGGCCGCGGCTGGCTGAACACCGGTGACGCCACGGTCAGCCTGAAGGACCTGCGCGGCAAGGTCGTGCTGCTCGACTTCTGGACGTTCTGCTGCATCAACTGCCTGCACGTCCTCGACGAGCTGCGGCCGCTGGAGGAGGAGTTCGAGGACGTCCTCGTCACGATCGGCGTGCACTCGCCGAAGTTCGTGCACGAGGCCGACCCGGACGCCCTGGCAGCCGCGGTCGAGCGCTACGAGGTGCACCACCCGGTCCTCGACGACCCGGAGCTCACCACCTGGCAGAACTACGCCGTGAAGGCGTGGCCGACGCTGGTCCTCGTCGACCCCGAGGGCTACGTCGTGCACGTCGCCGCGGGTGAGGGTCACGTCGAGGCGCTGAGGACCGTCATCGGCGAGCTGGTCGCGGAGCACGACGGGAAGGGCACGCTGCACCGCGGTTCCGGTCCGTACCGGGCCCCGGAACCGGCGAGCACCACGCTGCGCTTCCCGGCCAAGGCCGTCGTCACCCCCAGCGGCACGATCCTGGTGAGCGACTCTGCCCACCACAGCATCGTCGAGCTCGAGGCGGACGGCGAGACCGTCGTCCGCCGCATCGGCACCGGCGAGCGCGGCAGGCAGGACGGCACGTCACCGACCTTCTCCGAGCCCGCGGGCCTCGCGCTGGTGCCGAACACCCACGGCTACGACGTCGTCATCGCGGACACGGTCAACCACCTCCTCCGCGGCTTGGACCTGGCCACCGGCGAGGTCAGGACGCTCGCGGGCACCGGCGAGCAGTGGCGCGACGGCGAGACGGACGGCCCGGCGGACAAGATCGAGCTGACGAGCCCGTGGGACGTGGCGTGGTGGAACGGCGGCGTGGCCATCGCCATGGCCGGCAACCACACGCTGGGCTTCTTCGACCCGGAGGCGGGCACCGTCCGCCGCCTGGCCGGCACCACCGTCGAGGGCATCAACGACGGGCCGGCCGAGGGCGCCTTCTTCGCGCAGACGTCCGGGCTCGCGGCGGACGGCGACCGGCTGTGGATGGTCGACTCCGAGACGAGCGCGCTGCGCTACCTGGAGCACGGCGAGGTCCACACCGTCATCGGCAAGGGCCTGTTCGCGTTCGGGCACAAGGACGGCGACGCGGACGAGGCGCTGCTGCAGCACCCGTTGGGCGTCACGGTCCTGGACGACCACTCGGTGGTCATCAGCGACACCTACAACAACGCGGTCCGCCGCTACGACCCCGCGACGCGGACGCTGACGACCATCGCCACGGACGTCGCCGAGCCGTCCGACGCGCTGCTGGTCGACGGTGAGCTGGTCGTCGTCGCGAGCGCCGCCCACCGCCTGGAGCGGTTCGCGGCGTCCGCGACCAGGATCGACGGTGCCGCCCACGAGGTGAAGCGGCCGTCGACGGACATCGCGTCCGGGGCGTTCGAGCTCGCGGTCGTCTTCACCCCGCCGACCGGGACGAAGCTGGACGAGAGGTACGGCCCCTCGACGCGTTTGGAGATCACGAGCTCTCCCCCGGAGCTCATCCTCGAGGGTGCGGGCGTCAGCACCGAACTGGTACGGGCGTTGCGGATCAACGATCAGGTCACGAACGGCGTTCTGCACGTCGTAGCGCAGGCCGCCAGTTGCAGTGACGATCCTGCCGACGAACACCCGGTCTGCCGTCTGACCAGGCAGGACTGGGGGGTTCCCGTCCGAGTGGTTGCCGATGCACCTACCCGTCTGCCGTTGCTGATGGGCGGCATGGACGAGGGAGCTGGGCAAGCCACGTAGACTCTGCTGGTGCCTGATGTCAAGCTCGAGATCCAGATGCTCTACGACCGTGTGATGGTCCGCATCTCGCCGGAGGACGGCGAGCGGCGTTCCAGCGGAGGCATCGTGATCCCCGCTACGGCCCAGATGGCGAAGCGGTTGGCGTGGGGTGAGGTGTTCGGAGTCGGTACCGGAGTGCGCCACGTGAAGGTCGGCGACCGGGTGATGTTCAACCCGGAGGACCAGTTCGAGGTCGAGGTGCAGGGCACCACGTACCTCGTGATCAGGGAACGCGATCTCCACGCGGTGGCGACCGAGCTGACCGAGCACGGTACTGGTCTGTACCTATGAGCCGCCGATTCGTGATCTGCGCCTGATAGCTGCACACATATGCCACCTCAGGAGAGACAGGCAACGGGGAGAGCTGTGCCGTACGACGCTGACAAGACGAGAGCGATGCCTCCGGTGGGTCCCGGCGGCACGTCCTCCGAGCAGACGACCAGGTTGACCCCGGTCCAGGTGGACGCCTCCACCGAGGCCTGGCCGTCTGAGGAGCCCGACTCGAACGAGCCGACCGTCACCGCGGCCGTGCCCGGCGTCGGGTTCCCGGCAGGCGAGGACGCCACGGAGTACATGAAGCCGGTGGCGCCGCCCGAGCCGCAGCCCCTGACCCGGCCGGAGGACTCCGGCGTCCACGGGCCCGTGATGATCGAGCCCGGCGCGGACGAGGCACAGCAGAAGAACACGAAGAAGAAGGCGCTGATCGTGGCCGCGGCCGCCATCGGCGCCCTGGGGCTGCTCTACGGCCTCGACATCCTCGTCTCGAGCGGCAACGTCCCGCGCGGCGTGACCGTGGCGGGCGTCGACGTCGGCGGCATGGCCCACGACGAGGCCGAGAAGAAGCTCCGCGACGAGATCGGTCCCCGGCTGAGCAAGCCCGTCGCGCTCAAGGCGGGCGACGTCACCGCGGAGCTCGACCCGAAGGCGGCGGGCCTCGAGCTCGACTGGAACAGCACGATCGACCGCGCCGGCAGCCAGCCGCTCAGCCCGATCACCCGCGTCACCTCGTTCTTCACGAGCCGTGAGGTCGGTGTCGCGACGAAGGCCGACGACGCGAAGGTCTCCGGCGCGTTGGAGGCCATGCGCCCCAAGCTCGACCACGAGCCCGTCGAGGGCACCATCAGGTTCGAGGGCGCCACCCCCGTCGCCGTCGAGCCGCACGCGGGTCAGAAGCTCAAGACCGAGGGCGCCGTCAGCGCCGTCGTCGCGAACTGGGCGTCCGGCGACCCGGTCGAGGTCCCGATGGACTTCACCGCGGTCAAGACGACCAAGGAGGGCGTCGAGAAGGCGCTCAACGAGATCGTGAAGACCGCGGTCTCCGGTCCGGTCGTCATCAAGGGCGAGGGCAAGGACGCGACGCTCACCCCGGAGCAGATCGGCACCACGCTGTCGTTCACCCCGGGTGAGGGCGGCGCGCTGGACGTGACGCCGAACAAGGACAAGCTCGCCGAGGTCACGGCGCCGCAGCTCAAGGACACGGTCAAGGAGGGCAAGGACGCCCAGATCGTCTTCGAGGGCGGCAGGCCGACGGTCAAGCCCTCGGTGGACGGCCTCGACCTCGACTGGGACAAGAACCTCCAGCCGTACTTCGACACGCTGAAGAAGACCGACGGCCGCGAGATCAAGTTCGAGTACAAGCACACGCCCGCGAAGGTCACCACCGAGCAGGCGAACAAGATGGGCATCAAGGAGGTCATCGGCGAGTTCCAGACCGGTGGCTTCACCCCCGCCTCGGGCGTGAACATCCGCGTCGTCGCCGAGAAGGTCAACGGCGCGATCGTGAAGCCCAAGGAGACGTTCAGCCTCAACAAGTACACGGGTCCGCGCGGCACCGCGCAGGGCTACGTCGAGTCGGGCATCATCGAGAACGGCATCCCCGGCCAGGCGGTCGGCGGCGGCATCTCGCAGTTCGCGACCACGCTCTACAACGCGTACTACTACGCGGGCATGAAGGACGCGGGCCACCGGGAGCACAGCTACTGGATCACGCGGTACCCGAAGGGCCGCGAGGCCACCGTGTTCATGGACGGCGCGGGCAACAGCGTGATCGACATCGCCTTCACGAACCCGGACGACACGGGCGTCGCGATCCAGACGATCTGGACGCCCTCGTCGATCAAGATCGTGCTGTGGGGCACCAAGAACTACGACGTCACCGGCTCCACCAGCGGTGAGTTCGCCCCCACGCAGCCGCAGGAGAAGAAGGTCAACAAGGCCGGTTGCACGCCGAGCAACGGCTCGCCCGGCTTCTCCGTGACGGACACGCGCACGATAACGGACCGCCGCAACGGCCAGTCCCGCACCGAGTCGCGCACGGTGAAGTACGACCCGCAGTTCAAGATCATCTGCGAGCCGCCGCCGCCCGGCAGCTGACAGAACGCTGGTTCACGGTGGCCACGCGCGGGTATTCACCCGTTCGTGGCCACTGTTGCGCAAGAGGCGCGAAGACACCCCGTCGTCCAGACGCTGGGGCGCGCGGGGATGGTGTTGTACGGGGTCGTGCACGTCCTGGTGGCGTGGCTCGCGATCCAGGTCGCGTTCGGCGCTTCCGAACAGGCCGACTCGAAAGGCGCGTTGAGCGACATCGCCCAGGCCGGTCCGTGGCTGCTGTGGACGCTGGCGATCGGGCTGGTGTGCTTCGCGCTGTGGCAGCTGCTCCTGGCGTTCGTCGGGTACACCTACATCGACAAGAAGCGCAAGCGGATCTCCAAGCGCATCGGCTCCGCGGCCCGCGCCGTCACGGCGACCGGTATCGCCTACGGTGCGTTCAAGTACGCGACGGGGTCCGGTGGCTCCGGCAACCAGAACCAGCAGCAGCAGGAGCTCACCGCGCAGGTGCTCTCCTGGCCCGGCGGCCAGTTCATCGTCGGCGCCGTCGCGATCGGCATCCTCTCCATCGCCGGTGTGATCATCTACAAGGGCATCAAGAAGTCCTTCGAGAAGGACCTCGACATGAGCCGCGCGCCGTCGTGGATCGAGCCGGTGGGCAGGATCGGCTGGATCGGCAAGGGCACGGCGTACGCGGTGATCGGTGTCCTCGTCGGACTCGCCGCCGTCAACGCGGACCCGCAGCAGTCCGGTGGCATGGACAAGGCCCTGAAGACGCTGGCGGCACAGCCCTACGGCATGTTCCTGCTGACAGCGGTCGCGATCGGCATCGCCGCGTTCGGCGTCTACTGCTTCGCCGCTGCCCGCGCTGTCAAGGAGTGACGTCGGTGGCCGCGCGCCTGTGCTGATGCCGGGCCGCGGCCTCCTGCGCCTCCACGGTCATCAGCGACAGCACCTGACCCGGCGCCACGTAGAAGACGTTGGGACTGCCGGCGTCCGGCCCCCAGCCCGGGCTTCCGCGCAGCAGCAGGAGGTCGCCGGGGTCCAGGTCGGTCCCCTCGAACCACGTCTCCTGCTCGACCCGGGTCCGCTCCCACGTGATCACGGCCTTGGTGCCGTGCTCCGCTCTCTGGTGCACCTGCGCGACCCTGGCCAGCTCGGCTCCCGGTGACGCCTCGCGCAGCTCGTCCATGTGCCGCCGGTACCCGGACCACAGCGCGTCCTGGCGCCGCTGCCGGTTCTTCACGCGGCGCACGACGAGCGTCGCGAGCACCGCGACACCGGCGATCGCGCACACCATCAGCAGGTACAGGGCCACCAGGCAATTTTTGATTCCGAACGAGGGCCTGTCAACTGACAACGAAGTCAAGCTGCACCCGGTGAGGGGTTCGCGCTAACGTATCGGTCATGTCGAGCCCTGAGGCAGCGAAGGTCGGGTCTGCGGTCTAGCCGTCAGCCCCGAAAACCCTTCAGTCCTCCGGAGCTCTTCCGTGCCTTTTTCGCTCTACCTGCTCGCCCTGGCCGTGTTCGCCATGGGCACCTCCGAGTTCATGCTCGCCGGGCTGCTGCCGTCCATCGCGGCCGAGTTCGGCGTGCCTGTCGGCACCGCCGGCCTGCTCACCTCCGCGTTCGCCGCGGGCATGGCCGTCGGCGCACCGCTGATGGCGGTGGTGGCTCGCACGTGGTCGCCGCGCACCAGCCTGTTCGGGTTCGTCGTCGTGTTCCTCGTGGCGCACGTGGCAGGTGCCATCACCACGAACTTCCTGCTGTTGCTGGTTTCCAGGGTCTTGGCCGCACTCGCGAACGCCGGGTTTCTCGCCGTGGCCCTGACGACGGCCGCTGTTCTCGTGCCGCCGCACCGGCGTGGGCGGGCGCTCGCCGTGCTGTTGTCCGGCACCACGGTGGCCACGATCGCCGGTGTGCCGGGAGGGTCGTTGCTCGGCACCGCGTTCGGTTGGCGTGCGACGTTCCTGGCGGTCGCCGTGCTCTGCGTGCCCGCGGCGATCGGTGTCCTGCGCGGAGTCCCGGCCAGGCGGGAGCGCGTCGCGCCGCCCGCCCTGCGCCCTGAGCTCTCCGAGCTCGGCAAACCGGTGCTGGTGCTCGTCATCGCGCTCGCGGTCGTCGTGAACGCGGTGACGTTCGGTCACTTCACGTTCCTCGCGCCGGTGGTCGCGGGTGCCGGGCTGAGCGAGTGGTGGGTGCCGGTCGCGCTCGTGCTGTTCGGCGTCGGCTCGTTCGTCGGGGTCACCGCCGCGGGCAGGCTGGCCGACTCGTCACCGCGTCCGGTCGTGGCGCTCGGCGGGACGTTGGCCGTCGTGGGCTGGACGAGCCTCGACGTGCTGGGCAGGGAGCCGGTCACGTTGCTGTGCCTGGTGTTCGTGCTCGGGGCGCTCTCGTTCGCGGTCGGCAGTACGTTGATCGCGCGCGTCCTGCACCACGCGTCGGGTGCGCCCACGATGGCGGGCTCCTACGCGACGGCGGCGTTCAACGTCGGTGCCGCGGTCGGTCCGCTGTTCTTCTGACGCAATGGAAACGGGCCCGTGCACCTCGGGCAGGAGGTGCACGGGCCCGTCGTCGGTGAGACGCTCAGAAAGCGCTCTCGTCGATGTCCATCAGCGCGTTGTCCGTGGACTCCGCGATCTTGCGGCGCGAGGTGAGCTCCGGCAGCACGTTCTTCGCGAAGAACGACGCCACCGCGATCTTGCCCTCGTAGAACGCCTTGTCCTTGGCGGACGGCGTGCCGCCGAGCTTCTCCAGCGCGACCTCGGCCTGGCGCAGCAGCAGCCAGCCGACGAGGACGTCACCCGCGGTCATCAGCAGGCGGACCGAGTTCTGGCCGACCTTGTAGAGGTTGCGGACGTCCTCCTGCGACGTGGTCAGGAAGCCGACCAGGGCGCCGAGCATGCCCTGGAGGTCTTCCAGGCCCTGCTTCAGGAGAGCGCGCTCCTCCTTCAGGCGGCCGTTGCCGCCCTCGTTGTCGAGGAACTTCTGGATCTCGCCGTTGATGAAGGCGAGCGCCTGGCCCTTGTCGCGGATGATCTTCCGGAAGAAGAAGTCCAGCGACTGGATGGCCGTGGTGCCCTCGTACAGGGAGTCGATCTTCGCGTCGCGGATGTACTGCTCGATCGGGTACTCCTGCAGGAAGCCCGAGCCGCCCAGCGTCTGCAGCGACTGCGCGAGCTGCTCGTACGCGCGCTCCGAGCCGACGCCCTTGACGATCGGCAGCAGCAGGTCGTTGACCTTGGCGGCCAGCTCTGCGTCGTCGCCGCCGAGCATCACCTTGTCCTGCAGGGTCGCGGTGTACAGGTACACGGCGCGCAGGCCCTCGGCGTACGCCTTCTGCAGCATCAGGCTGCGGCGGACGTCCGGGTGGTTGGTGATGGTGACGCGCGGGGCGGTCTTGTCCGTCATGCGCGTGAGGTCGGCGCTCTGCACGCGCTCCTTGGCGTACGACAGCGCGTTCAGGTAGCCGGTCGACAGCGTCGCGATGGCCTTGGTGCCGACCATCATGCGGGCGTACTCGATGACGTCGAACATCTGCGCGATGCCGTCGTGCACCTCGCCGAGCAGCCAGCCCTTGGCGGGCACGCCGTGCTGGCCGAAGGTCAGCTCGCACGTGGTGGACGCCTTGAGGCCCATCTTGTGCTCGACGTTGGTGACGAAGGCGCCGTTGCGCTCGCCCAGCTCACCGGTCTGCGGGTCGAAGTGGAACTTCGGCACCAGGAACAGCGACAGGCCCTTGGTGCCGGGCTTCGCCTCGATCCCTTCGCCCTCGGGACGAGCGAGCACCATGTGCATGATGTTCTCGGTCAGGTCCTGGTCCGCGGACGTGATGAAGCGCTTCACGCCCTCGATGTGCCAGCTGCCGTCGTCCTGCTTGAAGGCCTTGGTGCGGCCGGCGCCGACGTCGGAGCCGGCGTCCGGCTCGGTCAGCACCATCGTGGCGCCCCAGCCGCGGTCGATCATCAGCTGGGCCCACTGCTTGTCGCGCTCAGTGCCGTTGTTGTAGACGACCGTCGCGAAGCTCGGACCCGCCAGGTACATGTAGACGGCCGGGTTCGCCCCGAGCAGCAGCTCGGACGCGGCCCACGTGACCGACGGCGGGGTGCCGAAGCCGCCCAGCTCGTTCGGCAGGAACAGGCGGTACCACTCGCCGTCCCACACCGCCTGGTACGACTTCTTCAGCGACTCCGGCAGGGTGGCCGAGTGCGTCGCCGGGTCGAACACCGGCGGGTTGCGGTCGGCGTCGACGAAGGAGTCCCCGAGGACACCCTCCGCGAGGTTCTTCACCTCGGCCAGCACGCTGCGCGCCGTGTCCTCGTCGGACTGCTCGAACGGCCCCGTGCCGAGGTGGTCCTGCACGTTGAAGACCTCGAACAGGTTGAACTCGAGATCCCGGACGTTGCTCTTGTAGTGGCCCATCTCGTCAGCTCACTCCTCAGGGTCGCGGCGGGGTCGCCTACTGACCGGTAACAACAGGGTATTACTCGACAGTAACCTCGGCAAGGCCGACCACTCGGTGGTGGCGAAAGAGACACTCCTCCACATCCCCTGAACCGGACATGAGCGAGCGGGGAGACCGCTCGCGCGAACGCGGCAGTCGATCAGAAGCGCAACCGGTAGGCGTTCAACCAGCAGCCGGATCGGGTCGCACCCGACCTCGTTCTGTTCATGTGGATGAACAAGGGTCACGAATGTGATTCAAGACAGCCCAAGGTCTTCCGTCCCACCGCAACAGTCTCGTAAGACCTACGTCACATATCCCGTGCGGGATGTGCCAGGTTCCGCCGCCCGAGGCCTGGTGCGCTCTCGCGGGCACACGTGTGTGCACGCTTGGAGGTCACATGAAAAGCCTCGATTGGGTCGTGGTCGCCGGCTACTTCGTGGTGATGGTCGGAATCGGCCTCTGGTCACGCGGGCGGGTCAAGAACATCGCCGACTTCTTCACCGCGGGCGGCAAGATGCCCTGGTGGTTGTCCGGCATCTCCCACCACATGTCCGGGTACAGCGCCGTCATGTTCGTCGCGTTCGCGGCGGAGGCGTACCGGCTGGGCCTCACGGTCTACATCTGGTGGTCGCTGACGATCGGCATCGGTGTCGGCATCGGCGCGTTCCTCTGGGCGCCCGCCTGGAACCGGCTGCGGTCGAAGCACGACGTCAAGTCGCCCCTCGAGTACCTCGCCATCCGCTACAACGTCCCGACGCAGCAGGTCATGGCGTGGGCGGGTGCCGGTCTGAAGGTCGTCGACATCGCGGCCAAGTGGGTCGCCGTCGCGTTGCTGCTGCAGGGCTTCGCCGGTGTCCCGATCGGCTGGGGCATCGCGCTCGTCGGCATCGTCACGATGGTCTACTCGGTGCTCGGCGGCCTGTGGGCCGACGCGCTGACCGACTTCGGCCAGTTCATCATCCAGGGCCTCGCGGGCTTCGCGATGTTCTTCGCCGTCGCCTCGCACTTCGGCGGCATCGACTTCATGTGGACGATCTGGGACAAGCTCCCCGAGAGCCACAGCGACCCGCTGACCGGCCCCTACACCCTGACGTTCTTCATGGCGCTCTTCCTGATCAAGACGCTCGAGTACAACGGCGGCATGTGGAACCTGGCCCAGCGCTACATGGCGGCCCCGTCGGGCTTCGCCGCGAAGCGCTCTGCCCTGCTCTCGGCCGCGCTGTGGCTCGTGTGGCCGCTGATCCTGTTCTTCCCGATGTGGGCCGCCCCGCTGATCGTGCCGGGCATGGAGGCCAACGCCGAACAGGCCTACGTCGAGATGGGCAAGGCCATGCTCCCCGCGGGCATGGTGGGCCTCGTCCTCGCCGGCTTCTTCTCGCACACGATGGCGATGGTCTCCTCCGACGCCAACGTCATCACCGCCGTCATCACCCGTGACATCCTTCCGCGACTGTGGAAGGGCGCACTCTCGATGAGCGCGGACGCACAGCTGAAACTGGCGCGCATCACCACGTTCGCGTTCATCGGCCTGTCGATGACCATCGCCCTGACCGCGGACACCAAGGGCTTCGTGCTGAAGGTCGTGATCGCCCTCGTGGCGGCCACGATGGGCCCGATCGCGATCCCGCTGATGCTCGGCCTGCTCCCGTGGTTCCGCAAGATCGGCCCCACGGCAGCGCTGTCGTCGACCGTCGGCGGCCTCGCCACCTGGGTGTTCCTCTACGTCGAGCAGCAGTTCCTGAAGGACTTCGCCGTCTCGCAGGCCCTGATCGTCTCGACGCCGCTGCTGGTCTCGCTGGTCCTGTACCTGGTGATCGGCTTCGCGAAGCCGGAACCGTCCCGGGAGCGCGACGCCCTGATCGACTCGCTGAAGTCAGACGAGCCCGACACGGCACCCGAACGAGCCGTTCGTTCCTGATGATCCTCGCGGCGGCGCACCCGACCAGGGTCGCCGCCGCGAGTCACACGTGGGGGTGCCGTGGCGTGCGTCATCGTCACGAGACTCCCGCTCCACCCGCATGCACAGTGGAGACATGGGTAAGTGGAGTCCCGCGGACGACGCGGAACTGGCAACGGGCTGGCGGCTCTGGCTGGAGCTGAGCGACCGCGTGTGGCCGGACCCGTCGTGGGACGGCACCCCCGCCGACGCCATCCGCCAGGTCCGCGCCCTCCTCACCACCTGCGAGGAGATCCGTCTCGCCTACCTGGCCGAGACCTCACAACCGTCCGTAGCCCTCCTGCAGCTGTTGCAGTCGATGTCGTTCGTCGCCTCGTTCGCCGTCGACCTGTGGCACGACGACACGCACCCCCTGGACGTCGAACGCGCCGAGCTGCTGCACGGCGACCTGGCTTCGTTCGCCGAGCACGTGGCCGGGGTTCGTGCTGCTCTGGCCCGTGGCGGTGGCTGGGTGGAGCTGGACCGCCGGCCGTGGGGCCTGCCGGTCGACTGAACGCCAGTCGCCCGTCTCTGGGGCGAACGACGGGTTCCGCGCCAGACTGGGGCGGTGAGCACACAGCTGCACGAGGCATTGGCCCGCATCGGCGTGAGGAAGGCGTTCCCGCGCGGTGGCGTGATCGTCCGGCAGCACGAAGTCGCCGTATCGGTTCTGTACGTGGAGCAGGGCATCTGTCGCGTCGCGCACCTGTCTGCCAACGGCAAGGAGAGCCTGCTCGCATTGCGAGGTGTCGGCGAGTTGATCGGTGACTTCGGTGTGCTGGCTCAGCGCCCGCGCTCCGCAATGGTCACGGCTGTGACCGAGATGGTCTGTCTGGTCGTGCCTGCGGAGAAGTTCGAGCGACTCGTCGAGAACGAACCCTCGGTGAGCCGCGAGGTGATGCGACGACTGGTGCTGAGGGTGGAACAGGCCAACACCAAACGCGTCGACCTCGGCACTCTGCCGACGAGGCAACGACTGGCCCGGCTACTTCTGGAACTGATCACGACCTATGGCAACGACGTCGGCTCCCTGCTGACCCAGGAAGAGCTCGGACACGCGATCGGGGCAACCCGCGAGTCCGTGGTTCGTGCTCTTCGCGGCCTGCGGCAAGACGGTGTCATCAACACCTCCCGACGTGCGTTGGTGATCCGGCGCCCGGACCTGCTCGCGGCCGAATGCGCCGGTTCATGAGGCGATGACGAACCATGTGAGGAGCAGCGAGGCGGACGTGAACCACAACATCAACGCCCAACGCAGAGATCTGTACTTCGCGCGGGCGATGCGTGCGAGGACCTGGGCATAAGCCCAGCCGGCCTCCTCGCCTGACGGGGTGGTGGTCATCAGGTCGTCCAAGGGCAACTGGGCCAAAGAGGGCCAGGAGTACCGGCTGTGGGTTCCAGGAACCACTCGCGGCAGGAGCACCTTCACCAAGAAGAACGCTGACGCGACGAGCGTCAGGGCCGACAGGCCGAGCGCGGTCAGCGCCAGAGAGCTCACCACTCCAGTCGATCTCGCCACTGTGCTCAGGAGGGGGCGTTGGCTGGCCACCGCTGTGGCCACTCCGGCGACCGCGGTGGCGCACAGCCCCGCCTTCACATCGGCATTCTTGATCCACGTCGTGCTCTGCTCGATCGCCAATTCGGCATCGCTCATGTCTCCTCCATCCTTCGTCCTCCACCTTTCACGATCGCCGGATCATCGGAAAACGGCTGTTCGAGTGTGAGCTCGTGGCGCTTTGTGAGTCATTTGCCGCAGACTCGGCAGCGTGCGGGTGGTACTACTCCATGTAGAGCAATCTTGGGCGCAAACTCTTGCGAACGCTTGGAGGTGATCTGGTGGACACGTCGAGTGGCATAGATCAACTTTAATGTCGTTTCGCTATCTCGTGATTGACCCGCTATTGTTCCGGTGTTTCATCGCCCGCATCCGGCCGGATCGCTTCTCGTTACGAACGTTCTCTTTGGCGCACCTGGAGGTCGAATGACTGACAATGGTGGAGCCTGGCCTGCGCAAACTCTGCTCGGGAGGTTGCCTTCACCGTTGCGCGACCGTGCGTTGCGACTCGGCACCGAGCGTCTTCGGGTGCCAGGAGAATGCCTGGTCCGCCAAGGCGAAGTCGGCGGCGAGGTCATCCTCCTGACGTCCGGGCATGCCAAGGTGGAGGTCGACCTGGCGCGTGGCAAGACGGTGCTGATCGCCATTCGGACTGGTGGCGACCTCGTCGGCGAGATGGGGCCGCTGGAGGTGAAGCCGCGGAGTGCCAGCGTGCGCGCCTGCGCGCCGACCAGGTTCAGGACAATAGCCTGGGAGGAATGGGAGCGCTTTCAGCGTGATCATCCGCCTGTCGCGATCGAGTTCGGTCGAATGCTCTCCGCCAGGTTGAGGTGGGCGAACGAACGCCGCCTCGACGCGGCGAACTCTCGTCGGGTGTCCGTGCGGGTGGCTCGGATCCTCGGTGAGCTGTACGCAATTCACGGCAGGCCGCTTGAAGTCGGCGTCCAACTCGCCGTTGCGCTCACCCAGCGGGAGCTGGCTTCGTTGGCGGGCGTGTCGCTCTCGGCGGCAGAATCGGAACTGCGTGATCTCGAAAATGGTCGGATCATCAGATGGGGTTACCGTGGTTGCGTCCTGCTCGACGAGCCGGCGCTGAGACAACGCGCTGAAAATCTGGACGAAAATCCCTGCTAGTGGGGAATGTCGTTCGTCTGTTCCGGTAGAAAGTTCGGCAAGGCGCTGCCTCGGTCAGTCGTCCTGTCCAGGAAGGTAGTCGGAATGGTTGAACCGTTTAGTCGTGCCCTCTGCATGACCGCAGACGTGGAGGCCTACGGAAGCCGAAGCGATCCTGAGAAGTCCGCGGTTCAGGACAAGCTCGCGCAGGTGCTGAGGGACGCGGCACAGGCCGCGGGGCTGCACAGGGACAGGTGGCTGCGTCAGCCCAAGGGCGACGAAGAACTCGCGGTGATCCCGAACGACGAGTTCGAGCCGTACGTCGTCGACCAGTTCATCGCAGCGCTCGACCGCCACCTCGCAGCCGTGAACGTCGGTGTGCCGCCGAGCAGGAGACTCCGGCTGAGGGCCGCGCTGCATCACGGGAACGCTTTCCCTTCGGCGATGGGGTTCGGCGGCCAGGCCGTCGTGCACGTGAGCAGGCTCGTCAACGGTGCAGCGGTCAAGCAGGCGCTGATCGCCGCACCGGACGCGAATCTCGCCGTGGTCCTCTCCCCGGAGGTGTTCGACCACGTGGTCGCACACGGACACACCTCGTTGTCCCCCCGGGACTTCCGCAAGGTCGAGGTGGTGTGCAAGGAGATCACGACATCGGGTTGGTTGAGGGTGCCCGGCGCTGACGTGCACGCCTTGGAACTCGGGGGTTCCGGATCTCCGCGCGCGCGGAGATCCGCAGCAGGCAACCGCGCGGTGCACAACGAGTTCCACGACGTCGTGCACGCGAACCAGGCGAACTTCGGCTTCCAGGGGTGATCGTGGCCGACAGCGAAGCCGAGAACGGCGACCGCGTCGATGAGCCCGTGGAGGCGAGTGGCGCCGGCCAGTCCTCGCCCGCGGATGATCTGCAGGCTGCGGGAGGCAGGCAGGAAGAGAAACACGAGGATGACGTTCTCGCGGCCGAGGAGTTGCGCGGCAGCCAGGTCATCAACAACTTCTACGGGCGCGTGGACGCTGAAAACGCCAGGTTCGGGGTCTCGATCTCGGCGTCGGCCAGGAGGTCGACCGGTCCGATCAGCAGCGTCGAGGTCGAGACGATCGTTGAGCGCTACGTCGGTTCCGAGTGCTTTGACAGCCTGGTGGAGCTGTTGCGGGAGAAGCACATCGCGTTGCTGGTCGGGGTGGATGGCACCGGCAAGCGAACCGGAGCCATCGCCGGGCTGCATTCCGTGCTCCCGCCTGGTTGTCAGATCACGGCGCAAGCCCCGTCGGCAGACCTCGGTGAACTCGTGGTCAAGCGGAACAAGGGCTACCTGGTGGCGGACCGGCTGGACAGCGGCGCCGCGTCGGTGCAGCAACGGTTCGAGATCGAGCGGGTCAGGGACGAGCTGGTGCGGAACGGTTCCTACCTGGTGATGACGCTGAGTTCGGCGGGCTCGTTGCGCAAGCTCGTCCGCGAACTCGTCGTCGAGTGGCAACCGCCGGATCCGCGACTGTTGTTCGACCGGTACGTCGGTGCCGCCGCGATCGAGGATCCCGATTTGGAACTCGTGCGCAAGCGCGTCTCCGATCTGACCTTCCCGCGCACGGTCGTGACCATCGCCAAGGCGGCGTCCGTCAGCTGCCGTGACGCGCTCGCTGCTCTTGACGGCTCGTCGAAGGACAACGTTCGGGACTGGTTCGACGACGAGAGCCGAACGCTGGGCGACGTCCTGTCGGCAGCGGCCGCCGTCTTCGCCCACGGTGTTCCGCTCAGGAAGTTCGAAGTGTTGCACCAGCGTCTGCTGGCTCTCGGCGCATCGGGCGGTAGCGAGGTGACGACCTCCCCGCCGCTCGACCTGGGCGACAAGGTCGTGCAGAGCCGAGTCGGCTGGACGAAGGAGGAGGGTCTTTTCGTCGTCAGGCGCGACGCCGCCGCGGGACCGGGTGATCCCGACCGTGAGCGAATGGTGGTGTTCCGCGCGGACGACTACCGCGAGCACGTGATCGCAGAACTGTCGGAGCGCTATGGGATCGAACTCTGGGCGCCCGTGCGGACGTGGGTCAGGGAGATCGCCGCAACGGCCCCCGTGTCAGAGGTGCAGGTCCAGGTCGCGCTCGGACTGGCGTTGTTGTGCCGCGACTCCTGGGGTGAGGTGGAGGAGTCGTTCCTGGACCCGTGGTCGGACGGCGCCGGGCCGGAGCGCGCGACGGCGGCCTACGTGTTGTCCTGGATGTGCATCGACGACTCCCTGGCGTCCGTCGCGCTCGACCTCGCCCTGAAGTGGGTGCGTGACGGGAGCATCCGGCGCAGGATCACAGCGGCAGCCGCTTTGGGCAGCACGCTGGGCATTCGCTACCAGGTTTCCGCACTGACCTGGTTGTGGCACCTGGCCTCCCGCGGTGGTGTCGAGCCGCGGGTCGCCCGCCAGTCGATCGCGTTGCTCTTCTGCGCGAACACAGCCGAGGGCGAAGACGCCGGCAGCCTGCTCCGGTTCATCCAACGTGGACTCGACACCGCCATTGACGCGGGCAGGGACCTTCCGGCGCTGGACGCGGTGAGCACCGTGCTGGCCGCCAGACAGCCCGATTCCGGTGAGGCTGCGATGGCTGCGGTGTTGCGCAACCAGCCGCAGAACGTCGAAGTCATCGGTGAGCTCTGGGCTGAGGCGTTGCGAAGCGGCCGGCACCGCGGCAAAGCGATCGATGCCCTCCGCAGCACTCTTGCCGGGCTGGGCGGTGACGATGTCGCTCGCCAGGTGACGGGGCGACTCGGCGAAGCCGTACGAGCCTGTCTGACCGATGCAGAAGTCGATCTTCTCCGGCGATCTCTCGACTACGAGTTCGGCTCCGCCGGCGGTGGGGGCATCGCCGATCAAGTCACTTCTGCACTGCTCACCGCTTTCTTGACCGCAAACGTTCGTTGAGGGGACCCGCGGAATGAACAGCAGCACGAACTACCCGATTTGCGAGGAGCGGACGCTCAGTCCTGTGAAGCGACGCGTGTTCTCCCGCCGGCGCGACGTGGACGAACTCCCACCGCAGGTCTCCGGCACGGTCCTCGTGTTCGAAACCGGCGGGCGGTACGAGGCCTTCACCGAGCGCAGGCACCTGACCGGCGCTGAGGAGGCGGTGGTCGACGCTGTCGCAGTCAGTCTGGTCGACGTGCGGCAGCAACTCGTGACCGTCGACCTCCCCATCCCGTCTTCCAACCCCGGCAACGACTTCTACGTGCGCGTCCGCTTCGACTGCGTCGTCACGCACGCCGAGACGGTCGTGGCCCGGCGGTTGACGAACGTCGTGCAGGTGTTGGGCGAACACCTTCGCCGTGATCGGAAGCTGGTCGAGTTGGGCATCGACCACAGCATCGACGAACTGAACGCGGTTCGCAGCATGGCCAACGCGCGGGTGACGGCGTACTGCACGCTGGAGCCTCCCATGATTCCCGGTCTCAGCGTCAAGCTGTCCACCGTGGACGTCCTCACCCCTGGCGAACTCCGCAGCCACGGCAAGCAGATCCAGGCCGTCGAGTGGAAGAGGAAGCTCAAGGAGTTCGAGCTCAGCGGTCAGCGGGCGTCCGCGGAGTTCCTGAACGAACTCATCAGCCGCGGGCCGGAGATGACCAGCGCGCTTGCGCTCGACCGAGGCGAGGTCACGGCGGCTCAAATCGCGGACCAGCTTCGCGAAGAACGGCACAGGCAGGACGAGAACCTGCTGACGGTGCTCAAACACCTGAGCGAGAACAACGCGTTGAACCGGATCGGTTACGACCCGGTCGACCTGATCAACCGCGTCACCCAGGCCCAACTGGGCATCCAGCCGGCGCAAGAGGTCGGCCCCAACCACCGTCGGCGCTCCGTGACCTCGGCCGACAGCGAGAAGCCCGGCTTCGCCCCCAACGAGGACGACGTTGTCTGAGAACAAGATGTCGATGAGCAGAAGGCTGCGCGTTTTCGCGGGTGTTGACGAGGAAGTGCTCGCCAAGGTCCCCCAAGAACGTGCTCGGTACACGGGTGTCGGCGGCGCGGTGTTGGGCACGGCGACCATCGCCACCGCTTCTTTCGGGCTCGCGCTCTCCCAGATCTTCGACGGCTGGAGCTTCTTGCTGGTCGTGCCGATGCTGATCTGGGGACTGTTCGTGCTGAACCTCGACCGATGGCTGGTGTCGAGCTCGACCGGGTCGAAGTGGACGAGGCGCGCGTGGTTGCTCGTGCCGAGGTTGCTGCTCGCGTGCTTCTTCGGTGTGACGATCGCGGAGCCGCTGGTCCTGAGCATCTTCGGCAAGGCGATCGAACAGCACGTCAACGAGGAACGGCGTGCGGAGATCGAGACGTTCGAGAAGAGGCTGGCCGGCTGCAACCCCGTTTCGGGTGCCGAACCGTCCGGAGGGTGCTCCGAGGCCGACCGCATCCGAGCGGGCATCTCGCCGGCCGCCGTGGAGCAGGAGCTCGCCGCTCGCCGCGTCGATGCGAAGAACCTGCAGGACACGGTGAAACGCGACTCCGAGGAGCACGGCAGGCTGGAGGAGCTCGCCCGGCGTGAATGTGCGGGTGCAAGCGGCGAAGGGTTGACCGGCGTACCCGGCGCCGGCCCGGAATGCCTCCGCCTGCGCAAGCAGGCCGACGACTACGCCGCCGCACACCCCGTCGCACCTGCGAAAGCCCAGCTCGACGAGCTGACGAAGCGGGTGGACGAACTCGAGGCGCAGACAGGAACCGCGAAGGCCGACTATGAGAAGGCGATCACAGCAGAGATCCAGAAGCGGGTGCAGGGCAAGCGCGACACCTACGACGGCATCGGCCTGCTCGAGCGCTTCAGGGCACTCGACGAACTGACCAGGGACAGCGGCTTCCTCCTCGCTGCGTTGTGGTTCATCCGGCTCTTCCTCATCGTGATCGACTGCTTGCCCGTGCTCGTGAAGATCTTCGGAGGTGTCAGCTCGTACGACCGGCTCATCGAGGGGCGCCTGACGAGTGCGGTCAAGGTCGACGGTGACGAACTGCGTGTCGAGGAGGCACGCCGGTTGAGTGCCACCCGCATCGCACTGCGTGAGATCGAGGCCGCCGAGCAGAGGAAGTTCTCGGAGATCGACATCGATCTCCGCGGGCACAAGGTGACGATGAGCCAACAGGCCGAAAGCGCGGTTGACCAGCTGACCGAACTGCTGCTCAAGGAGTCGCAGAAGCAGGAGACGCTGGTCAACGGGCATCGCTTGTAGGTGCGCCCTGCCGGTCGACTGAGCGCTGAAAAACCAGCTGCTGTCACCAGGCTCATGGCCGACCATGTCGCCATGAGCCTCGAACCCGCGCTGAGCACCATGAGTGATGCCGTCGCGCTCTGGTACGTCGGCGCGGGCAGCGCCGCCGGCATCGTCCGCGCGGCCTGCGAACTGCTTGTGGCGGGAGCGGACGGCCCGTCCCTGTGCGCGCTCGCGGCGGTGTCGTTCCGGCACGCCGACGAGGAGGTGCCCGAACTGCTCGAAGCGGCGATGCAGGAGGTGGGACTCGCCTTCCACCCGAGGGGCACGATCGCCGCTCACGAGGCCGGCATCAGGGTCATGGCGTCACGCGTGCTGACGGGCGACCTCACTCCCAAGGCGCTGGCCGTCTGGGCGTGGAGCACCTTCCCGATGGCGCCGGTGGAGCTGCCCCGGGAGCTCAAGCTGCTGGGTTTCGACTACGAGTACCTCGACGAGTACGCGGAGGTCGGTGTCACCCTCGAACGGTCCGCGGAGCAGCTCGACGCCGAGATCGTGGCCGAGGCGCGGAGGATCGTCGCGTCCGGGCGGCGGTGACGTGGCGGTGCACAGCGAAGGCCCCAGGTCGTGATGACCTGGGGCCTTCGGCGTGGAGCGGGTGACGGGAATCGAACCCGCCTCTACAGCTTGGGAAGCTGTCGTTCTACCAATGAACTACACCCGCGAAGCACTGCGTCGCCGATCATACACAAGCGTGCAACACGGCCCGCAGCCGTCTTCGGCTAGCCTGTCCCGGTGCTGCTGAGTGACCAGGATCTGCGCAAAGAGGTCGAGTCCGGCCGTCTCCTCCTCGACCCCTTCACGCTTGAGATGCTCCAGCCGTCGAGCATCGACGTGCGGCTGGACCGGTTCTTCCGGGTCTTCAACAACACGAGGTACACGCACATCGACCCCGCGCAGCAGCAGGACGACCTCACGAGCCTGGTCGAGACGCCCGAGGGTGAGCCGTTCGTGCTGCACCCCGGTGAGTTCGTGCTCGGCTCGACGTACGAGATGGTCACGTTGCCGGACGACCTGGCGGGGCGGCTCGAGGGCAAGTCCAGCCTCGGCCGGCTGGGGCTGCTCACGCACTCCACGGCGGGCTTCATCGACCCCGGCTTCTCCGGGCACATCACGCTGGAGCTGTCGAACGTCGCCAACCTGCCGATCACGTTGCACCCCGGCATGAAGATCGGGCAGCTCTGCCTGTTCAAGCTGTCCAGCCCGGCCGAGCACCCCTACGGCTCGACGCAGGCCGGGAGCCGGTACCAGGGGCAGCGCGGGCCCACGCCGAGCCGCGCGTACCTGAACTTCCACCGCACGGACACGCGCCGCTAGAAGCCGTAGCGCTCCAGCACCCGGCGCCGCAGGTCCGGGTCGGTGCGGGGTACCGGTTCCAGGAAGATCTCGTCGAGGTCGGGGAACTCCGCGTGCAGCTCCGAGGAGATGCGGACGCAGGCGTTCTCCAGTTCGGCCGCCGTCAGCGTGTCGACGAAGTCCAGGCGCGCGCAGAGCAGTACGCGGTCGGTGCCGATGAGCATCGTCAGCAGGTCCACGACGGCGTCGACCTCGGGTTCCCCCGCCAGGCGGTGCCAGATCGCCTTCACCACCACCGGGTCCGCCTGGCGGCCGATCAGCAGGCCGCGGTTGGTGCGCGCCAGGGTGTAGGCGACGAGTGCCAGCAGCACGCCGATCGCCAGCGAGGCGAGGCCGTCCCACACCGACGAGCCGGTCAGCTGGTGCAGGCCCAGGCCGAGGAACGCCAGGACCAGGCCGATCAGGGCGGCGGAGTCCTCGAGGAAGACCGTCTTCACGGTCGGGTCGTCGGACACGCGCAGGAAGTCCCAGAAACCGCGGCCGTGCTTCTTCGACTCGGAGCGGACCTGCCGGAACGCCTGGGTCCACGACACCGACTCGAGGGCGAAGGCCAGGCCCAGCACGATGTAGCCGACGAGCGGGCGGGTCTGTTCCTCCGGGGCGCCGAAGACCGTGCGGAAGCCCTCGTAGAACGCGAACACCGCACCCGACGCGAAGATCGAGACGGCGGCCAGCAGCGACCAGAAGTAGCGCTCCTTGCCGTAGCCGAACGGGTGTCGGCGGTCGGCGGGGCGGTCGGAGCGGCGCAGGGCCGTCAGCAGCAGGGCCTCGGTGAACGTGTCGGCCACCGAGTGGGCCGCTTCGGAGAGGATCGCGGCCGAACCGGTCACAACGCCCGCGATGGCCTTCATGACCGCGATAGCCAGGTTGACCAGCAGCGCGAGGACGACTGTCAGCGTGCTCTCGCCTGATCCCGCCGGCTTCTCGCTCATGGTGATCAGCCTAGGACCGGTGGGGTGCGCCAGCCGATCGTTACTGCATTCGAGTGACATTCGGCGGACGGGGCAACATCCGCCGCACCTGAGGTGTCTTACAGGCGGGATCCGCAACCGGGGGGACGCTGATCACCAGGGGGTGAGACGGAACGGCCCGCGTCCGGGAGAGACGCGGGCCGTTCTGCATTTCCGTTGGGGCGCAACGGGAATAACGATCAGATCACTGCGGCAACCGGCTTGCCCGCTCGTGCGAGTGACCTCTGCGGGCCCGGAAGGGCCTCTGGGGAAATCTCGAACATGGGGGAAAGCACCGATGCACAAGTTCACCGTGGGCCTCTTCGTGTCCGCAGCAGTCCTGCTCGCCGCCTCACCCGCGATCGCCGAGCGGCCGAACACCGTCAACGGCGAGGTGTGGCTCGACGTCAACGAGGACGGCGTGCGCCAGGCGGGCGAACCGCCGATGGCGGGTGTCCTGGTCGGTCTGCCGGGCAAGCCCGCCAACGCCACCACCGACGAGCACGGCCGCTACCGCTTCACCGGGCTCGCCGACGGCACGTACGAGATGGAGTTCGCCCGGCCGCTGGGGCACGGCCTGACGAAGCCGGGCCGGGACTCCGACGTCGACTGGCTGCGCAGCGGCCGGCATACCGTCACCGTCCGGCACGGCTCGCGGCAGCGGGTGGACGCCGGCTACCGCAAGGCGGTGCACGACAAGAGCGTCGGCGTCGTCGTGGCGGACCGGCCGGTGGTCGCGGTCGGCGAGCGCGTCACGTTCCAGGTCTTCTACGGCAACCGCGGCAACGTCGCCGACCAGATCCAGCTCGACGCCCGCTGGGGTGCGGGGCTGAGGCTGGAGAGCATCACCGGCGACGTCCACCACGTCTGGGAGCGCGAGGCCACCACGTTGCTCGGCGCGGTCGCGCCGAACACCGGTGAGCCGAACTTCGTGCTGGCCACGTTCGTCGCGACGGCTCCCGGCGACCTGGTGGTCGAGTTCAGCGCGCCGGCGGACCTGGAGGGCGACGTCACCCCGCAGAACAACGCCTGCAACGGGTACGTCAGCGTCACCGGCTGACGGGGAGGGCGGCCCGCGTCCGGGAAGGGCGCGGGCCGCGCCGCAACTACCATCGTGGGATGGGCAACCGTGGTGCTGGCGACACCGATGCCGAGGTCGAGTCGTGGAGGGCCCTGGTTCCGGCGATCGATCCGGTGGTCGAGGGTGTGGTCGACCGCGTGCACCAGATCAGCAAGTACCTCGACTTCCTCGCCGCGGAGATCGCCGCGCCGCACGGCCTCAACCGCGCCGACTACGAGATCCTCGCGCGCCTGTTCTGGATCGGGCCGCCGCACCGCCTCACGCCCAAGCAGCTCGCGAACGGCACGCTGAGCCCGGCCACGACGATCACCAGCCGGCTCGACCGGTTGGAGAAGGCCGGTCTGGTCGTGCGTGAGCTCGACCCGAGCGACCGGCGGTCGTTGCCGGCGACGCTCACGGACGCGGGCCGCGCGATCTTCCTGCAGATCGTCGCAGGTCAGGCGGAACGGGAGCGGGACCTCCTCACCGCGCTGCCGGAGGCGGACCTCGAAACCCTGCGCGATCTGCTGCGCCAGGTCATGGAGGTGCTGTCGGGCGAGCTGGGGCCCGCTCGCCGGCGCACGCGGCTCGCACTCGACAGCAAGGAGTAATTGCTACGAACTCGTACTGTCCGACATCGTGCTAAATGGCACGCGAGGGGGTGCGAGATGGGTGGCTACCCGCTGTCCGAGTGACGGAGTTCACGCAACACCGGAACCCCCGGATTCCGATACCCGGATGGAGTATCGGAACCTGGGGGAACTGTGCGCAAGATCTGCGCGGCCGCGCCGGCGGCTGCCTTCCTCCCGCCCGTGGCCGGTACGGCCGCCGCGTCTACGACGTCGACGCGGACTTCTCCTCTGCGCCGATCGACGTCCTCTACTTCAACCCCAAGGACGACACGTTCACGATGAAGGACCTGCTGCTGCCGGGGAAGAGCATCGACGTCAAGCTCCGCGTGAAGCTCACCTCGACCGAGCTGCCGCACGTCTTCCCGTTCGTCACCCCGAGCAGGTGGGGCGAGGACAACTTCGCCGACAACAAGCAGAAGCTGCTGATCGAGGTCGTGGAGAAGGGGGCGGAGACCACCGCGACGACCACGTCCTCGCCCGGACCTCGTCCACGCAGACCTCGGCCGCACCCGCCGCGACGACCGGCCCGGCCGCCGGCGAGGCGGGCAACGGCTCGGGCCTCGCGTCCACGGGTGCGTCGCCGCTGGGCTTCCTCGGCCTCGGCGCGCTGCTCCTGGCGCCCGGCACGCGTGCGTTCCTCGTGGCGCGTCGCCGCTCCTGAAAAACTGAAACCATTGGGGGACAACGTGAAGAAGGTGTTCGCCGTCGCGATGACGGCAGCCCTCGCCCTGCCCGTCGCGGCCACCACCGCGGCGGCGCAGGACGAGACGATCAGCATCGAGGGCCGGGTCTACCTCGACCGCAACGGCAACAGCCGGTACGACGAGGGTGAGGTCGCGCTGGCCGGGGATCCGGGCGGCACGATCGTCAAGGCGGACTCCGGTGAGAGGGTCGCCAAGTACGCCACCGACGAGGAGGGCCGCTACCGGGTGGAGAACCTCCCGGCGGGCAGGTACCGCGTCGAGTCGCCGGCGCTCCAGCGGTACAACGCGGGTACCTCCAGCACGTTCGACCGCACCACCACGGGCGGCACGGTCGACGTCCGCCTCTACGGTTCCCGCGTCGTCGGGTACTCGTACGTGGACGCCAACCTGGACCACGTGCGCCAGCCGGACGAGCAGCTGCTCGATCCCGGCACCCTGAACGGCAAGCCGCTGCCGGCACCGGACGAGAAGGGCTACTTCGAACTCACCGACCTGCCCTTCGGCGACTACGCGTTCGTCCCCGCCGACCACTCGGCCAGGAATCTCCGCCCGGTCGGCACGACCGGTTCGAGCACGTTCAAGCTCGAGCGGTTCAACAACGTCAACACGTTCGACCTCCGCCACACGGCGATCAAGGGCGACCTCGCGGTCGACGTTCCGGTGCTCACGCCGGCCAAGGACGTCTACGTCCTCGGCGAGGAGGCCGACGTCGTCATCAGGATCAGCAACAAGGGCGAGGCCGCCGAGAAGGCGTCGTTCGTGCTCGCGAGCTACGACGCGGAGACGCTGTCCCACAGCGACAACGTGGTGGCGCCGAACGGCACCGGGTTCGAGTTCGAGTCGAAGGACCCGATCGCGCCGGGCAGGAGCGTCGACGTGCGGCTCAGGATCAGGTTCACCGAGCTGGAAATCCAGAACCTGCACGTCATCGTGCGGCCCAGCAAGTTCTTCAAGGACCCGTTCCAGGACAACGTGGCGTTCCGCGCGGTGAGGGTCGTGGAGAAGGGCCCGGAGACCACGACTCCGGGCACCCCGGCGCCGACGACCACCACGACCGCTCCGGCCGTGGCGCAGGCGGGGAACAAGACCGGGCTGGCGTCCACGGGCGCCTCACCACTGGGTTTCCTCGGCCTGGGCGCTCTGCTGCTCGCGGCCGGCACGGCTGCGTTCCTCGTGGCGCGCCGCCGCCGGTCCTGACCACTTAGGACCCGCCACGGCTAGTCTCGCGGCATGGGCATCTTGGTGCACGTGCTGCTGACCGCCGTGGCGGTTTGGGTGTCGACCGCCCTCCCGGGCATCGACCTGGGTGAGGGCACCACCGGGGCGAAGGTCCTCACGCTGCTCGGCGTCGCGGTGATCTTCGGCCTGGTGAACGCGGTCGTGAAGCCGGTGGTGAAGTTCTTCGGCTGCCTGTTCTACCTGCTCACGCTCGGCCTGATCGGGCTCGTGGTGAACGCGCTGCTGTTCATGCTCACCGGCTGGCTGGCCGAGCAGCTCGACCTGCCGTTCCGCGTCGACGGTTTCTGGCCCGCGTTCTGGGGCGCGATCATCGTCGCCCTCACCGGCTGGGTCCTGAACGTCGTCTACGACAAGGTCACCGACAAGGACTGACCCGGTGACGAAGAAGGCCCTCGGTCCGATGTGGACCGAGGGCCTTCGTCTTGCCGTGGGACTCAGGCCTTCGCCTTGTCCTCGTCCGGCAGCGGCGTGCCGGTCGGGACCTCGTCGGTCGGCGTGTCCTGCTTCTCCGTGCCGCGGCGCACGGACTCCAGCAGCATCTGCGCGACGTCCACGACCTCGACGTGCGCACCGGCCTGGCCGTCGGACTGCCGCGCGGTCACGCCGTCGGTCAGCATCACGCGGCAGAACGGGCAGCCGGTCGCGATCTTCGACGGCGCGGTGCCGAGGGCCTCGTCCACGCGGTCGAGGTTGATGCGCTTGCCGATCCGCTCCTCCATCCACATGCGAGCGCCACCGGCACCGCAGCACATGGAGCGCTCCTCGTGGCGCGGCATCTCGCGCAGCTTCGCGCCGGACGCCCCGATGAGCTCGCGGGGTGCCTCGTAGACCTTGTTGTGGCGGCCCAGGTAGCACGGGTCGTGGTACGTGACGTCCTCGGTGACCGGCGCGACCGGCACCAGGCGGCGTTCGCGGACCAGCTTGTTCAGCAGCTGCGTGTGGTGCACGACCTCGTAGGTGCCACCGACCTGCGGGTACTCGTTCGCGAGCGTGTTGAAGCAGTGCGCGCACGTCACGACGATCTTGCGCTGACCGGCCGGGCGGTCCTCGAAGACCGCGTTGAGCACCTCGACGTTCTGCTGCGCGAGCATCTGGAACAGGAACTCGTTGCCGGCGCGGCGGGCCGGGTCACCGGTGCAGGTCTCCTCCGGGCCGAGCACCGTGTACTTCACGTCCGCGGTGTGCAGCAGCTCGGCGACGGCCCGCGTGGTCTTCTTCGCGCGGTCCTCGAACGCGCCGGCGCAGCCGACCCAGAACAGGTACTCCGCGTCGCCCAGGTCGCCGTCGAACACCGGCACCTCGAAGTCGAGACCCTCGGTCCAGGCCAGGCGGTCCTTGGCGTTCTGGCCCCAGGGGTTGCCCTTGTTCTCGAGGTTCTTGAACATGCCGCCGAGCTCGGTCGGGAAGTTCGACTCGATCAGCACCTGGTAGCGGCGCATGTCGACGATGTGGTCGACGTGCTCGATGTCGACCGGGCACTGCTCGACGCACGCGCCGCAGGTCGTGCAGGACCACAGCACCTCGGGGTCGATGACGCCGAGCTCGTCGGGGCCGCCGACCAGCGGGCGCTCCGACTCGGCCATCGCCAGCACGTCGATCGACTCGAGGCGCTTCTTGTAGTCCTCGTACTTGTCCTCGACCAGGCCGACCTCGTCACCGGCCATGTCGCGCGATCCGCCGGCGAGCAGGTACGGCGCCTTGGCGTAGGCGTGGTCGCGCAGCTGCGTGATGACCATCTTGGGCGACAGCGGCTTGCCGGTGTTCCAGGCGGGGCACTGCGACTGGCAGCGGCCGCACTCGGTGCAGGTGGAGAAGTCGAGCCAGCCCTTCCAGCTGAAGTCCTCGACCTTGCCGACGCCGAACACGTCCTTGTCCGGGTCGGCCTCCTCGAGGTCGAGCACCTTGCCGCCGGACATCATCGGCTTGAGCGCGCCCAAGGCGACGCCGCCGTCGTCCTCGCGCTTGAAGTAGATGTTGAAGAACGCCGAGAACCGGTGCCAGGCGACGCCCATCGTGAGGTTCCGGCCGACGACGACCAGCCAGATCATGCCGCTCAGCAGCTTGACCAGCGCCATCACCGACACCCAGATGGGCGCGGAGGGCAGGAGCTGCGCGAGCGGCTGCGTCACGAACGACGTCCACAGCGGCGCGGACTCGAGGCCGCTCGACTGCTTGAACGCCTTGACCAGGAGGATGCCGATGCCCTCGATGATCACGACCGCCTCGACGAAGTAGGCGGAGCGGAAGCTCGAGCCCGCGAAGCGGGAGATCCGGTCGGCCCGGCGCGGGTGGTTGAGCTGGCGGATGATCGCGAGGGCCACACCACCGACGACGGTGCCGAGGCCCAGCAGTTCGACCAGCAGCAGCCAGATCGACCACGTGCCGATGACCGGCCAGTGGAAGCGCGGGTCGAACACCTCGCCGTACGCCTCGAACAGCACCGCGGAGCCGATGAGGAAGCCCCACATCACCATCCAGTGCCACGGGGCGACCGAGCGGAACTTCGCCATCCTGGTGTGGGCGACGAACTCGACGATCATCGTCTTCATGCGCGGCACGAACGGCCCGAAGCGGGTGCCGTCCGGCTGCCCGAGCCGGATGATCCTGATCTGCTTCAGCACGCCGGCGACGAACACGCCCCAGGCGACGACGCTCACCGCCACGGCGACGAGTCCGAGAACCAGCTGGAGGGTCATGGCGGGAGTCTAGGCCAGGTTACCGCTGAGTAACCACTTGGACGTGGCCGGTGTCTCCTCACGGACCGGTCAAGAAGGCGGAACTGGCCCCCAAACTTCTGGAACAATCGTTCAGGTATCTGGTTCCAGTCTCCGGGGGTCGCCGTGTTGTACCTGCTCCTCGCCGCGGCGATCGTGGCGGAAATCGGGGCCACGGTCTCGTTGAAGCTGTCCGAGGGATTCACCAGGCTGTGGCCGTCGGTGGTGGTCGTCGTCGGGTACGCCATCGCCTTCACGGCACTTTCGCGCGCGTTGAAGTTGGGTATGCCCGTGGGTGTCGCCTACGCCGTGTGGTCGGCCGTCGGCGTCTCAGCCGTCGCGATCATCGGCTGGAGGTTCCTGGGCGAGACCCTCAACCCGACGATGGTCATCGGACTGGCGCTGATCATCGGAGGCGTGGTGACGCTCGAACTCGGGAGGACGCACTGACCGCCGTGGTGGAGAGCCAGAAGGTCGACGGCCGCAAGGCGCGCGGGGAGAAGAAGCGGCGGGCGATCGTCGAGGCCGCGCTGCGCGTGATCGAGCGCGAGGGCATCGCCGGCGTGACGCACCGCAGCGTCGCCCGTGAGGCTGGCGTGCCGACGACAGCGCCCACCTACTACTTCGCGACGCTCGACGAACTGCTGATCGCGACATTGCTGTGGTCGGCCGAAGCGCTGTGCGACGACATGCTGAAGATCGTCGCGAGCGGCACCGCGCGCGAGATCGCGTCGAGCCTCGCGAAGGCGGTCGGCCGCGACCGGGGGCGGACGCTCGCCGAGTACGAGCTGTACCTGCTGGCGGGCCGCCGGCCCGAGCTGAAGCCCGCCGCGCGCCGCTGGCTCGACCTGGCGGTGCAGCTCGCGCGGCCTGCCGACCCGGTCGCGTTCCGCGCGTTCCTCGCCGCGATCGACGGGCTGCTGGTGCAGGGCCTGATCGCGGACGTCGCCCCGACCGAGGACGAGCTGGAGCCAATCGTGTCCTTCTTGATCCGCGGTCGCGACGATCCGGCCCCGCCCGCCGGGGAAGAATGAGGGCATGAAGTTCGCGCGAGAGGTGTCCGGCATCAGCCACGGGGTGAGCCTCGGGCTGCTGGCCGCGCTGTACGTGCGCGACTCCCTCGCGTTGTCGGTGGACGTCGAACCGCACGTGCCCGGTCTGGACCCGCCGCTGCCGGTGCGGGTGCCGGCCGGCGTGGACCGCGTCGCGGTGACGGCGGAGTGGCCGGGCTGGTGGGCCGACGCGCTGGACGCGTGCACGCACGGCGCCGAGTCCCTGACGCCGGAGGACGCCGCGGCGTTGCTGACCCGACCGGCGAGCCGGGCCGCGGTGCTCGCGCTCAAGCCGGGCATCGAGCGGCTGCACCGGGTGCAGAGCCCGGCCCCGCTGCCGATCGGGGACGTGCTGCGCGGCGTCGAGTCGCGCATCGGCCGGTGGGCGCAGAGCGTGGAGCTGCACATCGCCGAGGTGCCGGTCGAGGGCCTGCTGTGGGAGCGGATCGCGCCCGCGCACGTGCTGGCGTCCACGCGGTTCCTGAACGACCCGGCGCGCACGGCGCCGGCGCTGCGCGCGGTCCTCGAAGACCTCGTCTGACGGGGTAGGGCCAGCCCCACCCCGTCTTCGGGGGCTGACTGCCGTGTCGCGGAGCCCCGCCACCTCTAGTTTTGTGCGCATGATGAGGACGGCGCTGGTGGCGTTGCTGGCCGGGGCGGTGCTGACAGGGCTGTCGGGCTGTGGCATCCGCATCGTGGAGTACGAGTTCTCCGACGACCACGTCGTCGCGGAGAAGTTCACGTCGGTGCGTGCGCGCAACGGCTCGGGGGACGTGACGATCAGGTACCGGCAGGGCCTGACCGAGACGAAGGTCCACCGCAGGGTGGAGCACAACAAGAACAACAAGCCGGCCGGCGCCACCCACCGGATCGAGGGCGACGCGCTGGTGCTGGACACGTGCGGGGACAGCTGCGAGGTCAACTACGAGGTCCTGGTGCCCTCGGCCGACATCGCGGTCGTCGGGGACGTCGGGTCGGGCGACGCGGTCGTCGAGGGCCTGAAGTCCGTCGAGTACCAGACCGGCTCCGGCGACATCGCCGCCCTGGACATCGCGGGGGACGTCAAGGTGAGCACCGGGTCCGGCGACTTCCGGGCCACCAGGGTGGGCGGCACCGCGACCGCCGACCTCGGGTCCGGGCGCATCGAGCTGAACACGGTGAAGGGCAAGGTCCTCGCCGTCACGAGGTCCGGCGACATCGACGGCTCCTTCCTCGGCGGCGACGTGATCGCCGACGCGAGCTCCGGCCGGGTCGAGCTGACCCTGGCGGAGCCGAGGTCGGTGCGGGTGATGAGCGGCTCCGGCGACGTCAACGTCCGGGTGCCGGGCGGCCCGTACAGGGTCACCGGGACGTCGGGCAGCGGGGAGCGCGAGGTCCACGTCGCGACCGACCCGGACGCACCGCTCGAGCTGAACCTCACCACCGGGTCCGGTGAGGTGCGGGTGTTCGCGATCTGAGCTCGTCCGAGGGGACTGTGTCGAGGGCCACTCCACAAGGGGTGGCCCTCGTCGCGTTGTGAGGGAACAACGAGACTTTCCCGGCCGTTGAGCCAGTCAGAAAGCTTGAGTCGGATAGACTCAAGGTTGAGCAGGTGGCAAACTTGAGCCAGCAACGCTCAACAAGTACTAGCGGAAGGAACTCCAATGGCGCGTGCAGTCGGCATCGACTTGGGGACGACCAACTCCGTCGTCGCCGTTCTCGAGGGCGGTGAGCCGACGGTCATCGCCAACTCGGAGGGCTCGAGGACGACCCCGTCCATCGTCGCGTTCGCGAAGAACGGCGAAGTTCTCGTGGGTCAGCCCGCGAAGAACCAGGCCGTCACCAACGTCGACCGCACCATCCGGTCGGTCAAGCGCCACGTCGGCACCACCTGGAAGACCGACGAGATCGACGGCAAGCAGTACACCTCGCAGGAGATCTCCGCGCGCGTGCTGATGAAGCTCAAGCGCGACGCCGAGGCGTACCTCGGTGAGGAGATCACCGACGCCGTCATCACCGTCCCCGCCTACTTCGAGGACGCGCAGCGCCAGGCCACCAAGGAAGCCGGCCAGATCGCCGGCCTCAACGTGCTGCGCATCGTCAACGAGCCGACCTCCGCCGCCCTGGCCTACGGCCTCGACAAGGGCGAGAAGGAGCAGACCATCCTGGTCTTCGACCTCGGTGGCGGCACGTTCGACGTCTCGCTGCTCGAGCTCGGCGACGGTGTGGTCGAGGTCCGCGCGACCTCCGGTGACAACCACCTCGGTGGCGACGACTGGGACCAGCGCATCGTCGACTGGCTGGTCGACCGCTTCAAGCAGGCCAACGGCATCGACCTGACCAAGGACAAGATGGCCCTGCAGCGGATCCGCGAGGCCGCCGAGAAGGCCAAGATCGAGCTGTCGAGCTCCAGCAACGCCTCGATCAACCTGCCGTACATCACCGTCGACGCGGACAAGAACCCGCTGTTCCTCGACGAGACGCTCTCGCGCGCCGAGTTCCAGCGGATCACGAACGACCTGCTCGAGCGCACCCGCGCGCCGTTCAACAACGTGATCAAGGACGCCGGCATCTCCGTCGGCGACATCGACCACGTCGTGCTCGTCGGTGGCTCGACCCGCATGCCCGCCGTCGCGGAGCTCGTCAAGGAGCTGACCGGCGGCCGTGAGCCCAACAAGGGCGTGAACCCGGACGAGGTCGTCGCCGTCGGCGCCGCCCTGCAGGCCGGTGTCCTCAAGGGCGAGGTCAAGGACGTCCTGCTGCTCGACGTCACCCCGCTGTCCCTCGGCATCGAGACCAAGGGCGGCATCATGACCAAGCTGATCGAGCGCAACACCACGATCCCGACGAAGCGCTCCGAGACCTTCACCACCGCGGACGACAACCAGCCGTCGGTGCAGATCCAGGTCTTCCAGGGCGAGCGCGAGATCGCGGCCCACAACAAGAAGCTCGGCATGTTCGAGCTGACCGGCCTGCCGCCCGCCCCGCGTGGCGTGCCGCAGATCGAGGTCACCTTCGACATCGACGCGAACGGCATCGTCCACGTGTCGGCGAAGGACCTGGGCACCGGCAAGGAGCAGTCGATGACGATCACCGGTGGCTCCGCGCTGCCGAAGGACGACATCGACCGCATGGTCAAGGACGCCGAGGCCCACGCGGAGGAGGACAAGCGCCGCCGCGAGGAGGCCGAGGTCCGCAACCAGGCCGAGACCCTGGTCTACCAGACGGAGAAGGTCGTCAAGGAGAACGACGACAAGCTCCCGGCGGAGATCAAGGAGAAGGTCACCGCCGCGATCACCGAGGCCAACGAGGCGCTCAAGGGCACCGACATCGCCGCCATCAAGGCCGCGGTGGAGAAGCTCGCGACCGAGTCGCAGGCCATCGGCCAGGCGATCTACGCGAACGCTCCGGGTGCTCCCGGTGCCGAGGGCCCCGGTGCGGACGCTCCGGGTGCCGCCGGTGCGGGTGCCAAGAAGGACGACGACGTCGTCGACGCCGAGATCGTGGACGAGGACGAGAAGAAGTGACCGAACCGAGGCACGCCGCCCCTGACGAGGAGCAGCCTCAGGTCGTCGTGAACGACCGGCGCCGGATCGACCCCGAAACGGGCGAGGTCCGGGCGCCGGCCCACGCGGCACCCGAGGACGGCCTTGGTGAAGGCACTGCTCCGGTTTCCGAAGAGCCCCTGGTCGCCGAGGTCGTGGACTCCGTCGCCGCCGAGCTGAAGACCCAGCTCGACGAGCGCACCGCCGACCTCCAGCGGCTCACCGCCGAGTACGCGAACTACCGCAAGCGGGTGGAACGCGACCGCGAAGCGGTGATCAACAACGCGAAGGCGTCCGTCGCGTCCGAGCTGCTCTCCGTGCTGGACGACATCGAGCGGGCCGCCGCGCACGGCGACCTGACCGGTGCGTTCAAGGCGGTGGCGGACAAGCTCGTGTCCACGTTGCAGAAGACCGGCCTGGAGCCGTTCGCGCACGAGGGCGAGGCGTTCGACCCGTCGGTGCACGAGGCCGTGCAGCACAGCACGTCCCCGGACGTCGAGGGGCCGACGGTCACCGCCGTCCTGCGCCGCGGCTACACGTTCGGCGACAAGCTCGTCCGGCCCGCGCTCGTCGCGGTGACCGACCACGAGCCCGGTGCGCCGGCTGAAGAAGCGTAGGGAGGAGGAGACGTCCGGTGAGTGCTAGGGACTGGATCGAAAAGGACTTCTACCGCGAGCTGGGCGTCTCCTCCGACGCGTCGGCCGACGAGGTCAAGAAGTCGTACCGCAAGCTCGCCCGCGAGCTGCACCCCGACGCGAACCCGGGTGACGCCAAGGCCGAGGCCCGCTTCAAGGCGGTCTCCGAGGCCTACGGCGTGCTGTCGGACCCGGCGAAGCGCAAGCAGTACGACGAGGCCCGCCGGCTGTTCGCGGGCGGTGGGGGCTTCCCCGGCTCCGGCGGGTTCGGCTCGGGCGGCTTCGACGTCAACGACCTGTTCGGCCGTGCCGCGCAGGGCGCCGGTGGCGGCGGCCTGGGCGACCTGCTCGGTGGCCTGTTCAACCGCCGCGGTGGTGCGTCGGCCGGCTCGGCCACGCGCCCGCGCCGCGGCGAGGACGTCGAGACCGACGTCCGCATCGACTTCACCGAGGCGGTGAGGGGAGCGACGGTGCCGCTGCGCCTGTCGTCCCCCGCCGCCTGCACGACGTGCAACGGCTCGGGTGCCAAGCCGGGCACCACGCCGCACACGTGCGCGACCTGTTCGGGGTCCGGCCTGGTCACGCGGTCGCAGGGCGCGTTCGCGTTCAGCGAGCCGTGCCGCGACTGCCGCGGCACCGGCCGGATCATCGACGACCCGTGCCCCGAGTGCGGCGGCGACGGCGTCAGCACCCGCACCCGCACCCTGACGGTGCGGATCCCGTCGGGGGTCGACGACGGCCAGCGGATCCGCCTCGCGGGCCAGGGCGAACCGGGCCGCAACGGCGGCCCGAACGGCGACCTGTTCGTGCGGGTGCACGTCAACCCGCACGGCATCTTCGGCCGCCAGGGCAACGACCTGACGCTGACGGCGCCGATGACGTTCCCCGAGCTCGCGCTCGGAACGACGTTGACCGTGCCCACGCTCGACGGCAAGGTGACCTTGAAGGTGCCCGCCGGAACCGCCTCCGGGCGGGTGCTGCGGGCTCGGGGCAAGGGCATCACCAAGCGCGACGGCTCCGCCGGGGATCTCCTGATCACCCTGGAGGTCGCGGTGCCGAACAACCTCTCGTCCGAGGCCCGCGCGGCACTCGAGGCGTACGCGGACGTGACGAAGGGCCACGACCCACGTGGTGATCTGAACGCACTGCTTGAAGGGCGGTGAAAGCGGTGGGTTTTCCGTTCCCTCCCGGGACCGATGAGGACACGCCGTTCTTCGTGATCTCGGTGGCGGCGCAGCTGTCCGGGCTGCACGCCCAGACCCTGCGGTCCTACGACCGGATGGGCCTGGTGTCGCCCGGCCGCACGCCCGGTGGCGGGCGCCGGTACTCGATGCGCGACATCGTGCTGCTGCGCGAGGTCCAGCGGCTCTCGCAGGACGAGGGCGTGAACCTCGCGGGCATCAAGCGGATCATCGACCTGGAGAACCAGGTCGACGCCCTCCGCTCGCGGGTGGCCGAGCTCCAGCAGGAGCTTGCGCAGGCGCACGCGGCAGCCGACTCGGCCGCCGCCGCCGTGCACGCCTCCTACCGGCGGGACCTGGTCCCGATCCGGCAGGAGACGGCGCTCGTCGTGTGGAAACCGAAGCCCCGCAAGTGATCGAGCGCCTTTACGAGGTCTTCGCGACGCCGCGTCCCCGCGTGGTCGAGTTCTGCGACCACTGCGTGGACGCCGCGAGCGTCGCGCCGTTCACCGAGGTTCCGCTGCGCCGGCTGACCTCCGAGCACGTCGGGGAGTTCTGGCTGCGGTCCGGGACGATCGGCGACGAGACCTTCGTGCGCTACCTGCTGCCGCGCGTGATGGAGCTGATCGCGGCCGGTGAGCTCGACGCCGACTTCTTCTGGCTGCGCCTCGTGACCGAGGCCCACGAGAACGGCGACCCGGACGAGCGGGCGGCGATCGAGGCCTACTTCCTCGCCACACCGCCCGCGCTGGCGGGTCTCGTCACCGGACGCCTGCGCGACCTGCCCCCCGGCGGTTCGGTGGCCGCGTGGCTGCGTGGACCGGAACCCCTCGCCGTGCTGGAGGAAGCCGCGCTGACCGAGCCCGATCCGGACGGCGCGTTCTCCGAGGCGCACCTCGAGCTCGAAGCTCACCGCTCGAAGTAGAACCCGGCTTCCAGGTCCTCCAGGAGGCCGGGTTCCCGCGGTTCCCAGCCCAGCAGGGCCTTGGTGCGCTCGGCCGACGTCGGTGAGTCGCGTGACACCATGAACGCCAGGGCGCCGAAGTGCTCCTGTGCTCGTTCGGCCGGGATGCTCTCCGTCGGCACGCCCAGTTCGCGGCCGATGACCTCGGCGATCTCCCGCATGGTCACGGCCTCCTCCGCCACCGCGTGCAGCACCGAGCCGGCGGGCGCCTTCTCCACGGCCAGGCGGTAGAGGCGTGCCGCGTCCAGGGTGTGGCCCGCTGACCAGCGATTCGTGCCGTCGCCGGGGTAGCAGGAGATGCCGGTGGCCCTCGCGATCCCGACCAGGATCGGGATGAAGCCCGCCGTGTCCAGGCGGCTGTGGACGGTCGGCGGCAGGACCACCACGGAGCCGCGGACGTCCCGGGCGTCGATGATCGCGTTGCGGGCCGCGCCGCGGGGGCTGTCGTCCGGGACGCGTTCCTCCTCGGTGGCCGTGCGACCCAGGTCCGAGTACGACAGGGTGCCGCTGGTGCCGACCAGGGGCTTGCCGGTGCCCGCCAGCTCGTCCAGGAACGCCCTGACGACGGTGAGGTCGGCGTCGGCGGCGCCCTGGTAGTCGCCCGCGTACATCTCGTCGTGCTTGAACGCCAGGTGGATCACCGCGTCGGACTCGGCCGCGCCCTTGCGCAGGCCGTCCAGGTCGTCGAGGTCGCCCAGCCGGGCGGTGGCGCCTCGGGCCTCGACCTTGGCGGCGGACGCCTCGGAGCGGGCCAGGCCCACGACCTGGTGGCCTGCCCGCAGGAGTTCGGGGACCACTGCTGATCCGACGTGGCCGCTGGCGCCCGTGACGAAGACCTTCATGGGTGCTTCTCCAGAAAGTGATGGGACTTGGTCTCATCAACCGTAGCAGAGTGATGGGACCAAGTCGCATCACTTAGGATGGGCGCATGGGTCGATGGGAGCCGGACGCGCGGGAGCGGTTGGTGCGCGCCGCACTCGACCTGTTCGGCGAGCAGGGGTACGACAACACCGCGGTCGCGCAGATCGCCGAACGCGCCGGGCTCACGAAGAGCACGTTCTTCCGGCACTTCCGGGACAAGCGGGAGGTGCTGTTCGGCGGTCAGGACGAGCTGGCCGAGGTGCTGACGACCGGCATCACCGAGGCACCGGAGGGGGCCGGACCCCTGGCCGCGGTCGGGGCGGCGCTGGTCGCCGTCAGCGCCTGGTTCACCGACGAACAGCGGGCGTACGGGCCGCAGCGGCGAGCGGTGATCGCGGGCAACGACGAGCTGCGCGAGCGTGCGGCGTTGAAGATGGTCGGATTCGCCGTCGCGATGACGGACGCGCTGAAGCGGCGCGGGGTCGCCGAGCTGGAGGCCTCCGTGGCCGCCGAGCTCGGCGTTCTCGCGTTTCAGCGCGCGTACGACACGTGGCTGGAGGCCGGCGGGGACTTCGGTGGGATCACCCGCCGGACGCTCCGCGACGTGCGCGAGGCCGTCAGCTCGCTAGAGGGCGCCGAGTAGTTCCTCGACCTCGGCCGCGATGCGGTCCAGGGCCTGCTCGTCGTCGTGGGCGGCGATCGCGCGGTCCATCCAGTCCGCGATCAGCGGCATCTGCTCCGGCTTCAAGCCGCGGGTGGTGACGCCGGGCGTGCCGAGGCGGATGCCGGACGGGTCGAACGGCTTGCGGGTGTCGAACGGAACGGCGTTGTAGTTGAGCTCGATGCCCGCCCGGTCGAGCGCCCGCGCGGCCGGCTTGCCGCCGATCAGCTTCGACGTGAGGTCGATCAGGACCAGGTGGTTGTCGGTGCCGCCGGACACCAGGTCGAAGCCGCGTTCCAGCAACGCCTCCGCGAGGGCCCTGGCGTTCTCCACGACCAGGTGCGCGTACTCGCGGAACTCCGGCTGCGCGGCCTCGTGCAGCGCCACGGCGATGGCGGCCGTGGTGTGGTTGTGCGGCCCGCCCTGCAGACCGGGGAAGATCGCGCGGTCGACGGCCTTCGCGTGCTCGGCGTCGCTGAGGACCATGGCGCCGCGCGGGCCCCTGAGGGTCTTGTGCGTCGTCGTGGTGATCACCGGGGCGTGGCCGACCGGAGACGGGTGCGCGCCGCCCGCGACCAGGCCGGCGATGTGCGCGATGTCGGCGACGAGGAGTGCGCCGACCTCGTTCGCGATCTCCGCGAACGCCGGGAAGTCGATGGTGCGCGGGATCGCCGTGCCGCCGCAGAAGATCACCTTCGGACGTTCGGCCAGCGCGAGGGCACGGACCTCGTCCAGGTCGACGCGGCCGGTGTCCTTGCGGACCTCGTACTGCACGCTGCGGAACCACTTGCCGGTGGCCGAGACGCTCCAGCCGTGCGTGAGGTGGCCGCCCATCGGCAGCGACATGCCCATCACGGTGTCGCCCGGCTGCAGGAAGGCCAGGTAGACGGCGAGGTTCGCCGGGGAACCCGAGTACGGCTGGACGTTCGCGTGGTCCACGCCGAACAGCGCCTTCGCGCGCTCCTGCGCCAGCAGTTCGACCTGGTCGATGACCTGCTGGCCCTCGTAGTACCGCTTGCCGGGGTAGCCCTCGGAGTACTTGTTGGTCAGCACCGAGCCTGTTGCCTCAAGCACGGCGGCCGACACGTCGTTCTCGGACGCGATCATGCGCAGTTTCCGGGCCTGCCGCTCGGCCTCTGCGGTGAGCAGGGCGAACACGGCGGGATCTGTCTCAGCGAGCACAGCGCGACTCCACGCCGGGCACCCAGGCGTTCGGTGCGCACGGCAGTCGCTTCCCGGTGGTCGCTTCCACCCTCGGCACGCCAGTCGCGGACGTGCCGAGCTTAGTCCAGCGTGAACGGGTCGTACTTGATCCGGTCGAGCGGAGTTCCGGCGACCAGCATGCGGGACACCGTCGACCTGATCATGGCGGGGCTGCCGCAGACCAGGACGTCGCGTTCCTCCCACGCGCCGTAGCGGGTGACCACGTCGGCGAGGCTGCCCTGCTCGACACCCCGGACGCCGGGGTCGGACTCCAGCACCGGCACGACCGTGAGCCACGGGTTCGTGGTCGCGATGCGCTGCAGGTTGTCCAGGTCGTAGAGGTCCTCGCGGGTGCGGCCGCCGTAGAACAGGTGCACGCGCGGGTTCTCGCCGTACTGCGCCATCTCGTCGATGATCGCGTGCATCGGCGCGACACCCGTGCCGCCGGCCACCATCAGGATGTCCGACCCGGCCGTGCGGTCGACCGAGAGACGTCCCATGGGCGGTCCGATGCGCCACGTGTCACCGGCCTGCGTGTGGCCGACCACCGAGCGGGACACCCAGCCGCCGTCGACGGACCGGATGTGGAACTCGATGACGCCGTCCTCGCGGGGGGCGTTCGCCGGCGTGTAGTACCGCCACAGGCGCTTGCGCTGCGGCGTCTCCACGCTGACGTACTGACCGGCCTTGTAGTTGACCGGGTGGTCGGGCTGCAGCCGCACGACCGCCAGGTCCCACGAGACGCGCTGGTGCTCCAGCACCGTCGCGTGCCAGTACGCGGGCCCGTTGTCGGCGTCGGCCGCCTCCTGCATGGCCCTGGCCATGAGGGTGTAGGCCTCGGCCCACGCCATCTCGACCTTCGGCGTCCAGGCGGCACCGGCGAACTTCTTCACCGCGGACAGCAGTGCCGTCCCGACCGCCTCGTAGTGGACGTTGATGACACCGAACTTGCGGTGGTCGCGGCCCAGCTGGCGCAGGAACGGGATGAGGTCGTCCGGGCGGTCGACCATCTGCACCACGTGCACGAGGGCACGCAGCAGACGGCTGCGTTGCACCTCCATGTTCGCGGGGAACATCTCGCGTGTGGCGGGCGAGAGCGAGAAGAGCATTCCGTAGAAGAACTTCGCCACTTCTTCGGAATGCGGCTCCACCACCGCGAAGCTCTCCCGGATCATCCGCACCATCGCGGTGACGCCGGGGGGTGGCTCTCGGTGGGGCGGGGCAGGGATGGGGCTCAGCACAGCGTTCGCAGTCATGGTCCGCGCGCAGTCTCCACGTTCTGGTTGGCGCCAGCAAGGCGCTGTCGTCCTCGTCAAGCATCCGTCCCCCGACAGGGTGGACAGTAACCCCTGCTCGGGCCGCTTGACTCCTTGATGCCACCTTCGAGCGAAGCACGATTACTTTAGGTGAGTGGTTGCTACCGCAACAGTGTGAATGTGAGGGTCCTTCTGTACCGGGTTGCGTGCTTGCGTGCTTGGGTAGGCCGCGTGTCCCCGCCTGAGTTGACTGAAACCACCTCACCCAACCGTGTCGAGCTCCCCGGCTCACGCGGAGAGCACTTCCTCCAATGTGCCCTGGAGACGTCCGATCGCGCCAGACGCTTCTACACGGACCAGGTGCTGGACCACCTCAACCCCGCGATGGCCGAGTTCGTCGGCCGGATGGAGATGGCCTTCATCTCGACGGCCGACGCCGACGGCGAGTGCGACTCGACACTGCGCTGCGGGCCGGCCGGGTTCCTCCACGTCGTCGACTCGCGGACCGTCGTGTACCCCGAGTACCGCGGCAACGGCGTCATGGCGTCGCTGGGCAACATCATGGAGAACCCGCACGTCGGAATGCTGATGGTGGACTTCACCGAGGACCTGATCGGGCTGCACGTGAACGGGCGTGCCCGGATCGCTCCCCTCTCCGAGTTCGCGGAGCTCGCCGGAGGGGACCGGAAGGTCGAGCGGTGGGTGGTGGTGGAGGTGCAGGAGGCCTACGTCCACTGCCGCAAGCACATCCCCCGGATGGTGCCCGTGGACCGGATGCGCGACTGGGGGACCGACGACGTCCGGCGCAAGGGGGGCGACTTCTTCGGGGTCAAGGCGGATCGGATGAGTTCGGCGGAGAGCTGATCCCGGCGGTGTGATGACGGCCTGTGCACCTGGTGCGCGGGCCGTCTCGTCGTTCGAGGGCCTGCCTGCGCGACTTCGCTGCTCCCGACTTCCCGGAGCGCGCCCGACTTCGCCTCCACCGGGGCGCGCGAGCCTGGTGTGACGTATCAGCCACCGAATTAGTTGGCCTAGCTAACTATCTCCAGATATAGTTGTATGGCGTCAACTAACTACTGGAGGTGTGCTTGAACCGGCCCTCGTCACACAGGGAGATCCTCGAAGCGCTGTCCGGCATCTGGGTCGCGCTGCTGGTCGCCATTCTCAGCTCCACCATCGTCTCGAACGCTCTCCCGACGATCCTGGCCGAGCTCAAGGGCACGCAGACCCAGTACACGTGGGTCATCACGGCGATGTTGCTCGCTTCCACGGCGAGCACGCCGTTGTGGGGCAAGCTCGCGGACCTGTTCGACAAGAAGAGGTTGTTGCAGGCGGCGATCGTGCTGTTCGTCGTCGGTTCCGTGCTGGCGGGGTTCAGCCGGAACATGGAGCAGCTCATCGGGTTCCGGGTCGTGCAGGGGCTCGGGATGGGTGGTGTGCAGGCGCTCGGGCAGGTCGTCGTGGGGGCGTTGCTCAGCCCGCGCGAGCGCGGGCGCTACAGCGGCTACACCGGCATGGTGATCTCCGCCGGCACGGTCGGCGGGCCGCTGGTCGGCGGGTTCCTCGTCGACTGGCCGGGGTGGCGGTGGTGCTTCTTCGTCTGCGTGCCGCTGGCGCTGGTGGCGCTGGGCGTGCTGCACAAGACGCTGCACCTGCCGGTGAAGAAGCAGCACGTCAAGATCGACTACCTCGGGGCCACGCTCATCACCGGTGGTGTGAGCCTGGTGCTGATGTGGGTGTCGTTCGCCGGCAAGGACTTCGCCTGGGTCAGCCGGGAGAGCGCGCTGTTCGTCGGCGGGGCGTTGCTGGCGATCACCGCTGCCTACTTCGTGGAGCGGAGGGCTTCCGCTCCGGTCATCCCGCTGCACCTGTTCCGGAACCGGACGGTGGTGCTCGCGATGCTGGGTGGTGTCGCGGTGGGCACGGCGATGTTCGGGGCCTCGGTGTTCATGGGGCAGTACTTCCAGATCGCCCGCGGGTTCTCGCCGACCAAGGCCGGGTTGCTGACGGTGCCGCTGGTGCTCGGGCTGAGCGTGTCGTCGACGGTCAGCGGGCAGCTGATCGCCAAGAGCGGCAGGTGGAAGAGCTACCTCGTGTGGGGGTCGTTCTCGCTGGTCGCCGGGTTGGCGCTGCTCGGGACGATCGACCACCGGACCAACCTCGTGCTCATGGGGGCCTACCTGGCGCTGGTCGGCGTCGGGGTGGGGCTGACCATGCAGAACCTCGTGCTCGCCGTGCAGAACGGGGTCGGGATGGCGGACCTCGGGGCGGCCAGCTCCACGGCCACGTTCCTGCGGTCGCTGGGCGGGACGGCCGGCGTCTCGGTGCTGGGGGCCGTGCTGGCGGCCCAGGTGAGCACCAAGACGCTCGACCCCGGGTCCCTCTCCCCGGTCGTGCGGGACTCCTACGGCGACGCGATGGGCGAGCTGTTCCTCATCGCCGCCGGGCTCGCCGTGTTCACGGTCATCGCGGTGCTGCTGATCAAGGAGCAGCCGTTGCGGGACTCCGTGGACGAGGACGTGGTTGTCACTCCAACGGGTTCTGGCGCACAGACGGTCGCCACTGAACTTGCCTCACCTGTGGATACTGACCAGCGGATTGTGGACAAGTCGGCACCTGCTGTGGACAAGCTGCTGGTGCTTTCGAGTGACGACGATCAGGACGTCGCGGCGCGCTCGGCTGCGCTGCGTTCCACGCAGAACTCGTTGCCCTCGGGGTCGCGGAGGGTCACCCAGCCGGTGCCGTCGGGCCTGCGCTGATCGTCGAAGAGCGTCGCGCCCAGGCCGATCAGGCGCTCCACCTCCTCGTCGCGGGTGGTGCCGACCGGCTGCAGGTCGAGGTGGAGCCTGTTCTTGAGCTCCTTGCCCTCCGGCACGGTGATGAACAGGTAGCGGATGCCGCTCGGCAGGTGGATCAGGCACTCCGGGTCGCCGGGGTTGTCCTCCGGGTCGAGCGGCAGGCCCAGGACCTGGCCCCACCACGAGGCGATCTCGTACGAGTCGCGCGCGTCGACCGTGATGTTGTGGATGATTGAGGTCATGGCGCTGATCTTCGCCGAACCCGCGCCGCCGGCCGCCTGGTTTTCCGGGCGGGCGTGTGATCCGCGCCGTGTTCAGGGTTGAGCGGAACACACTCAACTTTTCTGACGTTGTGCGGGATGATGGTCCATGCTTGACGCTGACCACGAGGTGGAGGAATGGACGCTTTCAACCCGACGACCAAGACGCAGCAGGCCGTGTCCGCGGCGGTGCAGGCCGCGACGCTGAACGGGAACCCGGACGTGGGTTCCGTGCACCTGCTCAGTGCCCTGCTGGCGCAGACGGACGGGTTGACCGCGCCGTTGCTCGAGGCGGTGGGCGCCGACCCGGCCCAGGTGCGCAAGGAGCTGGAGCAGCTCTCGCGCTCGTTGCCGAGCGCTTCCGGCTCGACCGTCTCCGCCCCGCAGCTGTCGCGCGACGCCGTGCGGGTGCTGAACAAGGCGCAGGAGCTCGCGACCGGGATGGGCGACGAGTACGTCTCCACCGAGCACCTGCTCGTGGGGCTCGCGCAGCACGGTGGCCAGGTGGCCGACCTGCTGCGGCGCAACGGTGCCACGCCCGACGCGCTGACCGAGGCCTTCGCGAAGGTGCGCGGCTCGGCGCGGGTGACCTCGGCCGATCCCGAGGGCACCTACAAGGCGCTGGAGAAGTACGGCGTCGACCTGACCGAACGTGCGCGCAAGGGCGAGCTCGACCCCGTGATCGGCCGTGACTCCGAGATCCGGCGGGTCGTGCAGGTGCTGTCGCGGCGCACGAAGAACAACCCTGTGCTGATCGGCGAGCCCGGTGTCGGCAAGACGGCCATCGTCGAGGGCCTGGCGCAGCGCGTCGTGGCCGGGGACGTGCCCGAGTCGCTGCGCGGCAAGAAGGTCGTGTCCCTGGACCTCGGCTCGATGGTCGCGGGTGCCAAGTACCGCGGTGAGTTCGAGGAGCGGCTCAAGGCCGTGCTCAAGGAGATCACCGACTCGGCCGGGCAGGTCATCACGTTCATCGACGAGCTGCACACGATCGTCGGCGCGGGCGCGACCGGTGAGTCCGCCATGGACGCCGGCAACATGATCAAGCCGATGCTGGCCCGCGGCGAGCTGCGCATGGTCGGTGCCACGACCCTGGACGAGTACCGCGAGCACATCGAGAAGGACGCCGCCCTGGAGCGCCGCTTCCAGCAGGTGCTGGTCGGCGAGCCGTCCGTCGAGGACACGGTCGGCATCCTGCGCGGGCTCAAGGAGCGCTACGAGGTGCACCACGGCGTGCGCATCACCGACGCCGCCCTCGTCGCCGCCGCCACGCTGTCCGACCGCTACATCACCGCGCGCTTCCTGCCGGACAAGGCCATCGACCTCGTCGACGAGGCCGCGTCCCGGCTGCGCATGGAGATCGACTCCCGGCCCGTCGAGATCGACACCGTCGAACGCGCCGTGCGCCGCCTGGAGATCGAGGAGATGGCGCTCGCCAAGGAGTCGGACGCGGCGTCGCTGGAACGGCTGTCGGCCCTGCGCGCCGAGCTCGCGGAGAAGCACGAGGAACTGGCCGCGCTGACGGCGAGGTGGCAGAACGAGAAGGGGTCGATCGACAAGGTCCGCGCCCTGAAGGAGCAGCTGGAGTCGCTGCGCGGCGAGTCGGAACGAGCCGAGCGCGACGGCGACCTCGGCCGTGCCGCCGAGCTGCGCTACGGCCGGATCCCGCAGCTGGAGAAGGAGCTCGGCGTCGCCGCCGAGTCCACCCAGGAGGCGGCCATGCTCAAGGAGGAGGTCGGCCCGGACGACGTCGCGGACGTGGTGTCGGCGTGGACCGGCATCCCGGCCGGACGGCTGCTGGAGGGCGAGACCGCCAAGCTGCTGCGCATGGAGGACGAGCTCGGCCGCCGGGTCGTGGGCCAGGCCGAGGCCGTGCGGGTCGTGTCCGACGCGGTGCGCAGGACGCGTGCCGGCGTCGCGGACCCGGACCGCCCCACGGGCTCGTTCCTGTTCCTCGGCCCGACCGGCGTCGGCAAGACGGAGCTCGCGAAGGCGCTGGCGTCGTTCCTGTTCGACGACGAGCGGGCGATGATCCGCATCGACATGAGCGAGTACTCCGAGAAGCACTCGGTGGCCCGCCTGGTCGGAGCGCCTCCCGGCTACGTCGGCTACGACCAGGGCGGCCAGCTGACCGAGTCGGTGCGCCGCCGCCCGTACTCGGTCGTGCTGCTGGACGAGGTCGAGAAGGCGCACCCGGACGTGTTCGACGTGCTGCTGCAGGTCCTCGACGACGGCCGCCTCACGGACGGGCAGGGCCGCACGGTCGACTTCCGCAACACGATCCTGGTGCTGACGTCGAACCTGGGCTCGCAGACGATCGTGAACCCGTCGCTGACCGACGTGGAGCGCAAGGACGCGGTCATGGCCGTCGTGCAGCGGCACTTCAAGCCGGAGTTCCTGAACCGGCTCGACGACGTCGTGGTGTTCCACGCGCTCGCCACCGAGGAGCTGACGTCCATCGTGGACATCCAGGTCGCTCGCCTGGCTGACCGGCTCGCGGCCCGTCGCCTGGCGCTCGACGTCACGCCGGCGGCGCGCGACTGGCTCGCGCTGAACGGCTTCGACCCGATCTACGGCGCCCGGCCGCTGCGGCGCCTCGTGCAGTCGGCGATCGGCGACCAGCTCGCCAAGGAGCTGCTGGCCGGCGAGGTGCGCGACGGCGACGCGGTGCGGGTCGACGTGCTGGACGACAACTCCGGCCTGATCGTGGGCCGCAGCGCCTGACGTGCGAACGCGTGAGGGGGATCCGGGAGGGTCCCCCTCACGCGTGTTCAGCGGCTCCCGATCTTCAGGTCGCCCGCCGTCACCGCCCGGACGTGGTCGCCCGCGAGCCGGTGCGGGACCCGGACCACCCGCTGGTGGTCCACCGCGCCGCGGACGAGCGGAGCCAGGCGGCGATGGACCGGTTGCGGGCCCGCGACCACGCCGAATAGGCACTCGGCGGCACGACGCGCGGAAGTGATCTTCGTTCCTCGCGTCCGACCCACTACGCTTCAGCTGTGGGCATACCGGCGTGGGTCTGGTTCACCGTCGCCGCGGTGGCGGCCGTGGCGGGGTTCGCCCTGCTCGCGACCGACCGGGCGCAACGAACCGCGCGTAATCGTGAACGGCGCCGTTGGGCTGCCCTGCGCGGCTGGCAGTTCGAGGAGACAGACCACGTGCTGCCGACCCGCTGGGAGGCGGGGGCCATCGCGTACTACGGCACCGGGCTCGCCCGGGACGTGGTCGCGGGCTCCACGTTCACCGCGGACGGCCGCCGCCAGGTCTACGTCCTCGACCACGAGACGGCCGGCAAGGTCAACTCGGTGCTGGTCGGCGTGCGCTGCCGCAGAGCGCTGCCGGTGGTGATCGAACTGTGGCTGTCGACCGTGCCGTTCCAGCGCGACAACGACAAGATGCCGATGCCCGACCTGCTCGGACCGGTCGGCTCGCGGTACGCGTTCGTCACGGACGTCCCGGCCGCCCGGAAGATCATCACTCCGGACCTGATCGACGCCGCCGAGGAGATCGGCGGCGACGTCACGGTCGTCTGGATGGAGAACGACTGGGTGCTGGCCGCCGCGCCGCCGAACTCCTCACCCGCGCGCCTGGAGCGGCTGCTGCGCGACATCGGTGAGCTCGCGGACGTCATCGACCCGTTCGACCCGGACCCCTCCGAGCGCGAGGAGCTGGTCGAGGAGGACGAGGGCGGCGAGGTCTACCGCCCGTCGTTCGGCCGCAAGCAGCCCTGACGACCATCTCCGGACGCCGTTGCCGAACTGCTCGGCAACGGCGTTTTTCGGTTTCACGCGATCCGCTTGATGTGACTTTGAGTAATCATCCACAGCCTGCGCTGTCATCCGCACGTTCTTGATCAGCGTATTCAGCCTTGATGTGAGCTACATCACATCGCACTCCGTGTAAAACATCCGCCGGTGATTCGGATAACCCGTGAGCAAGGCGTCGTGTCCCCGAACCCCAGGAAGGGATCCACGATGTACGGAGGAAAGGTTGTTCCGCCCGCAGCCGTCGCGGGGACGGCGTCCGTCGTGACGCTGGCCAACACCGGTGCGTCGGTCGGGTGGTTGCTGTTCGGTGGCGTGGCGCTGGTCGTGTCCGGCCTCGCGCTGCGCCTCGTCGTGCTCCGCCGCCCGGCGAAGCGCGGAACGTGATCATCGGCGGCCTTCGACCCCGGCGATTTTCCGACTACCGTGCGGTGGCATGCCTACCGCACTGGTGACCGGATCGACCGTCGGGATCGGGGCCGCCTTCGCCCGCAGGCTCGCGGCGGAGGGGTACGACCTCGTGCTGGTCGCGCGCACCGCGTCCGCACTCGAAGAAGTCGCGAAGCAGCTGCACGACCGCCACGGCGTCCAGGTGGACGTCCTGCCGGCCGACCTCAGCGACCACGGAGACCGCCTCAAGGTCGAGCAGCGGCTCGCGGAGTCGGCCGTCGACCTGCTGGTCAACAACGCGGGCTTCGCCAACTCCGGCGAGTTCTTCGCCGCCGACGTCGAGAACCTGCAGGCCCAGCTCGACGTCAACGTCGCGACGGTCCTGCGCCTGTCCAGGGCCGCCATCCCCGCCATGATCGCCCGCGGCAGGGGCGACGTGATCAACGTGGCGAGCGTCGCCGGCTTCCTGCCCGGCCGCGGCACGAGCTACAGCGCCGACAAGGCGTGGGTGACGATGTTCTCCGAGGGCATGAACCTCGCGACCGAGGGCACCGGCGTGCGGGTCATGGCGTTGTGCCCCGGCTTCGTGCGCACGGAGTTCCACAAGCGCGCCGCGATCGACATGTCGAAGACGCCGGGCTGGCTCTACGTCGACGTGGACAAGCTCGTGCACGAGGCGCTGCGCGACCTGCGCCGCGGCAAGCCGCTGTCGATCCCCGGCGCGCAGTACAAGGCCATCGTGACGGCGACGAAGCTGATCCCGAGGGCGGTCGTGCGCAAGATGGCGTCGCGGTTCGCGGGTGGGCGCGGACGCACCTGACCCGGCCGGTCGCCCGTGCGCGGTGACGCAGCGTACGAGGCAACGGGCGCGCGTATGTGCGAAGCTGACGACCCGTGCGAACTGAAGTGGTCTTGGACGCGAACGCTAAGTCGGAACTCGCTCGCCTGGTGAGCGAATTGGCCGTGGTGCACGGCAAGGTGACCCTCTCCAGCGGCAAGGAAGCCGACTACTACGTCGACCTGCGCCGCGCGACGCTGCACCACGCGGCGGCCCCGTTGATCGGCAAGCTGCTGCGCCAGCTCACGTCCGACTGGGACTTCGTCGCCGTCGGCGGCCTGACGCTCGGTGCGGACCCCGTGGCCTACGCGATGATGCACTCCGCCGCGAACGACGGTGACGTGCTCGACGCGTTCGTCGTGCGCAAGGCGAGCAAGGCCCACGGCATGCAGCGGCAGATCGAGGGCATCGACGTGCGCGGCCAGCGTGTGCTCGCCGTCGAGGACACCTCCACCACGGGCGGTTCGGTGCTCACGGCCGTCACGGCGCTGCGCGAGCACGGGGCCGAGGTCATCGGCGTGGCCACGGTCGTCGACCGCGGCACGGGCGCCAAGGAGGCCATCGAGGCCGAGGGGCTGCAGTACCGCTACCTGCTCGACCTGGACGACCTCGGGCTCGCCTGAGGTTTTGCCGAGAGCGCTTCGAGCCACCCCGTCCTAGTCTGGAGGGCGGGGTGGTGAGAATGGCCGGGTTCTTGGCGGAAGCGGTCGTGGTGCTGCACTTCACGGTGCTGGCGTTCCTGCTCGCGGGGGGTTTTCTGGCCTGGCGGTGGCGGTGGGTGATCTACCCGCACCTGGCGCTGGGCGCGTGGGCGGTCCTCAGCGTCGTCACGCCGACCGTGTGTCCCCTCACGGTGTGGGAGAACGACCTCCGGGCGATGGCGGGGATGCCGGTGCTCGAGACCGGCTTCATCGACCACTACATCGACGGCGTCTGGTACCCGCAGAGCGCGTCGACGCTGGTCCAGCTGGTGCTCGGGACGATCGTGATCGTCTCGTGGATCGGCTTCTATGCTGGCAACCGTGCTGCTCGAAGGCTTTCACGCTGTTAAGCACGCGTTGCGCTTCGGCGCCGACGTGCACCCGTTGATCACGACGGACCTCGCCGCCGCGGTCAGCCTCGCCGAGACGCACGCTCCCGACCTGCGCGAGCGGTTCGCCGCCGCCACCGAGGTCGACCAGAACCACTTCAAGCTGCGCGTCGGCCGCACGCACCCGACGGGCGTGGCCGGGTTCGCCGAACGGCCGGAGCTGCCGTTCGACCGGCACGCCCCGGTCGTCCTGCTCGACAACCCGCGCAACCTCGGCAACTTCGGCGCCGCGATCCGGGTGGCGGCGGGCCTCGACGCCGGAGGCGTGCTGTCCACCGGCGACGTCGACCCGTGGCACCCGAACGTCCTGCGCGGCTCCGCCGGCCTGCACTTCGCGTTGCCGGTCGCCAAGGTCACGAGCCTCGACTTCGAGGGCGAGCTCATCGCCTTCGACGCCGACGGTGACCTGCTGGAAGGCCCCATCCCGGACGACGCCGTGCTGGCGTTCGGCTCGGAGCGCCACGGCATCTCCGACGAGGTCAGGGCGAAGGCCTCCCGGACCGTCCGGCTGCCGATGCGCGCGAAGGTCAGCAGTTACAACCTGACAACTTCTGTGGCCATGGGCCTGTACCACTGGGCGGTTCACCGAGCTTCTTGAGCGATCAAGCACGCACGATGGCCAAGTGGTGATCGCGAAACTGCTGGCGGCGCGTGCGGGCGTCGCGGAGCGCGCGGTGTACTCCAGGCACCTGCGGCGTGTCTGGGGTGTGCCGGGCACGCTCCTCGGGGCGGGCGCGTGGCCCCCGCTCTTCAAGGACAAGATCCACACGAGCTTCAACTACTGGTGGCAGGCCCACCTGCTCGACTGCATGGTCGACGGGTACCTGCGCTCGCCGAGCGAGCTGCGCAGGAGGGCCATCGGCAGGCTCGTCCGCGGCATCCGGGTGCGCAACGTCCTGGGCTGGACCAACGACTTCTACGACGACGTGGCGTGGCTCGGCCTCGCGCTGCAACGCGTCCAGCGCGACGTCGGCATCGCGAAGCCCAAGGCGGTGAACGCGATCGCCGAACGCCTGCGCGACGGCTGGACCGACCACGCCGGCGGCGGCATCTGGTGGAAGCGCGACGACGACTTCAAGAACGTCCCGGCCAACGGTCCCGCCGCGATCTTCCTGGCCCGCCAGAACGAACGCGCCGACCTCTCCCGCGCGCGGTCCATCGTGGACTGGGTGGAGGAGCACCTGGTCGACCCCGGCAGCGGCCTCGCGTGGGACGGCCTGCACGTGCACCCCAACGGCGAGATCCGCGAGTACGAGAAGAACATCTACACGTACTGCCAAGGGGTGCTCATCGGCGCGTGCGTCGAGCTGGCCAAGCACGGCCAGACGGGCAAGTGGCTCGACAAGGCCGCCCGCACGATCACCGCCGTGCACGACGACCTGGCCACCAACGGCGTCATCAAGGGCCAGGGCGGCGGGGACGGCGGCCTGTTCGGGGGCATCCTCACCCGCTACCTCGCCCAGGCCGCGCTGGCGATCCCCGATCTCGACCCCGACCGGCACGAGACCGCGGACCTGGCCAGGGAACTCGTGGTCCGGTCGGCGGAGGCCGCGTGGCTCAACCGCACGGTGGCCATCAGCGGGCCGCTCTTCGGTCCCGAGTGGACCGAGCAGGCGCGGGAGGAGGAGGGCCGCGACCTGTCCGTCCAGCTGGGCGCCTGGATGTGCCTGGAGGCGGCCGCCCTGCTCGAACGGAGCGGCCTGGACGTCGCCACGGCCTGATGGCGCGTCCGTCAGCGTGTGCGGTGGTTGCTCCAGCGAGATCTTCGTGCCCATCGCGTCGGCGTGCTGCCGGGCCCCGGTCCGTCACCGCCCCACGCGACGGCCCGCAGCCTGCACTCCGCAAACACCGGGACGAATCCCGGGATCAGCACCCGCAGGACTGCCTGTGCATGAGCGAGGGCGGGAGCCGGATGGTCTCCGGTGCCCTCTCCGGGTCGGCGATCCGGGACAGGAGCAGCTTCACGGCGGTCCGCCCGATCTCCTCGACCGGCTGGGCCAGCGTCGTGAGCGGCGGCTCGATCAACGTCGCCCACTCGACCTCGTCGTAGGCGACGACGGCCAGGTCGGTGCCGAGCTTCAGGCCGCGGGCGCGGGCCTCGTGCAGCATGCCGACCGTGACGAGGTGGTCCGCCGCGACGACGGCCGTCGCCGGGTCCTCCTGGTCGAGCAGCGGCGCGAGCCAGCCGCTCTGCGAGACCAGGGCCTCGTCCCACTTCAGCCCGGCACGGCCGAGGCCGAGGCGGTAGCCGAGGATGCGCTCCTCGGTCGTCGCCACGCCCGCCTTGCCGCAGACGATGCCGATCCGGCGGTGGCCCAGCTCGGCGAGGTGCTTGACCAGCCCTGACGTGGCCTGCACGTTCTCCGGGCCGACCTGGTCGATGTCCTTCGCCACGGTCAGCCGGTCCACCAGCACCGTCGGGATCCCGAGCCGCTTGAGCTCGGGCAGCACCAGGCTGCCGGCGCCGGCCGACGGCGTCAGCAGCAACCCGTCGACTCTGCGCGAGCGCAGCATCCTCACCGCGGCCTGCTCCGACTCGGGGGTGTCCCTCGTGTCGATCAGCACGAGCGAGTAGCCGCAGCGGGTCGCCTCCGACTCGATGGCGGCGATCAGCTCGGCGAAGTACGGGTGGGAGACCAGCGACACGGCCAGCCCGAGCGACTTCGTGCCGCCCATGACCAGCGATCGCGCGATGGCGTCGCCCGTGTACCCGGTCTCGTCGATCGCCTTCTGGACGCGCTCGCGCGTGTCCCCGGCGACCGGTCTCGTCTCGTTGATCACGTGTGACACCGTGGTGATGGAGACCCCCGCGAGAGCCGCGACATCCCGCATGGTGACCATGGCTCGGACCTTACCCGTTTGGAGGAAGCCCTGATGGCAGCCGTGCTGTGTGTCGGGCTCACAACTCTCGACGTGACCCAACGGGTGGACGCCTTCCCGGAGCCCGGGCAGAAGGTCCGCTCGCTCGGCGCGGTGCTGTCGCCGGGCGGTCCCGCGGCCAACGCCGCCCGCGCCGTCGCCGCGCTGGGCGGGAGGGCCTCGTTGCTCACCGCGTTGGGTGGCGACGCACTGGGTGAATTCGTGAGGGCTTCCTTGGACCCGGTCCACGTGACCGCCGTGCCCGGTACGACGCCCGTGAGCATGGTCGTCGTCAGAGACGCTGATGGGGAGCGCACGGTCGTTTCCCGCAACGCGTCGGTGCCCGTCGAGGCGCCTGATTTGACCGAATTGATGGCCGCCGTGGACGTGGTCCTCTTGGACGGGCACCACGACGGCCTGGTGCTTCCCGCCGCCCGGCGGGCGAAAGCTCTCGGATTGCCTGTGGTGCTCGACGCCGGGAGCTGGAAACCTGTCCTCGATCACCTGTTGCCGCTGGTGGACGTCGTCGCCTGTTCGTCGGGGTTCGAGCGGTCCGAGGCCGAGGTGCACTCCCGCGGGGTGCCGCTGGTCATTCGCACGCAGGGTGCGAAGCCGGTGACCTGGTCTCGGAACGGCTCGACCGGCGAGGTGCCCGTGCCCGCGGCGGAGGTGAAGGACACGAACGGTGCCGGCGACGTCTGGCACGGCGCGTACGCCTACGCGCTCGCGTCAGGGGCGGACCCGGTGGCAGCCATCGGCTTCGCGTCGGAGGCGGCCGCCGTTCGCGTCGGTGCGGTCGGGGACTGGGTTGAGGAGCTGGCGCGGTGGCAGGACAGCAGGTCAGGTTCGACGAGCTGCTAGAGCGGGCTCGGGTGCTCACGGACCAGGGAGAGCGGAAGATCCTCGGCATCGGCGGGGCACCCGGTTCGGGCAAGTCGACACTCGCGCGACGGCTCGTCGAGGCGCTCGACGGCCAGGCGGTGCTCGTCGAGATGGACGGCTTCCACCTCGCGCAGAGCGAGCTGGAACGGCTGCGGCTGGTCGAGCGCAAGGGCGCGCCCGACACGTTCGACATCCCCGGCTACGTCGACCTGCTCGGCCGGATCAAGGCGTGCGGGCCGGACATGATCTACGCGCCGCAGTTCCGCCGCGAGATCGAGGAACCGATCGCGTGCGCCGTGCCGGTGCACCCGGACGTCCCGCTCGTCGTCACCGAGGGCAACTACCTGCTGCTCAACTACGACAAGTGGAAGCGCGTGCGGATCATCCTCGACGAGGCGTGGTTCCTGTTCATCGACGAGGACGTGCGCGTGCAGCGGCTGATCGAACGCCACCTCCGGTACGGGCGCACCCTGTCGGAGGCGGAGGAGCGCGTGCTGCACGGCACGGACCACGTCAACGCGCTGATGGTGAACTCGTCCAAGGGCGCGGCGGACCTGCTGATCACCGAGGTGCTCTGAACTCAGCCCGCGTGCGGGTGGCTGATGTGCTCCAGGTCCTCGCCGGCCTCGTCGATCGGCTTGCGCATCTCCTGGCGGTAGCGCCAGATGCCCCAGCCGGTGCCGCCGAGGAAGAACCCGACGCTGACGACGATCGCCGCCGTCTCGAGCCACGGCAGCTTCTGCAACACGCCCGCGCCGTAGTAGCCGGCGAGCACGAGCGTCGGCACCCAGGCGATCGCGCCGATGGTCGTGGCCAGGGTGAACCGGCGGACGTCCATGCGCGCGGCACCGGCGATCATCGGTGCCAGCGTGCGGATCCACGGGATCCAGCGGGCCAGCACGACGGCCCAGAACCCGCGGCGGTCGAGGAACTCGCCCGCTCGTTGCAGGTTCTGCCGGTTCAGCACCTTGCCGCCCTTGCGCGCGAGCACGCGCGTGCCGGTACCGCGGCCGATGTAGTACCCGACCTGGTTGCCGACGACGGCCACGACGAGTGCCACCAAGGACAGCGCCCAGGCCGACAGCTCGCTGTTGTGCGTGGCCAGCACGACACCGGCGGCGAACAGCAGCGAGTCACCGGGCAGGAACAGCCCGAAGATGAATGCGCACTCGACGAAGATGAAGCCGAGCACGATGACCCACACGGCCACCGGACCCGCGGTCTCCAACGAGGCGAAAGCATGCGCCACGGTGAGCCAGCCTACGTCGTGCCGTGCCGGCGGCAGGGCGACATCGCGTCGACGCGTGGGCGAAATCTGGATTGAGCACGCTGAGTCACCGCGTGAACCTCTTCCTGGTGGGCCACTTCGAGTGAACCAGCCGCTCCGGTGCCGTGCGCACTAGCGTGGAGCGCATGGAGACGTTGCTCGCCGAACTCCGCACCGCAGTGGGTGACCAGGGCGTCCTGACCGATGCCGACGTCACCGCGAGCTACCGGCGCGACATGATGCCGTTGGCGCCGCACGGCAGTCCGTTGGCCGTGGTGTTCCCGGTGAGCACCGAGCAGGTCCAGGCCGTGGTGCGGGCGTGTGCGCGCCACCGCGTCCCGATCGTCCCGCGCGGCGCCGGCAGCGGCCTCTCGGGCGCCGCGAACGCGATCGAGGGCTGCGTCGTGCTGGTCACGACCAAGATGAACGCGATCGTCGAGATCGACGCCGACAACCGCCTCGCCGTGGTCGAACCCGGCGTCGTCAACCTCGACCTGCGCGGCGCCGTCGAGAAGAACGGCCTGTTCTACCCACCGGACCCGAGCAGCTACGACTGGTGCACGATCGGCGGCAACCTCTCCACCAACGCGGGCGGCCTGTGCTGCGTGAAGTACGGCGTGACCACCGACTCGGTGCTGGGCCTCGAGGTGGTGCTGGCCGACGGCGAGGTGCTGCGGACCGGCCGCCGCACGGTCAAGGGCGTCGCGGGCTACGACCTCACGAAGCTCTTCATCGGCTCCGAGGGCACCCTCGGCGTGATCACGCGGGCCACCCTGGCGCTGCGACCCCTCCCGCAGGCCCCGGCCACGCTGGTGGCCGCGTTCGGCAGCACCGCCACCGCGGGGGCCGCCGTGAGCCGCATCGTCCGCGAGGGCCTGGTGCCGTCGTTGATGGAGATCATGGACCGCACCTCGATCGAGGCCGTCGAGCAGTACCTGAAGACCGAGATCGGCGCCGGACCCGGCTGCGCGGCGCTGCTGATCTGCCAGTCCGACGCGGGCGGCGAGCAGGCCCGGCACGAGCTGCAGCAGATCGAGGCCATCTGCGACGAGGCCGACCTCGTCTACGCCACCCACGACGTCAACGAGGGCCGCGACCTGCTGACCGCGCGCCGGGCCGTGCTGACCGCGCTGGAGATCTACGGCTCGTGGCTGACCGACGACGTGTGCGTGCCCCGCACCCGCATCGCCGAGCTCATCCAGGGCTGCGAGGACATCTCGGAGGAGGTCGGGCTGAAGATCGCCGTCGTCGGTCACGCGGGCGACGGCAACATGCACCCGACGATCGTCTACGACCCCGCCGACGCCGACCAGTTCGCACGGGCCCGGAAGGCGTTCGACGGCATCCTCGCGCTCGGCCTCGCGCTCGGCGGCACCATCACCGGCGAGCACGGCGTCGGCAAGGTCAAGCGCGAGTGGCTGGCGCGGGAGATCGGACCGGTCGGGCTCCGGGTCCACCGCGAGGTCAAACGGGCGCTGGACCCGGAGAACCTGTTCAACCCGGGCTCGATGTTCTCGTTCTAGGCCGTGTCCCGTGGGTCCGTTCGATGGGAGTCACGGGCGAGAGACCCGGTGGCGGTGCCGTCGCGAGGCCCTCATACCGGGCGTATTCGGGCCTTGCGACGGTGCCGCCACCGGGGCCCTCGGCCGCGACTACCGCGGACGAGACCTACGGGACACGGCCTGGCAACAGGTGGTGGTGACAGTCGGCGGCATCGGTTCCTGCGCCGCCTTCTCCACCTCGTGGAGCATCCGCTGCCTCTCCGCCGGCCCGAGCACCCGCCCGCGCGTGAGCACGGTGTGGATCCGCCGCGTGTTGCGGATGTCGGCCAACGGGTTGCCGTCGAGCACGACGAGGTTCGCGGGCGCGCCGGGCTTCACGGCGGCGTTGCGGGTGCCGGACTTCAACGCGTCCCCTGGTGAGAGTCCGGCCTCCACCAGCAGGTGCAGCTCGTCGTGCACCGAGAAGCCGGAGAACGAGTACGGGTTGCCGGCGTCCGTGCCGACCAGGACCTCGACGCCGTGGGCGTGCATCTCGGCGACCTGGTCCTGGCGGCGCCGGAAGAACTCGGCCTGGTCCCGGACCTCCCGCGGGGTCACCGGCGCCCAGTTCTCCAAGCCGTCGCGCCAGTAGTCGCGGTAGAAGGCCGGCATGTACTTCATCCGCGGATCGTCGGCGAACGCGTCCGCGGGGCTGGAGTACACCCGCATGGCGACCAGCGTCGGGCACAGCGCGGAACCGTTGCGCCGCAGGCGGTTCGCCAGTCGCGCCGCCTTGCTCCCGCTGTGCGAGAGGGTTGCCTGGCGTTCGAGCTCCAGCACCTGCTTGAACCACGCGAAGGAGTTCGCCGGGTCGAGGGGCAGGTCCGCGATCGCCTGGCGCAGCCGGGTTTCCCGTGTGCTGGTGGCGAGCGGGAGGCCGTACACGTGCTCGAAGGTGCGCTGACCCAGGTCGCTCGCGTCGCCCAGCGCCACGTGGTTTGAGCAGTGGCCCGCGAACGTGATGGCCTGCCGCGCGCACTCGTCGGCGATGGCCGCGAGCGTGGGGCGGTCGAGGTACGAGTAGACCTTCACGAAGTCCGCGCCCTGCGCCTTGGCGTCGCGCACGGCCTGGCGGCCCTCGTCCGGGGTGCCGACGACCAGGGCGCCGGGCAGCGTCGAGTGCGGGCCGTCGATGATCGAGCTGCCGACGACCAGGCGGGGGCCGAACACCTCGCCGCGCTCGATCCGCCCGCGCAGCTCGTAGATCGGCGGGAAGCCCCACATCTCCCGGATGCCCGTCACGCCGTTGACCAGGCACAGCGGCAACGTGATGCGGTCCAGGAACGCGCCGTGCACGTGCATGTCCCACAGACCGGGGATCACGTACCTGCCCGCGAGGTCCAGCACCGCGCAGCCGCGGGGCAGCGGCAGGTCGTGCGAGCCGACGGCGAGGACCTCGTCGCCCGCCAGGACGATCGTGGTGCCGGGGCGGACCCCGGACGAGTCGACGAGCGTGACGCCGCGCAGCGCGGTGACGCAGGCGGAGGCGTCCGCCCGGCCCGGTGCGAGCAGGCCCGCGCCCGCCGCCACACCGAGTCCGGCCAGCCATCCCAGCACCTCACGTCGAGTGGTGTCAGTCATGCCGTTCAACCAACACCCTGACGTTGCGGGAGGCTCAAGTCCGCCGCTGGAGGCCTAGAGGTGGTATCCGAGCTGGAGCAACACCTTGTGGAGGTAGGCCTCCAGCTCTTCCGGGGTGTTGTGCTCCGGACGGGTCAGCGCGCGGTAGAAGAGCGCGCCCGCGGCCATGTCCACGACGACGTCGAGGTCCGTGCCGGGCGGGAAACCGGAACGCACCACGTCCTTGAGCACCGCTCGCCGCGGCGCGATGAACAGCTCCCAGTAGCGCCGCATCAGCTCGAAGTTGTCCGCCGAGGCACCGACGATGCGGCGCAGCAGCTGCACGGACTGCCCGTTCGACAGCAGTGCCGCCCACCCCTTGAGCGTCTCCTCGGGCGGCGCGACCGCCATGCGTCCCGGATCGAGCGCCGCGACGGTGCGCGGCAGTTCGATCACGCTGAACAGCAGGTCCTCCTTGGTGGCGAACCGGCGGTAGACCGTCGCCCGCGTCACGCCCGCGCGCTTGGCGACCTGCTCGATCGAGGTGCCGTCGAGACCGCGTTCCAGGAACAGCTCGAAGGCCGCGGTCAGGATCGCGGTGTCCGCCTCGGGGTCGCGGGGACGCCCAGCACTTCGTTCAGCCACGCGGAAAGCCTCTCGGGGGAAGACGGGCCGCGCCACGCCAGGCGCGCGTCCGGACGCACCAGCAGCGTGTCGCCGGCGCGTTCATGGTGCACGACGTCCCCCAGCCGCTCCCGTGCCACCTCCAGGCACGCCGGCGGCCCCGCCAGCACCCACCTGCCGACGCGCGCGAACGCCGGGACGCGCTCGCCGCCGCGCCTCCCCGTGGCGAGCGGCCCGCTGTAGGCCACGTCGAGCTGCGAGGTGAACCTGACCAGCCGGCGCTGGACGGGCCCGGTGGCGAGCAGCGGCCACAGCAGCCGGTCGCGGATCGTGCGCGTCAGCAGGCCGGGGCCGAGCACCAGCCTCGTCGCCGGCGTGGTCGAGGCGAGGACCCGCGCGCCGATCGGACGCCGCTCCGCCTCGTAGGTGTCGAGCAGGCGCTCCGAGGCCCGGTTCCGGACCACCAGAGCCAGCTTCCAGGCCAGGTTCTCCGCGTCGCCGAGACCGGTGTTCATGCCCTGGCCGCCCACCGGGCTGTGGATGTGGGCCGCGTCGCCCGCCAGGAAGACCCTGCCCCGCCGGTAGGTCGCGGCCTGCCGGCGGTGGATGCGGAACGTCGACTCCCACTCGACGTGGTCCACCGGGCCCGGCGTCCAGCGGCCGCCGTTCGGTGACATCACCCGCCACTGCCCGCCGGGGAGCGGGAAGATCGTCGTCATCGACGGGCCGTCGGTGTGGACGTGGATCGACTCCCGGTCCAGGTCCCAGGCCGCGTGGACGTCCCGCAGCAGGAAGTTCTCCATGACCTGCGAGCCCTCGAACGGGATGCCCGCCCTCTTGCGCACGGCCGAGTGGGCACCGTCGCAGCCGACCAGCCAGTCGTCGGCCGGGACGGACTCGACCGGCGTGCTCCACTCGACCTCGACGCCCAGTTCCGACAGCCGGGTGCGCAGGCGTTCCTCGACGCGGGCCTGCGACACGACCAGCTGCCCGGCCTCGCGCAGGGCGGTCATGTCGAGCGCCTTCTCGCCGTTGATGCGCAGCGACCGCAGGCGCACCGCCTTCTCCGCCAGGTCTCCCAGGGCGCCGAGTCTTGCCAGCACCTCGGCTCCCCCGGGTTGCAGACCCATCGCCCTCGACGTGGTGGTTGGTCCGCCGGCCGCGTCCACGACGCGCACTTCCACTCCGCACTGCCTGAGCCCGCACGCCAGCGCCATGCCGGTCGGGCCCGCCCCCGCGATGATGACCATACGAATACAGTACAGCTCTGTATTCGAATCTGACAGGAGAAAAGCCCGCCCGTGCTCCGGGCGGGCTCTCGGGTCAGCGTTCGACGCGCGGGATGACCTGCGTCGAGTCGTCGTGGAGCGTCGCCTCCATGACCTGGGTGATGTCGTCGGCCTCTTCCTCGATGAGCGACTTCTTCTCCCGCCGCGCCTTGATCACCTCGACGATGATCGGCACGATCGACAGGAACACGATGGCGAGCAGCGTGATCTCGAGGTTGTCCTTGATGAAGGACACCTGGCCGAGGAAGTAGCCGAGCACCGTCAGGCCCGCGGCCCACGCGACGCCGCCGATCGCGGAGTACGTGAAGTACTTCTTCGGGTCCATCTTGCCGACGCCCGCCATGGCCGTGATGAACGTGCGGACGATCGGCACGAAGCGGGCGAGGACGATGGCGCGGGCGCCGTACTTGTCGAAGAACTCCTGCGTCTTGTCGACGTACTCCTTCTTGAAGATCTTCGACTCCGGCTTGGCGAACAGCGCCGGACCGGCCTTCGCGCCGATGTAGTAGCCGACGACGTTGCCGACGAAGGCGCAGACCGTCAGCAGCACGCAGACGAGCCAGAGCGGGGTGTCGATGGTGCCCGCCGCGACGAAGAGACCCGCCGTGAACAGCAGCGAGTCGCCGGGCAGGAAGAAACCGACGAGGAGCCCGCACTCCGCGAAGATGATGAGGCACAGACCGATGAGCATGTACGGGCCGAGCCCGTTCAGCAGCACGGTGGGGTCCAGCCAGTCAGGGCCCAATGCAATCGTCACGGCGACAACGGTACAGGTCAGCTCAGCGTGATCACTGCCGCCACCGTGCCCGCTGCCAGGCCCAACAGCAGGGCGAGGCCCAGCACCCACCACGCGGACATGGGTGCGGGGCGCTCTTCAGCGATCTGGACAGGTGCGACAAATCCGGCATTCGTGCTGGTCGCCTGCGCCCGCAGCGCGTCGGTCACCAGTCGCTCCGGATCGTCCGCCATCCACCTAGTCCTTGACCCACTCGCCCCTGACCATCACGTCCCTCGGCTTCAATTCTGCATCCAGCACGACGAGGTCGGCCGCGCAGCCCGCCTGCAGCTTGCCGGTGTCGAGGCCGAGGAGCTCGGCGCCGCGGGTCGCGGTGGCGTACGCGGCTTCGACGAGGGTGAGGCCGCAGGAGTTGACGGCGTTGCGGAACGCCACGTCCATCGTCAGGGTGCTGCCGGCCAGCGCGGCGCCTCCCGCCAACGTCGGCACCCCGTCGACGACGCGCACCTCAAGACCGCCGACGTCGTACACGCCGTCGCCGACACCGGCGGCCGCGATGGCGTCGGTGATCAGGATCGTGCGCTCCGTGCCCGCGTGGCGCGCGGCCAGGCGGACGGCGGTCGGGTGCAGGTGCACGAGGTCGCAGATCAGCTCGACGGTGACGCGTTCGTCGTCCAGCAGGGCGCCGATCGGGCCGGGCTCGCGGTGGTGCAGCGGGCGCATGCCGTTGAAGAGGTGCGTCGCCACGGACGCGCCGGCGTCGACGGCCGGCCGGACCTGGGCCTCGGTGGCGTCGGTGTGGCCGATGGCGGCGATGACGCCGTTGTCGACGAGCTGGTGCACGGCCCGCACCGCGCCTTCGAGCTCGGGGGCGACGGTGATCATGCGGACGGTGCCCTTGCCCGCGTCGAGCAGCTTCGTCACGGCCGTCTGCTCCGGCGGGCAGAGGATGGCCGGGTCGTGCGCGCCGCAGCGGGCGGCGGACAGGAACGGGCCCTCCAGGTGGATGCCCGCGACGACACCCTCCTGCACCAGCTCGGCCAGCGCGGACACCTGGTCGGCCAGCTCCGGGACCGGGCGCGAGACCAGCGAGGCCAGCAACGTCGTGGTGCCGTGCCTGCGGTGGGCGGTGGCCGCCTTGCGGATCTTCACCGGGTCGCCGCTGGTGAACGCGTCGCCGCCACCGCCGTGGCAGTGGATGTCGACGAACCCCGGCACGACCGTGCCGCCGGCGACGTCGGTCGTCGGACCGTCGGGCGCGGCGCCCTCACCGACCCCGGCGATCCTGCCGTCGCGGACGCTCACCCACCCGTTCTCGAGCACCCCTCCCGGCGTGACGACCCGACCACCGGTCAGGGTCACGTCGACTGGTCCACCCCACGTGCTCATCACGCCTCCAGCGTGTCGATGGCCAGCAGCGCAGCGCCGAGGAAGCCCGCCTCGTCGCCGAGCGCCGCGAGCCGCAGCTCCGGTCGGCGCTGGAAGGCGATCAGGCCGTCCAGCCTTTCCTTCAGCGGCTCCACCAGCAGATCTCCCGCCAGCGCGAGCCCACCGCCGAGCACCACGGCCTCCGGTCCGAGCAGCGTCGCCAGTACCAGGATGCCCCTGGCGAGCGCGTCCACGGCCTCGTGCCACACGGCGACGGCGTCCTGCTCCCCGTCCCTCACCCTGCGGGCGACCTCGGCGGCACCGTGGACGGGGACGCCGGTGCGCGCGGTGTACCGGCGGGCGATCGCCGCGGAGGACGCCACCGTCTCCACGCAGCCGATCTGGCCGCAGGCGCAAGGCACGCCGTGGCCGACGTCCACATGTCCGATCTCACCCGCGTAGCCCGCGCCGCTGAAGATCTTGCCGTCCAGCAGCAGCGCGCCGGCGATCCCGGTGCCGATGGGCATGATCACCGCATTGCGCAGGTCCTTCGCGGCCCCCATGCGGCACTCGGCCAGACCCGCGGCACGCACGTCGTGACCGAACGCGACGGGGACCCCCAGCCGTTCGGTGAGGACTGTGCTGAACGGGAACCGGCTCCACGGCAGGTTCGTCGTGTACACGCCGACGCCGTTGGCCTCGTCCACGATGCCCGGCGCCACGACCCCCACGGCGTCGATCTCGTGCTCGGAGGCGTTGCTCAGCTCGGCGACGAGCTCGGCGATGACGTCGAGGAGGGGCTCCAGCTCGCCGGGAGTCGCGCGGCGGGCGTGCTTCTGCGCCGCCACCGCCTCCGAGGTCCCGGTGACGAGCGCCGCCTTGGTTTCGGTGCCACCGATGTCGACGGCGACCACGTGTCTGCGTGCCACGGGGACTGATCCTGCGGCATGAGAGGCCTATTGGTCTATACCAAGTACCGATTTGGGCGCGTGCTTCTACGAGCTGGAACCGCCCGCAACGGACGAAACGGCCTCAGCTGGGGAAACGGTGAAGTTTGCTTACTGCTCAGACGGTACGGGTTCGCGACCGGTTGCGCGCGTCGAGCAGGCGTCGCCCGGCCCGGTGCGCGCCCGTCGAGCGGTGTGGCCGAGCTAGCCCGCCATGATCTTCTGCAGCGCGTCGAGCGCCCGTGAGGCCGTCGACTTCACGGTGCCCTTCGAGATGCCGGTGGCCTCGGCGATCTCCGCCTCCGACAGGTCGCCGTAGTACCGCAGCACGAGCACCTCGCGCTGGCGCGGCGGCAGCTGCTGCAACGCCTTGACCACGGCCTGGTGCTCGGCGGTCAGCATCGCGAGCGACTCGGCCGAACGGGCGTTCGCCACGTGCGGCGGGGTGTAGTCGCGGGCGGTCTTGCGCCGGCGCAGCACGCTGCGCGAGCCGTTGACCACGGCGGTGCGGAGGTAGCCGACGGCCGCCTGGGCGTCGCGCAGGCCCTTCCAGTTGCGGTGCAGGCCGGTGAAGGCCTCCTGGACCACGTCCTCGGCCGTCGCGGGCTCGTCCACGAGCAGCAGCGCGAGCCTGATCAGGCGCATGCGGTGCTGCTTGTAGAGGTCTTCGAGCGTGAGCGGCCCTGTGGGAGGTCCTGCGACGCCGTCCTTGATTCGCAGGTTGGTCAGGGTGTCCTGCACGGTGCGCGGGGTTTCTTCGCCAACCACGGGGTAGGACGGTACCGGTCAGCTTCACTACGGTGGTGGCATGGCCCGCTTTGCAGTCGAATTGGTGTTCGGTACCGACAGCGAGAAGCGCCTCGCGGTGCGCCCGGCACACCGCGAGTACATCGCCTCCCTCGCCGAGAAGGGCGTGGTCCTGGCCGCAGGCCCGTACGCGGACGACACCGGCGCGTTGATCATCTACGAGGCTGCCGACGAGACCGCCTTGCAGGAGGTCATTGCCGCAGACCCCTACTCGCCCGCGAACGTCGTCACGAAGTGGGACGTCCGCCCGTGGAACGCGCTGCTGGGCTCCTGGCTCACCGACTAGCGGCCTGACCGCCCGGCCCGACCAGACCCGACGTGTCCTGCCGGGCCATCTGCCGGTCGGCGTCGGCCACCTCCGCGACCGCCTGGCGGTCCACGACCACCGGCGTGAACGCGCGGAAGTACTTCAGAGCGCCGACCCAGCCGGGGACGTGGACCGCCTTCGCCCGCTTCTCGATGCCCCTGACCACGGCCCTGCCGACGTTGCGGACCGGGTACTTCTTGCCCGCGAGGCCCGGCATGCCCTGGCGCAGCTTGCCGAAGACCGGGTGCTCGTCGGCGCTGTTGACCATGTCCGTGGAGATCCACGAGAAGTACGCGGTGCCGACGTCCACGCCCAGGTGCCGGACCTCGGCGCGCAGGCTGTCCGCGAACGCCTCGCAGCCCGCCTTCGCCGCCGAGTAGGCCGCGTTGCCGGGGATGTGGACGATCGCGGCGAGCGACGACACGACCAGGCAGTAGCCGCGGCTGCGGATCAGGTGCGGCAGCGCCGTGCGGACCGTGCGCCACACGCCGAGCAGGTTGACCTCGATGACCCGCTCGAACGCCTTCGGGTCCATCGACCGCACGAAACCCGTGGCGGCGATGCCCGCGTTCGCGACCACGACGTCGATGCCGCCGAAGTGCCCGGCGACCTCGTTCATGACGCGTTCGAGCACGTCCCAGTCCGTGACGTCGACTTCCCACGCCTTGCCGCCGGTCTCCCGCGCGACCTCTTCGAGCTGGGCCTTCTCCAGCCCGACGAGCGCGAGGCGAGCCCCCCGCGCGGCCAGCTGCCTCGCCACCTCGGCGCCGATGCCCCTGGCCGCGCCGGTGATCAGTACCACCTTGCCCGTGACGTCCATGCCGTCACGGTAACGCAACCTACTCCCAGTAAGCTACTGGCAAGTTAAATTACGCTCAGGCGGTCCACCTCGGCCTGGGTGAGTTCGAGGGTCAGCATCGGCAGCAGGTCGTCGAGCTGCTCCGACGTCCGCGCGGACGCGATCGGCGCGGCCACCGTCGGCTGCCGGGCGAGCCACGCCAGTGCGACCGCGGCCACCGTGGTCCCGTGCGTCTCGGCCAGGTCGTCGAGGACCTCCAGCACCTGCAGGCCGTGTTCGTCGAGGTGGACGGAGGCGGCCTTCGCCCGGACGCTGCCGACCTCCACGCCCGGCCGGTACTTGCCGGTCAGGAAGCCCTTCGCGAGCGACCAGTACGGCACGGTGGCGAGACCGTGCCCGGCCACCACGTCCCGCAGGCCGCCCTCGAACTTCGCGCGGCTGACCAGGTTGTACTCAGGCTGCAGCGCCACGAACTTCGCGAAGCCCTCGCGCTCCTGGACCTCCAGGGCCTGCGCCAGCCGCTCGGCGGAGAAGTTGGACGCGGCGACGTAGCGGACCTTGCCCTCGCGGACGAGCCGGTCGTAGGCGGCCAGCGTCTCCTCGAGCGGTGTGCCGGGGTCGTCGCGGTGGTTGTAGTAGAGGTCGATGTGGTCGACGCCGAGCCTCTTCAACGACCGTTCGGCGCTGCGCAGAACCGTGTCGCGCTTCTGGTTGTCGAACCCGGCGAGCATGCCGACCTTCGTGGCGACCACGACCTGGTCGCGGTCGCGCCCGGCCAGCCACCGGCCGATGATCGTCTCCGACTCGCCGCCGGAGTTGCCGTCGGCCCAGGCCGAGTACGAGTCGGCGGTGTCGACGAAGTTCCCGCCCGCCTCGGCGTAGGCGTCGAGCACGGCGAACGACCGGTCCTCGTCGGCGGTCCAGCCGAACACGTTGCCGCCCAGGCACAGGCGTGAGACGTCCAGGTCTGTCGTGCTCAAGATCGGCATACTGCGCAAGGTAGTCCGCCACGACGAACGGGGTTCGCATGCTGGGAACGTTCGGTGTCTGGGGCTCGCACTTCGAGTGGGCTTCGAAGATCGGTGAGATCGCGCGGCTGGAGGAGCTCGGCTACGGCACGTTCTGGATCGGGGCCTCGCCCGACATCGCCCTCGTCGGGCAGGCGCTCGACGCCACGAGCTCGATCACGATCGCCACCGGCATCACGAACGTCTGGCAGACCGAGCCGGAGCAGGTCTCCGCCGAGTTCCACCGGCTCGCGAGCGACCGGTTCCTGCTCGGCGTCGGCGTGGGCCACCGCCAGCTCGACCAGGCCTACGAGAAGCCCTACGACAAGCTCGTGGGCTACCTCGACCGCCTCGACGTGCCGGCCGACAGGCTGGTCCTCGCCGCGCTCGGCCCGAAGGTGCTGCGACTCGCCGCCGACCGCACCGCGGGCGCCCACCCGTACCTGGTGCCGGTCGAGCACACCGCCGAGGCGCGCAGGGCGCTCGGCGACAAGCTCCTCGCACCCGAGGTCACCGTCGTCGTCGAGGAGGACCCCGAGGCCGCACGGGCCATCGCCCGCGAGCAGTTGGCGCTCTACTTCACCCTCACCAACTACGTGAACAACTGGCGCCGGTACGGGTTCTCCGAGGAGGACGTGAAGGGCTCGGACCGCCTGATCGACGCCCTCGTGGCGCACGGCAGCCCGGACCAGGTGGCCGCCAAGCTGCACGCCCACGTCGAGGCGGGCGCAGACCACGTGGCCGTCCAGTCGCTGAACGGCCACTACGCGGAACTGGCCGCGGCCCTCGGGCTCAGGCGGTGATCTCGACGCCCTTCCAGAACGCCACGCGGCCCTTGATCTCCGCGGCTGCCTCCTTGGGCTCCGCGTAGTACCAGGCCGCGTTGGTGTTCTCGGCGCCGTCGACCACCAGCGAGTAGTAGTTCGCGTCGCCCTTCCACGGGCAGTGCGAGGTGTGGTCGGTCGGCTTCAGGACGTCCGGGTCGACGGACTCCAGCGGGAAGTAGTGGTTGCCCTCGACGACGACCGTGTCGTCGCTCGAAGCGATGATCTTGCCGTTCCACTCAGCGGTTGCCATGTCCTCCAGTGTCCCCGTACTGGCGAGTAGCGCAGACCGGCTGGTCAACTGGTACTTGATCGATCACTCTGTGAGGACGGCCACTGCGGTGGCCCCCTGACACCGCCTCGTAGGATGCGGGCTGACACCCGTTCAGGGCGCCTGAGGAGGACCACCGATGCCCATCGCAACTCCCGAGGTCTACGCGGAGATGCTGGACCGGGCCAAGGCGAACGAGTTCGCCTACCCCGCCATCAACGTCACGTCGTCGGAGACGCTCAACGCGGCTCTGCGCGGCTTCGCCGAGGCTGAGAGCGACGGCATCATCCAGGTCTCGACCGGCGGTGCCGAGTTCGCCTCGGGCACCAAGGTCAAGGACATGGTGACCGGCGCCGTCGCGCTCGCCGAGTTCGCGCACGTCGTGGCCGCCAAGTACCCGGTGAACATCGCGCTGCACACCGACCACTGCCCGAAGGACAAGCTCGAGGGCTACGTGCGTCCGCTGATCGCCATCAGCCAGGAGCGGGTGGACAAGGGCGGCAACCCGCTCTTCCAGTCGCACATGTGGGACGGCTCCGCGGTGCCGCTGGAGGAGAACCTCCAGATCGCGTCCGAGCTGCTCGACCTCTCCGCCAAGGCCAAGCTCGTCCTCGAGATCGAGGTCGGCGTCGTCGGTGGCGAGGAGGACGGCGTCGACAACGAGATCAACGACAAGCTCTACACGACGCCCGAGGACTACCTGAAGACCGTCGAGGCCCTCGGCACCGGCGAGAAGGGCCGCTACCTGCTGGCCGCGACCTTCGGCAACGTGCACGGCGTCTACAAGCCGGGCAACGTGAAGCTGCGCCCGGGGATCCTCAAGCAGGGCCAGGACGTCGTGGCGGAGAAGCTCGGCCTCGCCGCCGGCTCCAAGCCGTTCGACCTGGTCTTCCACGGCGGCTCCGGCTCGCTGCTCGAGGAGATCCACGAGGCCGTGTCGTACGGCGTCATCAAGATGAACATCGACACGGACACGCAGTACGCGTTCACCCGTCCGATCGCGGCGCACATGTTCTCGAACTACGACGGTGTGCTGAAGATCGACGGCGAGGTCGGCAACAAGAAGACCTACGACCCGCGCAGCTACCTCAAGGCCGCCGAGCAGGCCATGGCCGCCCGCATCGCCCAGGCGTGCGAGCACCTCAAGTCGTCGGGCCGCATGATCGCGGGCTGATCCACGGCTTCGGACGAAGGCCCCCGGTGTCCACCGGGGGCCTTTCTCGTCAGCGGAACGCCTCGACGTGCCGGGCGACCCAGTCGGCGAACGTGCGCGGGGCGCGGCCGAGGACCTTCTCGACGTCCGGGCTCACCGCCACCTCGTCCAGCGTGGGCGCGCCCAGGATGTCCAGCGTGTCGTCGGCGAGCTCGCCCGGCATCAGCCGTTCCAGTCCCGCCTTGGCCTCGGCGCGGGTGAGCTCGTGGAACCGCACGGGTTCGCCGAGCGCGTCCGCGATCGCCTCCGCCTGCTGCCGCGGCGTGATCACCTCCGGCCCGGTGAGCTCCAGGACGCCGTTGTCGTCGCTGAGCAGGGCGGTGGCCGCGACCTCGGCGATGTCCGCCGGGTCGATGATCGGCAGGCCGGTGTCCCCGAACGGCGCCGCGACGGTGCGCTGGGCGCGCACGGACTCGGCCCACCACAGCGCGTTGGACGCGAACCCACCCGGCCGCAGGACCGCCCAGTCGAGACCGGACTCGCGCAGCACGTCCTCCAGCCCGCGCAGCTCGATCCGCGTCGTGCCGAACGGCCTGGTCCGCACGCCCAGCGACGACAACAGCACCACCCGGCCCACCCCGTGCGCGACGGCCCGTTCGACGAGCCGGACGGGACTCGCTCCCACGGCGTGCAGGTCTCCGGACAGCAGCAGGAACAACGCCTTCGCGCCGTCCAGCGGGAGGGTGTCCGGCAGGGAGAGGTCGGCCCGGACGTGCCGCACGCCCTCCGGCGCCTCGGCGGCGTTCCGCGACACGGCCACCACCTGCTCGCCCGCCTCGGCGAGTGCCTTCGTGAGGGGTCGTCCGATGTTCCCGGTCGCCCCGGTCACCACGATCATGTCCAGCTCCTTCGTCGTTGGTGGGAGCAACGCTAGGAACCGGGCTTACTTTTGGTAAGGACGTACCTGGAGGTAAGTTCCGGACGTGGAGGTCGGAAAACAGTTCACGCTGACCGGCGCGACAGGGCGGTATGAGGTGTTTCACACCACCTGCCCCGCGCGCGAGATGGTCGACCACGTCACCAGCCGGTGGGGCATCTGGGTGCTGATCGCACTGCAGACCAACGACCTCAGGTTCTTCGAGCTGCGCGAGAGCATCGTCGGCATCAGCGAGAAGATGCTGTCCCAGACGTTGCGCGGACTCGTCGCCGACGGCCTGATCTGGCGCAGGGTGGAGCCGACGACCCCGCCCCAGGTCACCTACGGGTTGACCGAGTTCGGGCGGGACGTCGGCGAGCCGCTGGCCGACCTCTTCGGCCGGATCACCAAGAGGCTGTCAGCCCAGCTCGAGGCGTGACGCGACCAGGTGCGCCCGCGGCCGCCGGACCGCGAGGTCGCCGGCCGTCCACAGCACCGCCAGCAGCACGGCCGTGACCGCCGCCGACGAGAACGAGATGGGCGGCCCCCACAGGTGCTCCTGCTGGAACCAGATGCCGACGTACCCGACCGTCGTGACGGCCGCCGACCCCAGCACGGCCGCGGCCGGCGTGGGCATCTCGACGGCGTGCACCGCGTCGATCGCGAGCCCGACGAGCACCAGGAACAGCGGCACGGCGGACTTCGGGAAGTCGATGCCCGCGAGCAACGGCCAGATCAGGCACCGGTAGGCGACGTAACCACCGACCACTGCCGTGGCCGCCCACGGCCTGTTGATCGTCCTGCGTGCGATGACCAGCACGATCGCCGCCGCCACCAGACCCCACACCGGGTACACCCAGTCCGCGATGGGCAGTGCGAAGTTCACGACCGCCTCGCGCCCGACCGGGACGCCGAGCTGGTCGGCCGCGAACTGCAGCAGGATCGGCTCGGCCTCGGGCCGGCCGCTGTCGTACGCCTGCAACGCGCGCACGCCGTACTCCTGGTGCTGGTTGGGGAACCAGACGTTCTCCAGGAAGAAGAACCACAGCGCGACGAGCCCGAACGTCCGGGCGCGGCCCTCGGGGAAGAACTTCATCCACCCGCGGATGGCGCCGGCCAGCATGACCGCCGTCCCCAGGTACAGCAGCGCGTGCGACCCGCTCCAGCTCGTGATGTCGAGCCCGTTGACGCGGTGGTTGATGACGTCGATCGGCAGCGCGACCAGGAAGATCCCGCACCCGACCTGCATGAGCCGCAACGTCAGCCTGTCGGCGCCGTACCCGGTGAACGTGTGGAACAGCGTCAGGCCGACCACGATCACCGTGCCGACCGTGTTGATCAGGTGTGGCGGCGCCAGGTCGTCGCGCAGCCACTTGAAGTGCCACGAGACGTCCCACGACGACCCGATCAACTTGAGCAGCAGGCCCACGAGCCACAGCTGGTAGAGCTGCTTCGTGAGCACCGCCGGTGTTTCCCTGCCCGGTGCGCCGCGCTCCCAGTAGCGGTCCCGGAACTGCCTTGCCCCCTGGATCATCCGAACATCATGAGCGCGGCCCTGGTGTCCAGGAAGGCCGAACGGCCCTGGTTTTACCCTGATGTTTCCGATTCGTGTGCACGATGGGGTGAACGGAGTTGAACTCCTGTGGTGCCGATCGGCAAGGTGCACGGCCATGAGCAGTGACTCGACCGACAACTACAAGGCGACCAGGAGCCAGCGGATCGTCGCCGGGGTGCTCGTCACCGTGCTGATGCTGGCCGTGGTGGCCACCGTCTTGAGGATGTTCGTCTAGCCCGTCGATCAGGATGCGGCACGATGGGGCGCATGCGTGAGAACCTCCTCGGACCCGAACCGACCCGTCTTCCCGAGCGCCCTGAGGCGCAGGCTGCTGCTGATGGTGGGACCGATCCCGGCAAGATCGTCCGGGCCTACCCGGACTTCTCCGAGGCCTGGGCCCTGCTGGCCGAGCGGGCGCTGCACGCCGGTGATCCGGTGGCGGCCTACGCGTACGCCCGGACCGGCTACCACCGCGGGTTGGACCAGTTGCGGCGATCCGGGTGGAAGGGCTTCGGACCCGTGCCGTGGGCGCACCGGCCCAACCAGGGCTTCCTGAGGGCGCTGGCCGCTCTGGCCCGGGCAGCCCGGGAGATCGGGGAGGACGAGGAGTTCGAGAGGTGCTCGAAGTTCCTCGCCGACTCCGATCCCGAGGCGCCTGCCGCGTTGGGGCTCGGCTGAGGTTCGGCTGGTCGTCGGACCCGCTGGCTGTCGGGTCCCGGTTGTCGGATCCGCTGGTTGTCGGACCCCTTGAGTAGGTTGTGTTGCGAGGGGTCCTGAGGGTGGGGGGACGCCTGCGTCAGCTTGCGGTTTGCGCTGGTTGTGGCGGTTTTGGGTGGCGTCCCCCGTGTTGGGGTGCGGCCTGGTTGCGTACGCCTGTGGCGTGCGGCCTGGTTGCGTACGCCTGTGGCGTGCGGCCTGGTTGCCTTGCGTGCTTTCCCCTGGGGGCGCTGCCCCCAGACCCCCGGCAATCTGATCGGGGGCTCGCGCCGGTCGCG
>NZ_JAJCXE010000022.1:775247-782907 GCF_021056325.1 Lentzea sp. CC55 | reverse complement strand
CCATTCCGAACCCGGTAGTTAAGCCCTTCTGCGCCGATGGTACTGCACTGGTTACGGTGTGGGAGAGTAGGTCGCCGCCGAACTTCTTCCCTGAAGGGGCTTGTGATTGCGGGGCACAACAACAGTGCTCGCTCACAAGCCCCTTTCAGCGTGTCCATAGGAGGAATCAGGTGTCCAGGTTCGGGGATCGTCCCGGCGACCGTCAGCGTGGCCAGGGAGACCGACCGCGCCGTTCCGAGGGTGGCCGTCCAGCAGGCGATCGGAAGTTCAGCAACAACTCCCAGCGTGGTGAAGGCTCCGGCGACCGCACCAACAGCGGTGACCGTCGAGACAACCGCGCCGGCTCGAGCGACCGCGGTGGCTATCGCGGTCAGAGTTCCGGTGACCGCGGCGGCTACCGCAGGGACGACTCCGGCGACCGCGGCGGCTACCGCAGGGACGACTCCGGCGACCGCGGTGGATACCGCGGCGACCGTTCGAGCGACCGTGGTGGCTCCGGTGACCGTGGCGGCTACCGGGGCGAGCGCTCCGGTGGTGACCGCGGCGGCTACCGCGGGCAGGGGTCCGGTGAGCGCAGCGGTTTCCGCAGCGACCGTCCCGGCTTCCGCAAGGACGACTCAGGCGACCGTGGTGGCTACCGGGGCCAGGGTTCCGGCGAGCGCGGTGGCTACCGCAAGAACGACTCGGGTGACCGGGGCGGGTACCGCGGCCAGGGCTCGGGTGACCGTCCCGGCTACCGCAAGGACGACTCGAACGACCGCGGTGGGTACCGCAAGAGCGAGTCGGGTGACCGTCCTGGTTACCGCAAGGACGACTCGGGTGACCGTGGCGGCTTCCGCTCCGGTGGCGACCGAGGCGGCTACCGCAAGAGCGACTCCGGCGAGCGCGGTGGCTACCGGGGTGACCGGTCCAGCGACCGTGGCGGGTTCCGTCGCGACGACTCGAGCGAGCGCGGCGGGTACCGCAAGAGCGACTCCGGTGACCGGGGCGGCTTCCGCCGTGACGAGTCCGGTGACCGCGGTGGGTACCGCGGCGACCGTTCGAGCGACCGCGGCGGCTACCGCAAGGACGACTCGGGTGACCGGGGCGGCTACCGCGGCCAGGGTTCGAGCGACCGGGGCGGCTACCGCAAGAGCGACTCCGGCGATCGTGGCGGCTACCGCGGCGAGCGCTCGGGCGAGCGCGGCGGGTTCCGCAAGGACGACTCCGGTGATCGCGGTGGGTACCGCGGCGACCGGTCCAGCGACCGCGGTGGTGACCGCGGTGGATTCCGGAAGAGCGACTCGGGTGACCGTCCCGGCTACCGCGGCCAGGGTTCGGGTGACCGTCCCGGCTACCGCAAGGACGACTCGGGCGATCGTGGTGGCTACCGGGGCCAGGGTTCGAGCGACCGGGGCGGCTACCGCAAGAGCGAGTCGGGTGACCGCGGTGGGTACCGCGGGGACCGTTCGAACGATCGCGGCGGCTACCGCAAGGACGACTCGGCCGACCGTGGCGGCCACCGCGGCCAGGGTTCCGGCGACCGCGGCGGTTACCGCAAGAGCGACTCCGGCGACCGGGGCGGCTACCGCAACGACGAGCGCTCGGCTCCGCAGCGCGACGACCGTCGTGACGAGCGCAGCCGTGAGCGCGCGGCGCGGTTCCAGGACCGCATCGCCGACCAGGACAGCACCGGTCAGGACAGCGCCGGGGCCGAGGGCGCCGCTGCCGAGGTGAAGCCGGCCGCCGAGCGTTCCGGCTACCGCCTGGGCGACGGTGCCGCGGCCACGCGCGCCGCGGCCGGTCGTGAGGCTGTGGCCGAGACCGCGGTCGCTGCCGGCAGCGACGCGGACGAGGTCGCCGAGGACGAGGCCGTCACCGAGGACCGCGAGGCCGGCGACGTGCCCGCGGCCGGAAACGACGAGGCCGACCAGGCCGCCGAGGCCGCCGAGGCTTCGGACGAGGTCCGTGCGGCGGACGCCGAGGCCGGCGACGAGCAGCGCGACGAGGCGCCCGCGCCCCGTGGCGGACGGCCCGAGCTGCCCGAGGAAGCCGACCTGTCGCTGCTCGACCCGGAGATCAAGGCCGAGCTGCGCAGCCTGCCCAAGGGCCTCGCGGAGCTCGTCGGCAAGCACCTGGCCGCGGCCGGGCTGCTGATCGACGAGGAGCCGGAGCTGGCGCTCGAGCACGCGCGGTACGCGCGGAGCAAGGCCGCTCGCGTCGGTGTCGTGCGGGAAGCGGCGGGTCTCACCGCCTACTTCGCGGACGAGTGGGCCGAGGCGCTCAGCGAGCTGCGCGCCGCGCGCCGGATGATGGCCGGGCCGGGCCACCTGGCGATCATGGCCGACTGCGAGCGGGCGCTCGGGCGTCCCGAGCGGGCCATCGACCTCGCCAAGGACCCGTCGGCCAAGGAGCTGAGCCAGGAGGACGAGATCGAGCTGCGGATCGTCGCGGCCGGCGCTCGTCGTGACATGGGTCAGCTCGACGCGGCCGTCGTCGCGCTGCAGGGTCCGGACCTCGATCCGGGACAGCGCACGCCCTACTCGGCGCGGCTCTTCTACGCTTACGCCGACAACCTGGCCGCGGCCGGTCGCACCGAGGAAGCGGTCAAGTGGTTCCTCAACGCCGCCGAGGCTGACGACGAAGGGGAGACCGACGCCGCCGAGCGCGCGTTCGAGCTCACCCAGGAGGAGACCGCGGAGCAGTGAGCGAGACGTTGGTCGACCGGTACGACGCATTGCTGATCGATCTCGACGGCACCGTCTACCGCGGGTCGGAAGCCGTGCCCGGTGCCGCCGAAGCCGTCGCGGCGGCCAGGAGCAAGGGCGTCGGGATCCGGTACGTCACCAACAACGCCTCACGCTCTCCGCAGGCGGTGGCCGACCACCTCGTCGAGCTCGGGTTCGAGACGAGCGTCGACGAGGTGAGCACCTCCTCGCAGGCGGGCGCGGCGATGCTCGCCGAACGCCTGCCCAAGCGGTCCACCGTTCTCGTGCTCGGCACCCAGGCCCTCGAGGCCGAGGTGTTCAAGCGCGGACTCATCCCGACCGACACCGCCGAAGGCGCGGTGGCGGTCCTGCAGGGCCTGTCCATGGACCTCGGCTGGCGCGAGCTGGCCGAGGCCGCCGTGGCCATCCGCGCCGGTGCGCTGTGGGTGGCGTGCAACGTCGACGCCACCCTGCCCACCGAACGCGGCCTCCTGCCCGGCAACGGCAGCCTCGTCGCGGCGCTGAAGACCGCCACCGGCCAGGAGCCCCTCGTCGCCGGCAAGCCCGCCACCCCGCTGCTGCAGCAGGCGGCGAAGGACCTCGGCGCGCACCGCCCGCTGGTCGTCGGAGACCGCCTCGACACCGACATCCTAGGCGCCGTGAACGCCGGGATGGACTCGCTGCTCGTGCTCACGGGGGTGTCGACGGAGGAGGAGGCGCAAGCGCTTCCGGAAGAGCGACGACCGACGTATGTCGGCGCGGACCTGTCCGTGCTGCATCGGCTACCGTAAGACCGTGAGCTACCCCCTGCCCGGACCGCCGCCCAACCCGGCCGACGCCATCGAAGGCGCGCTGGAGCGGCTCGACGGGCTCGAGAACGTCGCCCTCGAGGAGCACGTTGCCCGGTTCGACGCCGTGCACGCCACGCTCACCGACGCACTGTCGAGCATCGACAAGGTGTGATGCACAGTGCCTCGCAGGGTGCGGCTCGACGCCGAACTCGTGCGCAGGGGGCTCGCCCGGTCCCGTGAGCACGCCAGCCAACTCGTCGCGGACGGCCGCGTCACGGTGCGCGGCACCGTCGCGACCAAGCCCGCGACCGCCGTGGAGACCTCCGACGCGGTCGTCGTCAAGGACCTCGACAACGATCCCCACTGGGCTTCCCGGGGCGCGCACAAGCTGATCGGCGCGCTCGAACGGTTCAAGATCGACCCCACCGGCAAGCGCTGTCTCGACGCCGGCGCGTCCACCGGCGGTTTCACCGACGTGCTGCTGCGCGGAGGCGCGAAGCAGGTCGTCGCGGCCGACGTCGGCAGGGGTTTGCTCGACTGGAAGCTGCAGACCGACGACCGGGTCGTGGTGAAGGACAAGACCAACGTCCGCACCCTCACGCCCGAGGACATCGGTGGCACGGTTGAACTCGTGGTGGCCGATCTTTCGTTTATCTCGTTGAGGCTTGTGCTCCCCGCACTGGCCGCGTGCCTCGACGAGGAAGGCGATCTGCTGCCGATGGTCAAGCCGCAGTTCGAGGTGGGCAAGGAGCGCCTCGGCTCCGGAGGCGTCGTGCGCGACCCCGGGCTGCGCGCGGAAGCCGTGCTCGACGTGACCAGGGCGGCGGCCGAGCTCGGCCTGGCCGTGCACGGGGTCGTCGCGAGCCCGCTGCCCGGCCCGTCCGGCAACGTCGAGTACTTCCTCTGGCTGCGCAAAGCAGGACCCGCCCCGGACGGGGCGGACACTGCCGCGGAGATGGTGCGCACCGCCGTCGAAGAAGGGCCCCAATGAGGGAAGTCCTGCTGGTCGTCCACACCGGCCACCAGAGCAACATCGATCTCGCCCGTCAGGTGGCCGGCCGCCTCGCGGTCGGGGGCGTCACGACGAGGGTGCTCGACGACGAGGCGCGTGACCTCGGCCCGTCGTGCTGCACCAAGGTCGTGCCCGCCGACGACCACGCCGCCGAGGGCACCGAGCTGGTGCTGGTGCTGGGCGGTGACGGCACGCTGCTGCGCGGCGCCGAGCTCGCCCGCCCGGCGCGGGTGCCGGTGCTCGGCGTGAACCTGGGGCGCGTCGGATTCCTCGCGGAAGCCGACTCGGACGCGTTGCACGAGGCCGTGGGTCACGTGCTGGAACGCGACTACTTCGTCGAAGAGCGCATGACGCTCGACCTCATCGCCAAGGTCGACGGCGAGGTCGTCGTCAAGACGTGGGCGCTCAACGAGATCAGCGTCGAGAAGCTGATCCGCGAACGCATCCTCGAGGTCGTCATCGAGGTCGACGGACGGCCCGTGTCGGCGTTCGGCTGCGACGGCGTGCTGTGCGCGACGCCGACGGGTTCCACGGCCTACGCGTTCTCGGCCGGCGGTCCTGTCGTGTGGCCGGACGTGCAGGCGATCCTGGTGGTGCCGAGCAACGCGCACGCGCTGTTCGCGCGGCCGCTGGTCGTGTCGCCGAAGTCGCACGTGGCGTTTGAGATCGAGGCGACCGGGCATCCGGCGGCGCTGTCCGCGGACGGGCGGCGCACGTTCGAGCTGCCCGCGGGCGCGCGGATCGAGATCGTGGAGGGCGAGGTGCCGCTCAAGGTCGTCCGGCTGCGCCATGCCCCCTTCACGGACCGGCTGGTCGAGAAGTTCGACCTGCCGGTGAAGGGTTGGCGGGGACCATCGGCAGGCTGACCGCGCCGCTCGGTGCGTCGGCACTGGCTCGTTGTGGTGCCCGCGAGGAAATGTCGGACTCGACAAGTAAGGTTCGCCCTGTGCTGGCCGAGATGCGCATCAATGGCCTTGGCGTGATCGACGAGGCCACCCTGGAACTGGACCCCGGGTTCACCGTTGTCACGGGTGAGACGGGTGCGGGCAAGACCATGGTCGTGACCGGGTTGCACCTGCTCGGCGGTGGCCGGGCGGAGGCGTCCCGCGTGCGCACCGGAGCGGACAGGGCGGTGGTCGAGGGCCGCTTCCAGGCCCCGGCGGGCAGTCCCGCCGCGAAGGTGGCGGAGGAGGTCGGCGGAGAGGCGGACGAGGACGGCTCGCTGATCGCGATCCGCACCGTCGGCGCCGACGGCCGCTCCCGCGCACACGTCGGCGGCCGCTCCGTGCCGGTCGGCGTGCTGTCCGAGCTGGCCGAGCAGCTGATCGCCGTCCACGGGCAGAACGACCAGCTGCGGCTCATGCGCCCCACCGAGCAGCGCGCCGTGCTGGACCGCTTCGCCGGCGACGACGTGGGCGAGCCCCTGCGCGCGTACCAGGCCGTCCGCGAGGAGTGGCTGCGCGTCTCCGCCGAGCTCAAGGAACGCACCGAACGTTCCCGCGAACTGGCCCGCGAGGCCGACCTGCTGCGCCACGGCCTGACCGAGATCGACGCGGTCGCCCCGCAGCTCGGCGAGGACATCGAGCTGCACGACGAGGCCCGTCGCCTGGCCGACGCCGACCAGCTGCGCGAGGCGGCCCAGGGCGCGCAGTTCGCGGTGTCCGGCTCCCTGGAGGGCGACCCGGACAACCCCGGCGCGCTCGGCCTGATCTCCGAGGCCGCCCGCCGCCTGTCCGCGTCCGAGGACCCGAAGCTGCGCGAGATGGAACCGCGCCTCGTCGAGGCGGCCACGCTGCTGGCCGACGTCGGCGCCGAGATCTCCGGCTACCTCGACCAGCTGGAGGCCGACCCCGGCCGCCTCGAGGCCGTGCTGCAGCGCCAGGCCGAGCTGAAGGCGCTGACCCGCAAGTACGCCGCCGACGTCGACGGCGTGATCGCCTGGGCCGAGCAGGCGCGCGCCCGGCTGGGCGGACTGGACACGTCCGAGGAAGCGCTCACCGGCCTGGCGGCCCGCCGTGACGAGCTGGCCGCGGAGCTGGCGACGCTCGCCGCTCAGGTGACGGCGGCTCGGGTCGAGGCCGCGCTGGAACTCGGGAAGGCCGTCACCGAAGAGCTCGACGGGCTCGCGATGCCGCACGCCTCGGTGGAGCTCGCCGTCCGGCCCCGGCACGCCGAGTCTGGGGACGCGCAGGCTCTCACCGTCGGGCGCTCCGTACTGCACGCCGGCGCGTCGGGGGTGGACGACGTCGAGCTCCGGCTGATCTCCCACCCCGGGGCACCGGCTCTTCCCGTGCACAAGGGGGCTTCCGGCGGTGAGCTCTCCCGGGTGATGCTGGCGCTCGAGGTGGTGCTGTCCCACTCCGATCCGGTGCCCACGCTGGTGTTCGACGAGGTCGACGCCGGAGTCGGCGGACGGGCCGCCGTCGAGGTCGGGCGGCGGCTGGCTCGGCTCGCCCGGTCGCACCAGGTGATCGTGGTGACGCACCTGCCCCAGGTCGCGGCCTTCGCCGATCGGCATCTCGTGGTGGACAAGTCCGCCGACGGGACGTTCACGCGGTCGGCTGTCCGGAAGCTGGACGAGACCCAGCGGGTGGTGGAGCTGGCTCGGATGCTGGCCGGGATGGACTCCACCGACACCGGGCGGGCCCACGCCGAGGAACTGCTGGCCGCGGCCAAGTCCGACAAGTCTTCTGCTCCTGTGGTTCGGCGGAGGAAGAAGAAGGGCTGAGTTTTGTCGGACCCCCTGAGTAGGTTGGGATTTGGGGGGTCCTGGGAGAGGGGGGACGCCTGCGTCAGCATGCGTTCCCCTTTTTTTGTGGGTGGGTGTGGGTGGGGCTGCTGGGGTACTGGCGGCTGTCGTGTTTTCCCTGGTGGGTGTGGGCTGTTGCGTTCCCCGTGCTGGTGGCTCTTGTCGTGTTCCCCGTGGTGGGTGCGGCCTGGGTGCGTTTCCGCTGTTGCGTGCGGCCTGGTTGTGTTCGCCTGTGGCGTGCGGCCTGGTTGCCTTGCGTGCTTCCCCCTGGGGGCGCTGCCCCCAGACCCCCGGCAATCTGATCGGGGGCTCGCGCCGTTGGCAGGTTGATGGCACGCCTGTTTGTGTTGGGCGGCTGCCGGTTGCGTTCGTTGTGGGGTGGGGCCGGTGGGGTGTCCCGTCACCAGTCGCACCAGGAGCG
>NZ_JAJCXE010000022.1:737228-775237 GCF_021056325.1 Lentzea sp. CC55 | reverse complement strand
CTCCAGGCATGCAGCGAGGGCTGTGGCGCGACTCGTGACGGGATACCCCACCGGCGAGGCCGCCTGAAAAGCCAAAAGCAAAAGCCAAAGCCAAAAGCAAAAGCCAAGAGCGACGGCTCGCCTTCGGCTTCGCGGCTCGCCTTCGGCTTCGCGGCTCGCCTTGCTTCGCGCTGTTCTGGCTGTGGTTCGGCATGATGGAGGGGACCGAGCTCCGGTCAGCGGACGCACGCGGTGTGCGGTGGAAGGTGGACCGGATCTGTGACCACGCGCCGGGTGCTCGGGGCGGTGCTGGTGTTCGTCGCGGCCGGGTTGGCTGTGGCGGCTACGTTCTTGACCGCCTATTCGGTGCAGGTCGTGGTGAGCGGGCGGACGCTGCGGTTCGAGGCCACCTCGTGGGTCGTTGAGCGGGACGACTTCCGCGAGGTGCTGATGTTGGCGCCGTTGGAGTTCGGGGAGCCTGTTGTCGGGGCGGCTCTGGTGATGGCGTTGGCTGCTGTGCTGGCGTTTCGGGTTCCTGCTCTTCGGGTGGGGTCGTTGCTCGGGGCCGGGTTGCTGGTGGGGGCCGCCTGGTCTGCCGCGGGGCGGGTGCGGGGGCTGGTCGGGGAACTCGAGGGCCTCGATTCGCCTGTGCCCATTGCCGTGGAGCAGGGGGACGGGGTCACGATGCTGATCGTGGCTGCCGGGGTGGGTGTCATCTCCGCCGTGTTGCACCAGGAGTTGCCTCGGCGGGTTGGTGGTGACGACGACGTGGAGGGTGGTGATGGGGTGGTGATCCACCAGATCGACGACGGGGACGACGCCGAGACGCCGCCCTACGGGTATCCGGTGATCGTGGAGCCGAAGGGTGGTTGAGCGGCGGCGGGTGGCCGGTGTGCTCTCCGTGCTGGGGGCCGGGGTTGTGGTGGCCGGGAGTCTCCTGGACACCTTTCGGACCGTCCACAAAGGATTTGAAGTGGAGTTGGTGATCACCACCTCGGCGTGGGTGACCAGGTCGGAGCCTCCGAGCGGGCCGCCTGAGAACCCCGCGTTGTTCGCGGCGGGGTGGCCGTTGGTCATTTGCGCGGTGGTGGTGGCTTGTGCCGTGGTGCTGACGTTGCGGGAGGGGACCGCGTTCGTCGGGCGGGTGCTCGTTCTCGGTGCCGCAGGGGCGTTGGCCGGGGTGGTGTTCCTCTACCTCGCGCTGGTCGAGCGGCAGCGGAGCCTGTACTCCTTCGGGCCGGCCGGGGAGCCCGCGGCCGAAGTGCACTACCTCGGCGGTACTGGGATGTTGGTCTCGGGAGCGATCATCGCGGTGGCCGGGGCCGTGCTCGCCCAGCAGCGGGCCGGGTCCGCGCCGGTGGAGGAGGACGGGGTGGTCGTGCGGTCACTGGGCGGGGAGGACGACACGCCGCCGTTCGGCATCGCCGTTCCCGGCGACGGGCGGGAGGCGCGGTGATCGGGAGGCCTACGGCGATCGCGCTGATCGCGGTCGGGGTGGTGCTGACGGCGACGGCGATGGTGCTGCCGTGGTACTCGACCGCTTACGGCGGTGGGGTCGAGGTGGTCGTCCGGGCTTGGGGGACGGAGATCGTCAACAAGCCCGGTGACTGGCCCGCCGGGGAGCTGTCGCCCTGGTACGGGGTGCCGGTGGCGGTCACGGCGGCGTTGCTCGTCGCCGGGATCTGGGTTGCTCGCGCCGCGTTGGCCGGCGCGGCGGGGCAGGTCGGGGCCGTCGGTGTCACGGCGGCGCTGGTCGTGTCGGAACGCGGGCACGCGGTCGAGCAGCAGGGGGACTTCGCGGTCGGGTTCGGGCTGGTGTTCCTGGTGGCCGGAACGCTGGTGGCGCTCGCGGGTGCCGTCGCGGTGCAGCGGGAGGCGGCGTGAAGAAGGTCCTGAGCGTCGTGTTGCTCGTGCTGGCCGCGGGGGCCGCGGTCGGGGCGACGTTCCTGCCGTTCTCCGAGCTGGTGATCAGACTTGCTCCCGGGCAGCCGCAGACCGCGTACGTCACGACCGGGTGGAGCACGCGGTTCGGTGACACCGAGGACGAGCACGGTCCGTTGTTCGCCATCCCGGTCGTGGTGGCGGCCGCGGCGGTGCTGGTGGGCGTTCGGTGGCGGAAGGTCGCCTTCGCCGGTGCCGCGGCGCTCGCGGGTGTGGCCGGGATGCTGTTCGTCTACCTGCTGAACGCGATCAGCTTCCACAAGACCGGCAACATCGCCATCGACCCGGGGCTGGAAGCCGGGTTCGGCAACGGGATGTGGGTGCTCATCGGCGCTGTGGTACTGGCGTTCGGTGCCGAGGTGGTTCACCCCGACGACTGACCAGCAGGAATCGCCCGGCGTGCCTCACCGGTCACATGCGCACCGTGGGTCACTATCGGCGCATGAAGCTTTCCGGGCTGCTGAACCGCACCAACCACGAACTTCCCGGAGTCACGGGCGTCGCGCGGGTTGATCGGCGCGCGAGCGACCTGGTTCGGCGCGTGAGTCCCGGTGACGTCGCCGTCATGGACCTAGTCGACCTCGACCGGCGCACCGCGGAGGCGCTCGTCGCGGCCGAGGTGGTCGGTGTCGTGAACGCGTCGCCGTCCATCTCCGGGCGCTTTCCCAACCTCGGGCCGGAGCTGCTGCTCGAGGCGGGCATCCCGCTGATCGACGACGTCGGCGCGGTCGCGTTGCGGGAGATCAAGGAAGGCACCAAGGTCCGGCTGCACGAGGGTGTCGTCTACGCCGGCGAACGCGAGCTCGCGAAGGGCGTCGAGCAGAACGCCGAGAGCATCGCCGACGCCATGATCGAGGCGAAGGCCGGCATGTCGGCGCAGCTGGAGGCGTTCTCCGCCAACACGATCGAGTTCCTGCGCCGCGAACGCGCGCTGGTGCTCGACGGCGTCGGCGTGCCCGAGGTGTACGTGTCCATGCGCGACCGGCAGGTGCTCGTCGTCGCGGGGGGACCGTCGCACGCCGAGGAGCTGCGCAAGCTCCGCCACTACATCCGCGAGTACCGGCCGGTGCTGATCGGCGTCGACACGGGCGCGGACACGCTGATCGACGCCGGGCTCAAGCCGGACATCATCGTCGGCGACCCCGACGGCATCGGCACCGCGTCGTTGCGCGCGGCCGCCGAGGTGGTCGTGCCCGCGCAGACCGACGGCCACGCGCCCGGCCTGCAGCGCATCCAGGACCTCGGCATCGGCGCGGTGACGTTCCCCGCCTCGGGCAACGCCGAGGACCTGGCGCTGCTGCTCGCCGAAGCCCACGGGGCGTCGCTGGTCGTCACGGTCGGGCTGCGCGCGACGCTGCGCGAGTTCCTCGACCGCGGGCACTCCGGTTCCAACCCCTCCACGTTCCTGACCCGGTTGAAGCTCGGCAGCAAGCTCGTCGACGGGGAGGCCGTCGCGACCCTGCACCGCAGCCGGGTCTCGCTGGGCGTGATCGTCCTGCTGGTGGCCGCCGCGATCGCGGCCATGGCGGCCGCGCTCGCGGTCTCCGGTGTCGGTCACGTCTACGTCGACATCGTGGTCGACGGCTGGCAATCCGTCGTCAACTGGCTCAAGGGGTTCTTCTCGTGATCACGTTGCGCTACCACGTAGTTTCGATCACCGCGGTGTTCCTGGCCCTCGCGGTCGGGGTCGTGCTGGGGTCGACCGCGATCAGCGGGCGGTTGCTGTCGGGGTTGAGCGACGAGAAGAACTCGTTGGCGCAACAGGTGAACGAACTGCAGAACGACCGCAACGCGTTGAACGCCAAGCTGACCGAGGCCGACGAGTTCGCGGAGTCCGTCGGCCCGCTCGCGGTCAAGGACCGGCTCGCCGACCGCACGGTCGTGATCGTCACGACCGCGGACGCGCGCCCGGCCGACCGGGATGCCCTCAACGGGCTGCTGAAGGCCGCGAGCGCCACGGTCACCGGCGAGGTCCAGCTGACCGACGCGTTCGCCGACCCGTCCCGCGGCGACCAGCTGCGCGACCTCGTGGCACGGTTGCAGCCCGCCGGGTCGCAGCTGCCCACGGCCGGCGACCCCGGCACCCGCGCGGGCGGCCTGTTCGGTGCCCTGCTGCTGCTCAACCCCACCAGCAACCAGCCGCAGGCCACGGCCGACGAGACGGCGGCCGCGCTCTCCGGGCTCTCCAACGCCGGGTTCGTGAAGGCGACGTCCGGGGTGAAGCCCGCGCAGCTCGCGATCGTGCTGACCGGTGGCGCGGCGATCGGTGACTCGGCGGCCGACCGGGCCTCGACGGTCGCGCGGTTCGCCACCCAGCTCGACCGGTCCGGTGCGGGTGTCGTGCTGGCGGGAGCGAACGGCTCGGCCAACGGCACCGGTGCGATCGGTGTGGTCCGCGCGGACACGAACGCGACGTCGATCCTGTCCACCGTCGACAACTCCGACACCCCGGCGGGCCAGGTCGTCGTGGTGATGGCGCTGGGCGAGCAGCTGGAGGGCCGCTCCGGCCGGTACGGGGTGGCGGGCAACGCGGAGGCGTCGTCGCCGGGGGCGGCGAGCTAGTACTCGGTCGTCCAGTCGCCCGGCAGCAGCTCCACCAGCAGCTCCAACGCGTCCGGCGTGCGGGCGCGGGCCCACAGCCACTGGTGGTCGTCCTCGCGGACGACCAGGTCGTCGCCGGCGAACCAGCGGGTGCCGGGACTGTGCAGCGGCAGGAGCGCGAAGTTGTCCCGGAGCAGGGAGACGTCCGCCTCGGACGTCTCCCTGTCCGCCGTCTCGGCCCCGTCGCGGAACAGCGCCTCGGACAGCACCATCTCCACGCACGCCAGCGAGAACCGCGGCAGCCACGGGTCCCACCGCTCCTCGGTCTTGTCGACGAGGTCGAGCTTGATCATCACCTCGGGGTCGTCGCCGCCCAGCGCCGTGGCCCAGGCCGCGACCCACTGGTTCTCGTCGCGGAACACCAGCACGTCGTCGTCCACGCGCAGTTCCGAGGGCAGGAGCAGGCGGTCCTGGTTGCTGGTCAGGTCGGGGCGCTTGCCGAACAGCGACAGCGCCTCCTTGACCGCCTCCGGCAGTTCGACGCCGAGCCGTTCCTCGGTGGCGGCGAGGTCGGCGCGGCTCCAGCCGTCCTGCGGTTCGATCGGCTCCGCCCACGCGGCCGCGAACCCCTCGACGAAACGCCAGGCCGCCGAGCGGTCGTGAACGGCTCCAGCGGCTGCCCCTGCCACGTCGAAGGTCACGTGACAACTTTTCCTGATGCCGGCCCGTGCCGGGGGAAGTTCGGGAAAATCCCCTCGCTGCGCCGATCGGGTGATGTGATCTGCCGGGTCGTGGTGCGCTGGGTGACCGGCGGCGTGTTAGCGTTATGGCCCGTGGATAGGGGGATTCACCCCCACGATTTTCACGGGAGCCCCGTTGGTGCAGCAGGCACGTACGACCAAGCACGTCTTCGTCACGGGAGGCGTCGCGTCCTCCCTGGGCAAGGGGCTCACCGCCTCCAGCCTCGGTCAGTTGCTCACCTCGCGCGGCCTGCGGGTGACGATGCAGAAGCTCGACCCGTACCTGAACGTGGACCCCGGCACGATGAACCCGTTCCAGCACGGCGAGGTCTTCGTGACCGACGACGGCGCGGAGACGGACCTCGACATCGGCCACTACGAGCGGTTCCTCGCGCGGGATCTGAGCGGTGACGCGAACGTCACCACCGGCCAGGTGTACTCCGAGGTGATCGCCAAGGAGCGGCGCGGCGAGTACCTGGGCGACACGGTCCAGGTGATCCCTCACATCACCGATGAGATCAAGCGCCGCATCCGCGCGATGGCCGAGCCGGACGCCGACGGCGTCACGCCGGACGTCGTCATCACCGAGGTCGGCGGCACCGTCGGCGACATCGAGTCGCTGCCGTTCCTGGAGGCCTGCCGCCAGGTCCGCCACGACGTCGGCCGCGACAACGTCTTCTTCCTGCACGTGAGCCTCGTGCCGTACCTGGCTCCGTCCGGTGAGCTGAAGACCAAGCCGACGCAGCACTCCGTCGCGGCGCTGCGCAACATCGGCATCCAGCCGGACGCGATCGTCTGCCGGGCGGACCGGGAGATCCCGGACGCGCTCAAGCGCAAGATCGGCCTGATGTGCGACGTCGACACCGACGCCGTCGTCGCCGCCGTGGACGCGCCGTCGATCTACGACATCCCGAAGGTGCTGCACGCCGAGGGGCTCGACGCCTACGTCGTGCGCCGCCTCGACCTGCCGTTCCGCGACGTCGACTGGACGGTGTGGGGCGACCTGCTGCAGCGCGTGCACAACCCCGTCGAGACGGTGAAGATCGCGCTCGTCGGCAAGTACGTGGACCTGCCCGACGCGTACCTCTCGGTCACCGAGGCGCTGCGGGCCGGCGGGTTCGCGCACCACGCCAAGGTCGAGATCAAGTGGGTGCCGTCGGACGAGTGCAAGACGGCCGAGGGCGCCGCGCGGGCGTTGTCCGGCATGGACGCGGTGCTGATCCCCGGCGGCTTCGGCGTGCGCGGCATCGAGGGCAAGATCGGCGCGCTGAAGCACACCCGCACGCGCGGTGTGCCGACGCTCGGCCTGTGCCTCGGTCTGCAGTGCATGGTCATCGAGGCGGCGCGCAACCTCGCGGGCATCGAGGACGCGAACTCCAGCGAGTTCGAGGAGGGCGGCTCGCCCGTCATCTCCACGATGGCCGACCAGGAGGACGTCGTCTCCGGTCAGCGCGACATGGGCGGCACGATGCGCCTGGGCGCGTACGTCGCGAAGCTCACGCCGGGATCGGTCGTCGCGAACGCCTACGGCGCCACCGAGGTCTCCGAGCGGCACCGCCACCGCTACGAGGTCAACAACGCCTACCGCGGCAAGCTCGCCGACGCCGGCCTGGTCTTCTCCGGCACGTCGCCGGACGGCCGCCTGGTCGAGTTCGTGGAGCTGCCCGCCGACGTGCACCCGTTCTACGCGGCCACGCAGGCGCACCCCGAGCTCAAGTCGCGTCCCACGAAGCCGCACCCGCTGTTCGCGGCGTTCGTGAAGGCCGCGATCGACTACCGGGTCGCGGACCGCCTCCCGCTGACGGCGGGAGCGTCCCAGTGACGTCCAGGCACGACTTCCGCACGGTCTCCAGCGAGGACGTGCACGTCGGCAAGGTCGTGGCGCTGAGGGTCGACGAGGTCGAGATGCCCGGCGGCGGCACGGCCAAGCGCGAGATCGTCGAGCACATGGGCGCGGTGGCGGTCGTGGCCGTCGGCGACGAGGGCGAGGTCGTGCTGGTCCACCAGTACCGGCACGCGCTCGGCAGGCACCTCTGGGAGCTGCCGGCCGGCCTGCTCGACCACGACGGCGAGGAGCCGGTCGTCGGTGCCCGCCGCGAGCTGGCCGAGGAGGTCGGTCTCGACGCGCGGCGCTGGGACACCCTCGTCGACACGGCCGCGTCGCCCGGTTTCACCGACGAGGTCGTGCGCGTGTTCCTGGCGCGTGACCTGTCCGAGGTCGACCGCGAGGTGCAGGGCGAGGAGGAGGCGGACCTGGAGGTCCACCGCTTCCCGCTCGCCGAGGCCGTGCGGATGGTGCTGTCCGGCGAGATCGTGAACTCGTCGACCGTCGCGGGGCTGCTCGCGGCCCGTGAGGTGCTGGAGGGCCGGGTGGAGCCCCGTCCCGCCGACGCGCCCTTCCGCGACCGGCCGACCCGGTTCGCCGCGCGCAAGAAGTAGGTTGGAGCCATGCAGACGCTGAAGGGTTCTCTCACACGGATGAGGGGGCCCCTCAGCGTGCTCGCAGCCGGTGCCGCGGGCGCTGTGCTGCTGCTCTTCGTCGACCCCAACCAGCCGGGCAACTTCCTGCCGAAGTGCCCGTTCAAGGCGCTCACCGGCCTCGACTGCCCCGGCTGCGGGGTCACGCGGATGCTCCACGCGCTGCTGCACGGCGACGTCGTGGCCGCGTGGCACTTCAACGCCGTGCTGCTCGTGCTGGGCGTGCCGACGGTGGCCTGGCTGCTCACGCGCTGGACGATCGCCCGCTGGAAGGGAGAACGGCGACCGGTGCGGCCTGCGCTCGGGTTCGCCGTTCTCGCCGTGGCGCTCGTGTGGGGCGTGGGGCGCAACCTCGCCTAGGAGTCGCGGAGCTTGCGGCCCTCGGCGTCGGTGCCGCCGCTGACCAGGATGATGATCGCGTCCACCAGCGACCAGATGCCGCAGCCGCCGCACGTGAAGAGCTGCGCGAGCGCGATGCCGGTGTGGCCCGTGTAGAAGCGGCCTACGCCGAAGTTGCCCAGGAACAGCTGCAGCAGGCCCGCGACGATCTTCGACTTGTCCGACAGCGGCACGCCCGTGTACGGGTCGAAGCCGTACGGCGCGCCGGGAGCGGCGTAGCCGGGAGGGACCATGCCGGGCGGCGGCTGCGGCAGCGCGTACTGCGGCTGCGGGCCGGTGGGCGGCGGGTAGTACGGCTGCGTGGGCTGCGGCGCGAAGCCCGGCGGCGGGGCGGGTACGGCCGTGAACGGCACGGACGGCGGCGCGAGGAACGGCGGGTGCGGCTGCGGCAGGTCGCGGAACAGCTCGGCGAGCTCCGCGTAGCTCTGCGCGCCGGACGCGCGGTTGACCCGCTCCTGGTACTCGGTGATGTCGAGCCGCGCCATCGCGAAGTGGTCGTTGAGAGCGGTGATCGCCTCTTCGCGCTGCTGGTTGCCGATGCGCTGCTGGTCCGGCCCGAATGCTTCTGACACGGCTGCGCACGTTAGCCGATGCAGCGGACCGATATCGGGAATACGCTGCGACGATGCTGGTCGGTGTCCCAAAGGAGATCAAGAACCACGAGTACCGCGTCGCCATCACGCCCGCCGGCGTGGTCGAACTGGTGCGCCGAGGGCACGAGGTCGTCCTCGAGCAGGACGCCGGTGCCGGCTCGTCGTTCCCCGACCACGAGTACACGGCGGCGGGAGCGCGCATCGCGTCGTCCGCCGACGAGGTGTGGGCCTCCGCGGACCTGGTGCTGAAGGTGAAGGAGCCGATCGAGGCCGAGTACCACCGCCTGCGCCGCGACCAGGTGCTGTTCACCTACCTGCACCTGGCGGCCTCGCCGTCGTGCACAGCGGCGATCGCCGCGTCCGGCATCACGGCCATCGCCTACGAGACCGTGCAGCTGCCCGACGGGTCGTTGCCGTTGCTGGCGCCGATGAGCGAGATCGCCGGGCGGATGGCGGCCCAGGTCGGCGCGCACTGCCTCGAACGCGCGCAGGGCGGGCGCGGTGTGCTGCTCGGCGGCGCTCCCGGTGTCGCCGCGGGCAAGGTCGCGGTGATCGGCGCGGGCGTGGCCGGGATGAACGCGGCGACGATGGCGGTCGGCATGCAGGCCGAGGTGGTCGTGCTCGACACCAACGTCAACCGGTTGCGGCAGATCGACTTCACCTACCGCGGGCACCTGCAGACGATCGCGTCGAACGCCTACGAGGTCGAGAAGGCCTGCCGCTGGGCGGACCTGGTGGTCGGCGCGGTGCTCGTGCCCGGTGCCAGGGCGCCCAAGCTCGTCAGCAACGAGCTGGTGTCGCGGATGCGTCCCGGCAGCGTGCTCGTGGACATCGCGGTCGACCAGGGCGGCTGTTTCGAGGACACGCGGCCGACGACACACGACGCGCCGACGTACCGCGTGCACGACTCCGTGTTCTACTGCGTTGCGAACATGCCCGGTGCCGTGCCCAACACGTCGACGTACGCGCTCACGAACGTGACGCTGCCGTATGTCATCGCGTTGGCGGACAAGGGTTTCGAGCGCGCGGTGGCGGACGACCCGGCACTGGCCAAGGGCGTCAACGCACGCCGTGGAGAAATCCTGCTGGAAGGGCTGGCGTGATCGCAGAGCTGGTGGCGACCTACCTCGACCACCTCGCCGTGGAACGCGGCACCGCCCGCAACACCCTCGACTCGTACACGCGCGATTTGCGCCGCTACACCGAACACCTGGAATCCCTCGGTGTCACCGACTTGGGCGCGGTGACGGAAGTGCAAGTGAGTGAGTTCCTCGCCGTGCTGCGGGAAAGCGGGCTTGCGGCGTCGTCCGCCGCACGGACGTTGGTCGCCGTGCGCGGGTTACACCGCTTCGCACACCGTGAAGGCGTTGTGCCACATGACGTCGCACGCGCCGTGCATCCGCCTTCGCCGCCGAAGAGGCTGCCGAAAGCATTGCCCGTCGATGAAGTCCTGACGCTGCTCGACAATGTGGGAAACCTCAGGGACAAAGCCCTGCTGGAGTTGCTGTACTCGACGGGAGCCCGGATCTCCGAGGTGGTCGGGCTCGACGTGGACGACATCGACGCGTCCGAGCGGACCGTTCTGCTCGACGGGAAGGGAGGCAAGCAGCGGCTGGTCCCGGTCGGGCGGCCGGCCTTGGCCGCGGTGGACGCGTACCTGGTTCGCGCACGTCCCGCCCTTGCGGCGAAAGGACGTGGCACGCCTGCGTTGTTCCTGAACGCGCGCGGTGGAAGGCTCTCGCGGCAGAGCGCGTGGACGGTCCTGAAGACCGCCGCGGAGGACGCCGGGATCACCGCCGCGGTGTCACCCCACACGTTGCGGCATTCGTTCGCCACCCATCTGCTGGAAGGGGGTGCCGACGTTCGGGTGGTGCAGGAACTCCTCGGGCACGCATCGGTTACGACCACTCAGGTGTACACACTGGTAACCGTTACGACTTTGAGGGAGGTCTACGCAACTGCACACCCTCGGGCCGCTGGAACATGAGGCTTCCACGGGTACGGTGGGCAGGTGCCGAACTTGGACGAGCCGTCCCCACAGGCCATCGATCTAGCCGCTGTGCTGCACGCGCTGAGCGACCCGACCAGGCTCGCGGTCGTGCGCCAGATCCAGTCGAGCGGGGAACGCCTGTGCGGGGCTTTCGAGGTTGACGTCGCGAAGTCGACTCTCTCCCAGCACCTGCGCGTGCTGCGGGAGGCGGGCATCACCCGAACACGCTGCCGCGGCAACCAGCGCTGGGTGTCGCTGCGCCGCGATGACCTGGACCTTCTGTTCCCGGGCCTGCTCGACGTGGTGCTGACCGCGTCCGACAGGCGCACACGAACGGATGTTCCGGCCTAACTGAGTCTTGACAACACCGGCGAGGCGCGTTGCCGCTCGCACGGGTGCGGCCTAGGCTGCGCCCGGAGAGACGACTACGAGCAGTGAGGGACCGCCAGCCATGTCGACACCGGAGCACGCTTTCGCGCCCCGTGCCGATCTGAGCCTGGCTCCGCACGCCGCGCCGGTGGACGACGTCGCTCAGGAGCAGCTCGACGGCATCGGACCGACAGGCCGCCAGCGCCGCCACATCCCGGACCCGCCCCCGCTGCTGCGCCACGGCCCGGCGAAGATCCTCGCGGTGTGCAACCAGAAGGGCGGCGTCGGCAAGACGACGTCGACCATCAACCTGGGAGCGTCACTCGCCGAATACGGCCGCCGTGTGCTGCTGGTCGACTTCGACCCCCAGGGCGCGCTGTCGGTCGGTCTCGGTGTGCACCCGCACCAGCTCGACACCACGATCTACAACGTGATCATGGAGGGGCGCACCCCCGTCGGCGACGTCATCCGCAAGACCATGGTCGACGACATGGACCTGCTGCCGAGCAACATCGACCTGTCGGCCGCGGAGATCCAGCTCGTGTCGGAGGTCGGCCGCGAGCACACGCTCGTGCGCACCCTCCGCCCGGTGATCGACCACTACGACTACGTGCTGGTCGACTGCCAGCCCTCACTCGGCCTGCTCACGGTGAACGCCCTCGCGGCCGCGGACGGTGTGCTGATCCCGCTGGAGTGCGAGTTCTTCTCGCTGCGCGGGGTGGCGCTGCTCATCGACACCATCGAGAAGGTCAAGGAACGCTTGAACCCCAAGCTCACCATCACCGGCATCCTCGCCACGATGTTCGACCCGCGCACGCTGCACTCGCGCGAGGTCATGGCCCGCGTTGTCGAGGCGTTCGGCGACATCGTGTTCGACTCGGTGATCAACCGCACGGTGCGCTTCCCGGAGACCACCGTGGCGGGCGAACCGATCACCCGCTGGGCACCCCGTTCGTCCGGCGCCAACGCGTACCGCGCGCTGGCCCGCGAGGTGATCGCCCGGTGACCCGTCGCCCTTCACTGCCGGGGGCCGCGGAACTGTTCCGCCTGACGTCCGCCCCTGCCGCGCCCGAGGCCTCGGCGGCGGAGGAAGCGCCGCAGCAACGCCGTGGTTCCGGCCGCACCAAGCACACCACGAAGATCACGGTCTACGTGTCGGACGAAGAGCTGCTGGCGCTGGAACAGGCGCGGCTGGCGTTGCGCGCGGCCCACGGCCTGGGCGTCGACCGGGGCCGCGTCGTGCGCGAGGCGATCGCGATCGTGCTGGACGACCTGGAAACTCACGGTGACGCGTCGCTGCTGGTACGCAGGTTGCGCGAGCAGTGACCGAGGACGTTCCCGCTGAGGGCGCTGTTCAGGACGACGGCAAGTTCAAGGTCAAGCTCACGAACTTCGAAGGTCCGTTCGACCTGCTGCTCCAGCTGATCTCGCAGCACACGCTGGACGTGACCGAGGTGGCGCTGCACCAGGTCACCGACGACTTCATCGCGCACATCCGCGGCATGGGCGACGCGTGGGACCTCGACGAGACCACCGAGTTCCTCGTCATCGCCGCGACGCTGCTCGACCTGAAGGCCGCCCGGCTGCTGCCGACCGGCGACGTCGAGGACGAGGACGACCTCGCGTTGCTGGAGGCGCGCGACCTCCTGTTCGCCCGGCTGCTGCAGTACCGCGCGTACAAGCAGGTCGCGGCCCTGTTCGCGGAGCTGGAACAGGGCGCGTACCGGCGCTACCCGCGCTCGGTGTCGCTCGAACCGCGCTTCGAGGGCCTGTTGCCCGAGGTGATGCTCGGCGTCACGCCCGACAAGTTCGCCCTGATCGCGGCCGCGGCCTTCCGGCCGAAGCAGAAGCGGACGCTCTCGGTCGCGCACATCCACCAGCACCGCGTGTCGATCCGCGAGACCGCCGACGTGCTGCGGGCGTTGCTGATCGAGAAGGGCACCGCGTCGTTCACCGAGATCATCGCCGACTGCACCGAGACCATGGAGGTCGTGGCGCGGTTCCTCGCGCTGCTGGAGCTGTACCGGGAGAAGTCGCTGGCCTTCGAGCAGGAGGACCCGCTCGGGCCGCTGCAGGTGACGTGGGTCGGCGGGTCGTTGCAGGAAGCGCAGGCGCAGGTGCACGCCGGCGACGAGGATGAGGACTACGGCGGATGAGCGAGCCACTGGTGGGGCCGGACGCGGCGGAGATCGAGGAGCCGGGGCCTGCGTTCGACGGGGGTGGGCCGGGTCGCGGCGAGGACGCGTCGGCCGGGCACCGGGGGATGCCGGTCGGAGGTGAGCGCGCGGCGATCCGTGGTGAGGACGAGGCCGGCGCCGCTGAGCCCGGTGCCGCTGAGCCCGGTGCCGGGGAGGCCGTCGGGTCCGCCGCCGGCGAGGGGGAGGCTGATGCCGCACTCGACGACGCCGCTCCCGCTGCTGTCGTGCTGGACGCCGGGGCCGAGGGCGCCTCGGCCGGAACCGGCGCGGCGGTCCCGCCCCCGGTGTCCAGTCTACCGGGCGGCACCGACGAAAACGGCACGTCAGGCGCCGGTGCTGTGGACAACTCCGGTGCTGTGGACAACTCGGGTGCTGCGGGCGGTTCCGGTGCTGGGGACGGTTCCGGCGCTGCGGGCGGTTCGGGTGCTGGGGACGGTTCCGGTGCCGCGGGCGGTTCGGGTGCTGGGGGTGGTTCCGGTGCCGAGCCCGAGTCGGACGCCGCACTCGACGACGCCGCTCCCGCCGCGGTCGTGCTCGCCGAGCCGGGAGCCGCGTCCGTCGCCGCCGGTGTGAAGGCGGGTGCCGCGAAGCCGCGCACCGCCAGGACCGGCGCTCGCGCCAAGGCGAAGCCCGCCGCTGCCGCCGAGCCCGCAGCCGCGGCCACTGCCGAACCGCAGGCCGACACCGACGCCGCCACCCTCGAGGCCCAGCTCCTCGCCGCCGCTCCCGACGAGGCCATCGAGGACAGCGGCCTGCCGGACCTCACCGACGACGCCACGTTCGAGGCCGCGCTCGAGTCCGTGCTGCTCGTCGTCGACAGCCCGATCGCCGAAGACCAGCTCAGCAGTGCCCTCGAGCAGCCGGTGAAGCGGGTCAAGGCAGCACTCCGTAGACTGTCGAGCCGGTACACCGAGTCCGGCAGCGGCATCGACCTGCGCAGGGCGGGGGACGGCTGGCGGTTCTACACGCGGGACCGGTTCGCCCCGTTCGTGGAGAAGCTGCTGCTCGACGGCCAGCGCGCGAAACTCACCCGCGCTGCCCTGGAGACGCTCGCGGTGATCGCCTACCGGCAGCCCGTGACGAGGGCGCGGATCGCGGCGGTTCGCGGCGTCAACGTCGACGGTGTGATCCGGACCCTGGTCGCCCGGGGGCTCATCGAGGAGACGGGCACCGACAGCGACACGGGTGGGATCCTGTACCGCACTACCGAACTGTTCCTGGAGCGGTTGGGGCTGTCGTCGTTGCACGACCTGCCGCCAATCGCGCCGCTGCTGCCCGAAGTGGATGCGATCGACGATGTCTGAGAACGAGGGCGTGCGCCTGCAGAAGGTGCTGGCGCAGGCGGGGATCGCCTCGCGCCGTGCTTCGGAGGAGCTGATCGACCAGGGGCGGGTGCAGGTCGACGGCGTGGTCGTGCGCGAGCAGGGCCGGCGGATCGACCCGCAGACCGCCGTCGTGCACGTCGACGGGGTGCGGGTGCAGATCCGCGAGGACGTCGTCACCATCGCGCTCAACAAGCCGTTCGGGATGCTCTCCACGATGGAGGACGACCTGGGTCGTCCGTGCGTGGGCGACCTGGTGCGCAACCGCGCGGAGCGGCTGTTCCACGTCGGGCGCCTCGACGCCGAGACCGAGGGCCTGCTGCTGCTCACGAACGACGGTGAGCTCGCGCACCGGCTGATGCACCCGAGCTACAACGTCAAGAAGACCTACCTCGCCGAGGTCCCCGGGCCGGTCGAGAAGGGGCTCGGCAAGAAGCTCAAGGCGGGCGTCGAGCTGGAGGACGGGCCGGTCAAGGTCGACTCCTTCAAGCTCATCAGCGCGGTGCCGGGCAAGGCGCTCGTCGAGGTCGTGCTGCACGAGGGCCGCAAGCACATCGTCCGCCGCCTGCTCGAGCACGTCGGCTACCCGGTGCAGTCGCTGGTCCGCGTCGCGATCGGCGAGGTGTCGCTCGGCAACCAGCGGCCCGGGTCGATGCGCGTGCTGAACCGCCAGGAGGTCGGCGGCCTCTACAAGATCGTCGGTCTCTGACCGCGACGCGGGAGAACACCCGTTCGCCCCTCCGGCCCCCAGAGCCGGAGGGGCGAACTGCGGTGCACGCCCCGTGCGACGAGAACGCTACGACGATCTTGTTGTGAGGGGTCGGGACCTGCGCTTCGAACAACACGGTGTAGACAACCGGTCTTGGGGGGAAGACTGAATGCCACGCACCGAACGCCCGCTGGACTGCGAGGACACCGAGCTCGGCGCGTTCGCCGCCGATCTGCGCAGGCTCCGCGAGAAGGCGGGCAGACCGTCCTACCGGGCCCTCGCCTCACGCGCGCATTACTCCGCGGCCACGCTGTCGGACGCCGCCGGTGGCAAGAAGCTGCCCAGTCTCGCCGTCACGCTCGCGTACGTCACGGCGTGCGAGGGTGACGCGGAGGAGTGGGAACGGCGCTGGCGTGCCATCGCGGCGCCTCCGGACCGGACGACCGAGGCGCCGTACGTCGGGCTGAAGGCGTTCCAGGAAGAGGACGCCGACCGGTTCCACGGCCGCGAGAAGCTCACCGCGAAACTGGTCGAGCTCACGCGCGCACGGCCGTTCGTCGGGGTGTTCGGCGCGAGCGGGTCGGGCAAGTCGTCGTTGCTGCGCGCCGGTCTGATCCCGCGCCTTCCCCGTGCGCTGATCTTCACGCCCGGCGTCCAGCCCCTCGACGAGTGCGCCGTCCGCCTCGCGCGCCTCACCGGGCAGTCCGCCGTCGCGCTGAGCCACGAGCTCGCGGACCCGGCGGCGCTGGGCCTGCTGCTCCGGCAGCTCGACGAGGAACTGGTGCTCGTCGTCGACCAGTTCGAGGAGGTCTTCACCCTCTGCGGGCCCGAGCAGCGGGACTGGTTCGTGCGGGCCCTCGTCGGCGCCCCGCACGTGGTCATCGGCGTGCGGGCCGACTTCTACGGCCACGTCGGCCGCCACCCGGAGCTCGTCGAGGCGCTGGAGGACGCGCAGGTGCTCGTCGGTCCGCTGACGACGGACGAGCTGCGCCGCGCGATCACCGAACCGGCCCTGCACGTCGGGGCGACCGTCGAGTCCGCGCTGGTCATCCGGCTGGTGGCCGACGTCGTGGGACAGGCGTCGGCGTTGCCGCTCGTCCAGCACGCCCTCGTCGAGACCTGGCACCGCCGCCGCGGCATGACGCTCTCGCTCGCCGGTTATGAGGAGGCGGGCGGCGTCGAGCACGCCGTCGCCCGCACCGCCGAGTCCGTCCACGAGCAGCTGAGCCCGCAGCAGCGGCAGATCGCCCGCCGCACGTTCCTGCGCCTGATCGCGCTGGGGGAGGGCATCGAGGACACGAAGCGCCGAGCGAACCGCGAGGACCTCGACGCCGAGGTCCTCGAACGCCTGGCCACGGCACGGCTGGTCACGCTCACCGAGCAGCACGCCGAACTCACCCACGAAGCGCTGATCCGGTCCTGGCCGCGCCTGCGTGAGTGGATCGACGAGGACCGCAACGCGCTGCGCGTGCACCACCAGCTCACCGAGGCCGCGGCGCAGTGGGACGGCGACCGCGACCTGCTCTACAAGGGCGCGCGGCTGGCCCAGGCCGCCGAGCTCGACCCGGAGTCGCTCACCGGACCCGAACGCGCCTTCCTCACGGCGAGCCAGGCCGACGGACGCCGCCGCGCACGCCGCACCCGAGTGGTGGTCAGCGTGCTGTCGGTGCTGGTCGTGCTGCTCGCGAGCAGCGTGGTGTTCGCGGTGGTCCAGGCAGGGGAGGCGACGCGGCAGCGCAACGACGCACTGGCCGGACGTGCCGCCACCGAGGTCATGCGGCTGCTCCCGACCGACCCGGACAAGGCGGCCCGGCTCGCTCTCGCGGCCCACGCCGTCACGCCCGCCACGGCCACGCGGGACGCCGTGCTGAACGCGGACGCCGCCCGGTGGAGCTCGTACACCTCGACGCCGCAGATGCTGTCGTGGCCGGAGGGCGACTTCCTGACGCTGTCGACGAACAGCGAGTTCTTCCTCGGCACCCTGGGCTCCGGCGTCACCTCGGCCACGGTGCTCTTCCGCGGCCGGACACCCGGCGACCGGCTCGCCCGCGTCGGCGAACGTGTGAACCGGACGGTGCTGAGCGGTGACGACCGGCGCGCGTTCACGCTGGAGGCCACCGGCGACGCCCAGGTCTGGGACGTCGCGCGGCCGGAGGAGCCGCACCGGCTCGGCACGATCGCGCAGGCGCCGGCGGACCTGACCGTGAGCAGGGACGGCACCGCGGCCGCCGGTGTCGTGCGGACCGGCGAGCGCCCGCGGCACCGGGCGGTGGTCTGGGACCTGCGCGACCCGGCCCGGCCGGCGGAGGTGGCGGTGCCGGTGGAGCACGTCCTCTCCGCCGCCATGAGCCCGTCAGGCCGGGAGATCGCCCTGCTGCGCAAGGACAACGGCACGGGCACGGCCTACGCCGAGATCTGGGTGCTCGACGGCCCCACGCCCCGCCGCGGCACGTCGATCGCGCTGTCCGACGAGCCGCTGCAGGTCGTCACCTCGGCGGGCGGACGGGCGCTGGCCGTGCGGTTCGCCCGCGAGCTCGTCGTCTGGAAGACCGCGGGGGACGGCGAGCCGGTGCGGGTGCCGGTGGGCTCCTCGCAGGCCACCGCCGTGTTCGGCGACGACGACCGCAAGATCGCCGTGCAGACCGAGGCCTCGGTCGAGGTGTGGGACGTCGGCGGCGAGGGCCCCGGCGTCCGGGCGGGGTCGTTCGGGGGCTTCCGCGGCAACGTCCACGGGCTGCGCTACCGGGATCGGGAGCAGGCGTTCGGCGTGGTCGACTCGACGCCGTCGATGTGGGCGCTGCACACCGACTTCGACAAGGTCGTGCGGGGACTGTGCCGCGAACGCGAGGCCGCGCTGTCCGACGAGGACTGGGCGAAGTACTTCCCCGGCGTCGACCGCGTGCCGGTCTGCTGAGCGGCGCGACTTCGCCCCGCCGTGTCCGGGCTGAACCCGCAGCACCAGGCTGGTGGAACGATCACGAAGCAGCCGCCGGGGTGGTGATTGGTTAGCGGGCCGTTAGACGGCGGGCGAACGTCTGGTGGACAATCCGGCCAGGAGGCGGCATGCCACGAGGGGAACGACCGCTGGGTCCGGAGGACACCGCGCTGCTTCGGTTCGCCGGTGACCTGCGTCGACTGCGCGACCAGGCAGGCAAACCGAGCTACCGCGAGCTGGCTCGGCGGGCGAACTACTCGCCGACCGCGTTGTCCGACGCGGCCGGGGGCCGCAAGCTGCCCTCGCTCGCGCTGACGCTCGCGTTCGTCCGGGCCTGCGAGGCCGATCCCGCGCCGTGGACCAAGCGCTGGCGTGAGCTGGCCGCCGAATACGCGCAGCCGTTGCACCCGAACTCCCCGTATCCCGGCATCGAGCCGTTCACCGAGCACGACGCGAAGCACTACTTCGGACGTGAGTTCCTCGTCGAGCAGATCGTCGAATCGGTCCGGGCGAGGCCCATGACCGTCGTCTTCGGTGCCTCCGGTTCGGGCCGGACGTCGCTGCTGCGCGCGGGCGTGCTGCCCGCCCTGGACGACGCGGTGGTGGTCACGCCGGGGGAGAACCCGGTCGAGGACCTGGCCGCCGCGCTCGCCGGCCTCTTCGAGGACACGACGGCGGACGCGCTCGCGGAGGAGCTCCGGCAGAGCCCCGACCACCTGCGGCTGCGGCTGAGGCAGCACCGCCCCGGCCTCGTGCTCCTCGTCGACGACGCCGAGAAGGCCTTCGGCGCGGACGACTTCACCGCCGCCGTCACCCGCTGCCCGCGCGTCGTCCTCGCGGTGCGGGCCGACCACCGGCAGCGCTGGCACGAGCTCGGCGCGGGCGGGGACGCCGCCGAGATCACCGTCGAGCCGATGAGCGCGGACCAGCTGCGCCGCGCGATCACCGAGCCCGCCGCCAGGATCGGCGCGACCGTCGAGACGGCGGTGGTCGCGCGCCTGGTCGCCGACGCCGCGAACCGGCACTCGCTGCCGCTGGTGCAGCAGGCGCTCGCCGAGACGTGGCGGCGCAAGCGCGGCATGACGCTGTCGCTCGCCGGGTTCGAGGAGTCCGGCGGTGTCGAGCACGCCGTCGCGCGGGCCGCGGAGACGTTCTTCGCCGGCCTCGGCGAGCAGGACCGGGCGGCGGCACGGCAGGTGTTCCTGCGGCTGGTCTCCGTGCGGCGCAACGGGATCGCGCAACGCCGGGCACCCAGGCCGCTCGACGTCGACGCGGACCTGCTCGATCGGCTCGCGAAGGCCAGGCTCGTCACGCTCACCGAGGACGGCGCCGAGCTCACCCACGACGCCTCGCTGGGCTGGCCTCGGCTGGCCGCGTGGATCGACGAGGAACGCGAGAACCTCCGCACGCACCAGCAGCTCGTCACGGCGATGGAGCTGTGGGAGGCGAGCGATCGCGACCCGCTGGCGCTGTACCGGGGCGTGCGGCTGCGCAAGGCCAAGGAGCTCGGCGAGTTCCTGACGGTGCAGGAGCGCCGGTTCGTCGACATCAGCACCCGGCGCGAGACGCGCCGCTCGACGGCGTTGATAGCGGTCATGGCCGTGTTGATCGCGCTGGTGCCCGGAACGGTCGTGTACGCGCTCTCGAACGAACGCAAGATCACCGAGCTGGCCGGGCGGGAACTGGGCGGCAAGGCGATCTCGGCGTCCGAGGCGCTGATGGAGCAACGCCGGCCGTACGCGGACAAGTACGCGCTGGTCGGCTACCGGGTGAACCCGTCGCCGGAGGCCGAGAAGGTGCTGCGGCTCGCCAACGCGGTGACGCGCGGCATCCCGTTCACCGGCACGCCGAAGGACGACGCGGACGTCGTGGTCGCGCCGCGCGGCGACATGGCCGCCGTCACCGACGCGGACGGCACCGACCGGATGTGGAGCCTCGACGAGGACAAGGCGGTGCCGGGCAAGAGGTTCGCCGACCGCCACCGGGTCGTCGAGCTCGCCGAACGCCGTGCCGTCACGAAGGACCACAGCGGCCAGGAACACCTCTGGGCCGTCAGCGACGCGGGCGACATCACCTACCTCTCGGCGCTGCCCGACCGGTTCCGCACGCTCGACCTCAGCCCGGACGGCTCGCGGATCGTCGGCAAGGTGGGCGACGCGGCCGACGTCGGCCTCCCGACACCGGACGAGACCGAGCACGCCGAGCTCTACGACCTGAGCGACCCCCGGTTCCCCCGCAGGCTGCCGGTGCCGGTGCGCAACCCCGAGACGGTCGCGCTGAGCCACGACGGCCGCGAGCTCGCGACCGGCACCTGGGACCCGGACGCCGGCACCACGAAGATCGAGTTCTGGCACATCGGTGGCACCTACGAGCCCGCCTCGCCCGCGTTGTCGCAGAACGTCTACATCCGCAGCATCACCTACAGCGGCGACGGCCGGTGGCTCGCCGTCGAGCACTCGCCCGAGTCGATCGTCGAGGTGTGGCAGCGGGTGCCGAGCGGCACGCCGGTGCTGCGCGCGCGGCTGGAGACCACGCTGCGTTCCGGTGCCCGCGTCACGTTCGCCTCCGAAGATCGAGTGGCCGTGGTGCGGGACAACGTCTTCGAGGTCCAGCGGCTCTACGCGTCCGACCGCTCCCCGGACCGGCTCGTGTACGTCGTCGGGCACGGCAACTCGACGCGGGCGGTCCACCGGGCGCAGCACGACGACTTCCTCGTCCGCAGCGGGGGCCGCGATCCCGAGCTGCTGCCGTACGAGCTCGACGCCGGCGCCATCATCAAGAGGATGTGTGAAAAAGACGGCGCCCGGCTCACGGACTCCGAATGGGTGAAGAGCTTCGGCGAAGTGGAGCGCGTCGAAGTGTGCTGACCGCCGTGATGTAGGGGAAACAACCCGGAGTTGGGCAAACACGCATTGTGAAGCCGAGATCCACTCTCTAGGGTGACCGAGTGCGTGCGTTCACAAGGGGACTCCTCGGCATCGCCGGGTTCCTCGCTCTCTGGGAGCTCTTAGGACGCTCTCCCCTCATCCCTGCACACGCGCTACCGCCACCGTCCGTCGTGTTCGGTGAGCTCGTCGTGCAGTTGACCTCTCCCGATTTCATCAGTCATGTCGTGGCAACGGTCCTGGCCGTCCTGATCGCCATCGGGATCGCCATCGCCATCGCGGTGCCGAGTGGACTCGTGCTCGGGTCCGTTCCGGCCGTTCGTCACGCGACGCGCGCCCTCATCGAGTTCCTGCGTCCGATCCCTTCTGTGGCACTGATTCCGCTCGCGCTGGTGATGCTCGGTTTCGGACCGGAAACCAAGATCACGCTGGCCGTCTACGCGGCACTGTGGCCGATCCTGTTCAACACCATCTACGCGCTCGACGAGCTCGACCCGTTGCTGGTCGAGACGTCCCGGGTCTTCGGCACCGGACGCGTGGGCGTGCTGTTCCGGGTGGCCCTGCCGAGCGCGTTGCCGTTCGTCCTCACCGGAATCCGGCTGGCGGCGACCACGGCGCTGATCGTGATGGTGAGCGTCGAGCTCATGGCGGGCAGCCAGATCGGTCTCGGCTACTTCATCATGGAGGCCCGCAGCGGACCCGGCCGGATGGACCAGGTGCTGGTCGGCACCGTGGTCGCCGGTGCGATCGGCGTCCTGCTGAACAACGGTCTTGAGCGCGTCCGCCGGCGTTGGGTGGCCTGGTGAGCAGATTCTTCCAGCGGTGGACCGTGTTCGCCGGTCTCGTCGTCGTGTGGCAGGTCTTGGGCGTGCTCGCCGAGGACCCGTTCTTCCCGCCGCCGTCCGGCATCATGACGGCGGCCTGGGACTGGTGGGTGCTCGAACCGGAGAACGTCACCGAGCACATCCTGCCGTCGGTCGTCCGGCTGCTGTCCGGCTGGGCGATCGCCTCGGTGATCGGCGTCGCGCTGGGCATGCTGCTCGGCCGGTCGGACCGGGCGATGGAGTACGCGGGCCCGTTGCTCGTGTTCCTGCGCTCGATCCCGCCGCCCGCGCTCGTGCCGGTGTTCCTGCTGCTGTTCCAGGCGGGAACGTCGATGCAGCTCGCGACGATCGTCTTCGGCGTCATCTGGCCGGTGCTGCTCAACACGGTCGACGGGGCCCGCTCCGTCGACGTGACCAAAGTGGACACTTCCGCGGTCTTCGGGATCCCCCGTCACCAGTGGGTTCTCGGGGTGGTGCTGCCCGCGGCGTCACCGAAGATCTTCGCGGGACTGCGGGTGTCGCTCTCGCTCTCGCTGGTGCTGATGGTCATCTCCGAGCTCGTCGGAACGGACAACGGCATCGGCTCACAACTCATGCAGGCACAGCGCGAGTTCGACTACACGCGCATGTGGGCCGGGATCGTCCTGTTGGGCGTGCTCGGCTACGGACTCAACACCGCGCTTCTCGCGGTGGAACGCAGAGCGTTGGCGTGGCAACCGAGGAGTCGGGATGAGCAACATGCTTGAGGTGGCCGACCTAGGCCACACCTACGGCGACTACGAGGCCATCGGTGGCCTCACGTTCACCGTGCGCGCCGGCGAGCTGGTGTGCGTGGTCGGACCTTCCGGGTGCGGCAAGTCCACACTGCTGCGCACGATCTCCGGACTCATCGCACCTTCGCGCGGTGACGTGTCCCTGAAGGGCTCACACCTCGCCGTCGTGTTCCAGGACTACTCGCGGTCGCTGTTCCCGTGGCTCTCGGTGCAGGGCAACGTGGAGTTCCCGCTGCGGAAGCTCCCGCGCGCCGAGCGGCGTGCGCGGGCCGCCGAGGCGCTGGAGTGGGTGGGGCTCGGGGCGGCGGCGCGCAAGCGCCCGTGGCAGCTTTCCGGTGGTATGCAACAGCGTGTGGCGATCGCCCGCGCGCTGGCGTACCGGCCCGCGTTGTTGCTGATGGACGAGCCTTTCGCGTCCGTGGACGCGCAGACCCGGTTCGAGCTGGAAGACCTGTTGCTGCGCGTGCGCCGCGAGCACGACACGACAGTTCTCGTGGTCACGCACGACATCGACGAGTCGGTGTACCTGGGTGACCGGATCCTCGTGCTGTCGGGCTCTCCCGCCCGGCTGGTGGCCGACCTGGACGTGCCGCTGCCCGCCGAGCGCGACCAGGTGACGACGCGGACCGACGAGGCCTTCGTGGCGCTGCGGTCGAAGGTGGCGCGGCTGCTGAACGTCGGCAAGCCGTCGATGGACGTCGAGAAGTGGGCGGCCGCCGAACGCGAGTCTTTGAGCGAGACCGTCTCGTCCTGACGGTCGTTTCGCGACAGCTGCGCCCCGGACCGCCGCGGTCCGGGGCGCGGTCGCGTCCAGGTCCTGGAACACTGGCCCCGTGAGCGGCTGGAACCTCTTCCTCGTCGTCGACGCGGAGCCCGTCGAGGTCTCCCGGGGCGCTGCTCCGGACGCGCGGGTGGTGCTGCTCGGGCAGAGGCGCATGCTCGCCTTGCCGGACAACGGGTACCAGCTCCTGCTCGCGTGGGCGGCCGGTCCGCGGCGCGTCGTGCGCACGCCCGTGCCGGTGCACCCGGACCAGGACCTCGTCGACACGTTCGTCAACTCCTACCTCGTGGACGCCGGTGCGCCGCCACGGCCGCGCGGGTTCGCCTGGTACCTGGACCTGCCGGACCCGTTGGAGCCCGCGGACGTGTGGCGTGCGGTCGACGACGGTGCGGCGCAAGGGATGCCGGTGGACCTGCTGCGCGTCCGCGAGGCCGTGGAACGCGGTGTGAGAGCGCTCTTCCGCAGCATCTGACGAAAGCCGTACGAAACGCGCGGGAGAAGCGGTGCGGCCGAGCGGGAACAGCTGGGCCCCGGACCCGTCGCGGCCCGGGGCCCAGCTGCGTTCTCAGTGCCGACTGGAGGGTGCGGGCACTGGTGCGGGGAGACGGACGTCCGCGCTCGGGGGCAGAGCGCCGATCGACCGCCGTGCGTTCCCCTTGAGCCGCCCGGGACGAGGACCGGGCGGATCGGGTTTTCCTGGCTCAGAGGTGGATGTTCAGGTCGCCGTTGCCGACGCCGCCGTCGAGCAGGTCGACGTCGCCGAGCTTGACGTCCCCGATGACCTGGCCGAGGTCGGTGTGCACGTCGCCGACCTGCGCGACGTCCTGGACCACGTTGCCGGTGAGGTTGTCGGTCACGTCGACGACGTCCTTCACGTCGAGGTCCACCGAACCGATGACGTCCTTGACCAGCACGTCGGTGTCGACGACGTCCTTCACGAGCACATCGGTGTCGAGGTCCTTCACGAGGACGTCGGACACGTCGTGGACGTCGGCCACGTCGGTCACCTTGGAGACGACGGCGTTGTCGCCGGCGACGTCCGTGACGGTGGCGACGACGTTCTCGGTGTGCAGCACGTCGAGCGTGCCGGTGACGTCACCGATGCCGCCGAAGTCCGTGACCAGCGCGGTGATGGCGGCGGGGGAGGCGACGTCGGCCACGCCGGCGACGTCCACGACGTTGTCCGTGATCAGCTTCAGGCTGTCGACGGCGGTCAGGTCGCCCGCCTCCACCAGGACCTTGTCGATGGCGTCGACCTTCACGACGGACGCGCTGTCGAGCACCAGGGGCAGGATCTCCTGCACGTCCACGGGGGAGATGTCGCCCAGACCGGCAGCCTCGAGGCAGCCCTCGGGGTCGAGCTGGAACGCCTCGCGGGCGTCCAGGTCGCCGAGCAGGGTGAGGGTGAAGTCGTGCAGCGTCTGCTGGGTGCCCATGGAACTCAAGCTCCTGTAGGTGGATCGGGGGATGTCGTGCTGAACCATATGGATGAACGACATCCCCCGGCATCGGGAGTTGGCCCCAGATCGTGACCTTGTGAGATCCCTAGGGGGTTCGATGTCACCCGTTAGGGGGGTGGGGATTTCACCCCACAGGGCTGTTTTGAGTCCTCAGGGGCCGACGTAGTTCTCCGCGAAGGTGGCGCGGTAGGCGGGGGACTCGGCCAGGTGCTCCAGTCGTGCCTGGGCCAACCGTCCGAAGAACGGCGAGCTGACGTCGGTGTGGATCATGTTCACCATCCACTGGGAAAATTCCTGTGCACGCCACACCCGGCGCAGGCAGTCCTCGGAGTAGGTCTTGAGCCCGGTCTCGGATCCGGTGCTGTAGTAGTCGACAAGTGCACGTCCGAAGGTTGCGGCGTCGTTCATGGCGAGGTTCATGCCCTTGGCGCCGACGGGGGTGATGATGTGTGCTGCGTCACCCAGCAGGTACAGCCGCCCGTAGGACATCGGCTCCACCACGTGGCTGCGCATGTCGAGAACGCGTTTCTCGATGATCTTCCCCTCGGTCAGCGTCCACGACGAGTCGTGCAGTGCGAATCGTTTGTGCAGTGCTTCCCAGACCCGTTCGTCGGACCACTCCTCGGCTTTTGTCCCGACCGGCACCTGCAAATAGAAGCGGGACACCGAGGGGGACCGCAGCATGTGCCCGGCGAAACCGTCCTCGTGCAGCGCGTAAATGATGGCTTTAGTCGACGGAGGAGCCTCCGCGAGAATGGCCAGCCACTCGATCCCGTGCTGGTGCGTGAATTCCGTCAGCACCCCTTCGGGAATGGATGGGCGGCTTACACCATGAAATCCGTCACATCCGGCCACGAAGTCGCTCGTGACGGTCTCCCGTGACCCGTCCGCGCTGGTGAAGGCCACTGACGGAGTACAGGACGTCAGGTCTCGCAACTCCACGTCGCTGACCGAGAACCGGATGTCACCCCCGGCGGCCAAGAATCCCCCGATGAGGTCCTTGACCACTTCCTGCTGGGGGTAGACGTAGTGTTCGCGGCCGCCGTACAGGTCGCTGTACGACACCTGAAACACCTGTCCGCTCACGCGGAATTCACACGTTCCGTGACGGTCTGCTTCCATCAGCAAACGATCTGCCAGTCCGAGTGACTCCAGCATGGTCACGGAGCGGTGCTCCAGGACTCCCGCCCGTGGCCGGGTTTCCACATGGGTGCGACTGGCCTTTTCGAGGACGACGCAGTCGATACCTGACTGCTGGATCAAGTTTGCCAAGGTCAGACCGGCCGGCCCGGCGCCGACAACGGTCACAGCGCGCTTCAACTGGGGTTCTCCTAGCCCTAGACCTGCTGTGCTTAGATGCTCACCGCAGGTAGTGGACTTGAACCTGCTCGTGTCGGTCAACTGGGGTCTTTTGGAGCAGCATCATTACTCTGAGTGGTTGACCGTCGCGATCATTCCCCGCAACGACGACACCGCTCCGACAGGAGAGTGCTCCCGATGACTCGAAGAGTCCGCCGTATGGCCATCCGTGGCATCGCCCTTGCCACGCTGCTCGCCACCGTGGCGAGCTGTGGTGCGCTCGGCGGCAAAGAGCAGGCGCCCCCGGCCGACGCGAACAGCGGCGGCCCGGTCGAGAAGACCAAGATCACCCTGGGCGTCCTGCCGATCCTCGACGTGGCCTCCGTGCACGTCGCGATCAAGCAGGGTTTCTTCAAGGCAGAGGGCCTCGAGGTCGACCTCAAGGTCATCCAGGGTGGCGCGGCGGCCATCCCGGGTCTCGTCAGCAAGGAGCTGGACTTCACGTTCGGCAACTGGGTCTCGTTCTTCGCCGCCGAGTCGAAGGCCGCCGCCAAGCAGGTCGACGGGATCAAGCTCATCTCGGACGGCTACCAGGCCAAACCCGACATGTTCCTGATCTTGGCCAACGGTGACTCCACCATCAAGGGTCCTGCCGACCTCGCCGGCAAGACCATCGCGATCAACACGTTCAAGAACATCGCGGAGCTCACCGCGAAGGCCACGCTCGAGGCCGCGAACGTGGACGTGAACTCGGTCAAGTTCAAGGAAATGCCGTTCCCGGACATGCAGGCCGCGGTCCAGAACAAGACCGTCGACGCGGCCTTCATGGTCGAGCCGTTCATCACCCGCGCGCAGCGGGCCGCCGGCCAGATCAAGGTGCTGGACGCCGCGTCCGGCCCGACCGACAACATCCCGATCGCGGGTTACGCGACCACCGGCGCCTTCGCCAAGGCGAACCCGAAGACCGTCGCCGCCTTCCAGCGCGCGATGGCCAAGGGCCAGGCCGCCGCGACCGACCGCCCCACGGTCGAGCCGCTGCTCGTCGAATACGCCAAGGTCGACAAGGAAACCGCAGGTCTCGTCCACTTCGGCGCCTTCCCGACCACGCTCGACGCGACGCGTCTGCAGCGCGTCGTCCAGCTGATGCAGCGCTACGGGATGCTGGACAAGGAGCTCGACGTCAAGCCGATGCTCATCCAGCCCTCCGGCAGTTGACGAACAGCGCGGGTGCCTGTGATCGAGCCGTGATCACGGCCACCCGCGCTCCTCGTTTCCTCCAGATGAATTATCGCTCAGGGGCCGTTTAGCCGCCCGTTTCAAGTTGTTGATTCTCGAACCAGCTGTTTTGTCGTCCGAACGGCGGTATGAGAACAGCGTGTTTTACTCCAAGATCCACCAGGTTTGCTGCTATTAAACGGGGCGGGGAGTGTTGACGGTGCGCGGTCGTGAGGACCAGCGAGGCATCGACCGGTTCCGCCTACGCAACTGGCGGTTGCGGAGCAAGCTCGCAGTGGTGTTGCTAGTTCCGGCCCTGAGCACCGCGACTCTCGCGGGCCTGAGGCTGAACACCCAGCTCGACGACGTCGAACTCTTCGGCAACGTCCAGCGCGAGCTCGCCGTGAGCCACCAGGCCGCGAGGGTGGAGAACGCGCTCCAGGTCGAGCGCGACTGGGCCGTGCAGTGTGTTGCCGCGGGAAGGCAGAACGCGTGCCCCGAGCACGCCGCCCGTACCGGCCTCACGGACACGGAACTGGGCAAGTACCGGGATTCGGGCGCGACGGCCACGGCCTTGAGCGCGCCCTTGCAGGAAGCTTTCACCAAGTCGTTGCAGTCCCTCGACGGACTGGCGAGCTTGCGCGTGACGTTGCTGAGCACCAAGTACCCCGACGTCGCGGTGATCAGCGCGTACAACCAGATCATCGCGTCGCTGACGCAGGTGCACCGCGCCGCGATCTCCAGCCTCAGCGAGCCGGAGATCGTTCCGCTGGCGACGGCCGCGCTGGCGCTCTACAGCGCGCAGGAGCAGCTGGGCCAGCAGAACTCGATCCTGACGTCCACCGCGCTGCGCCGGGTGTTCGCCCCCGGTGCCGCGGACGAGCTGCGTGCCGCGCAGTCCCGTTTGGACGCCGCGTTCGCCGAGTTCAACGACGTCGCGTCGCCGACCAACCGGCAGAAGTTCCAGGACGTCGTGTCCGGTTCGTCGGTGGACGGTCGCAACCGGCTCGTCAAGCTCGCGCTCGCGCAGGACTTCGAGCGCAAGCCGGTGTCCATCACCGACGCCGAGGTGCTCAAGATCGGTCAGGACACGGCGAACCTGATCCGCGAGGTCGCGACCGACCTCGAGGGCCAGGCGGACACCACCGCCACGAGGCTGGCCGGCCAGGCGCGCTCCGACGCCTGGCGCGACGCCGCTCTGGTCGCGATCTCGCTGCTGATCGCCTTCGGCCTCATGGCCATGGTCGCCCAGTCGATGCTGCGGCCGCTGCGCATCCTGCGCCGCAGCGCGCTGGACGTGGCCCGCAACCAGCTGCCCGAGGCGATCAAGCGAATCCGTTCGCACCGCGACCCCGAACGGGCCGCGGAAGAGGCGATCGTCCCCGTGCCGCTCAACACGACCGAAGAGGTCGGTCAGGTCGCGCGTGCGTTCGACCTGGTGCAGCGCGAAGCGGTCCGCCTCGCCGTCGAGCAGGTGGCCCTGCGCGCGAACGTCAACGACATGTTCATCAACCTGTCGCGGCGCTCGCAGGCGTTGGTGGAGCGGCAGATCAGCGTGATCGACCGGCTCGAGCAGGACGAGCAGGACCCCGACCACCTGGCGTCGCTGTTCGAGCTCGACCACCTCGCGACGCAGATGCGCCGCAACAGCGAGAACCTGCTGGTGCTCTCCGGCACGACGGTCAACCGCCGCGTCACCCGCCCCGTCGCGATCGCCGAGGTGCTCGGCGCCGCGGTGTCCGAGGTGGAGAAGTACGCGCGCGTCCAGATCGCCCCGACGCCGGAGCTGATGGTGCAGGGCCGCGTGGTCAACGACCTCGCGCACCTCGTGGCCGAGCTGCTCGACAACGCCACGGCGTTCTCCAAGCCGACCACCAAGGTCACGGTGCGGACGATAGAGACCCGCAAGGGCGAGGTCGCCATCCGCATCCACGACCGCGGCGTCGGCATGCAGGAGAACGACGTCGTCGAGTTCAACGCGAAGCTCGCCGAGCCGCCGGAGGTCGACGTCTCCGTGGCCCGCGAGATGGGCCTCTACGTGGTCGGCCAGCTCGCCAAGCGCCACGACATCCGCGTGACGCTCGCGAACAACGACGACATAGAGGGCGGTGTCACCGCCCAGGTGGTCCTGCCGGCCTCGTTGCTGCACAAGGGATCGGCTCCCGCCCTGCCGCTGCCGGCCGCCTCCGCCCCGCCTGCGGCCGGAGTCGAGTCGACCGGCGAAGGCTTGTCGGGTGTGCCGAAGTGGACCCCCGAGCACCCGGTCGTCGTGCCGGGACCTGCCACCGCCGAGGAGAACTCCGGGCGGCACCGCATCGAGCAGACGTCCGCGGACGGCCTGTTCACCGCGCGGATCGAGGCGACGGAAGAGGCCGCCGAGGACGGTTACACCTACGAACCGCCGATCGAGCGCCCGGCCGAGCCGGCCACCGAGATCTTCCCGGCGATCGTGGACGAACCGGAGATCTCGCACGACGAGCTGTCGCGGTGGTTCCAGACCCCCGCGGCCCCCGAACCCCCTGCGAGGGACGTTCCGCCGGCGTCGCCGGGACGAACCGAGGGCGAGGAAGCGGAGCCCGCCACCGTGAACGGCCTGCCCAAGCGGCAGCGTTCGGCGGACACCGTGAAGATCGAGGCCCCGACGGCGGTGCCGCGTGCGGTCGCCGACTTCGCCGAGTCCGACTGGGGAGCGGCGGACGAGGGCTGGAAGGCCGCGGGAGCGCTGGACAAGAGCGCACCCGCGCAGACGACGGAGAACGGTCTGCCCAAGCGCGTCCCCAAGGCGCGCCTGGTCCCCGGATCGCTGCCCAAGCCGTCGTCGCCCGCACCTCAGCTCGCCACCGCCGCAGCCGTCCCCGGCCGGTCCGCGGACCGGCTGCGTCAGCGGTTCGCCACGTACCAGAAGGGTGTCCAGATGGGCCGGGAGTCGCTCTTCGACTCGGCCGTCGGAGGCATCCCCGTGATCGCAGAAAGGGAACACCAGTGACCACCGCGACTGAGGAACTGGACAACTTCAGCTGGCTGGTCGAGGACTTCGTCAGCAGGGTCGCCGGTGTCGCGCACGCGATCGTCGTCTCCGCCGACGGCCTGCTGCTCGCCTCGTCCGAGCGCCTGCCGCACGACCGCGCGGAGCAGCTCGCCGCCGTGGCCTCCGGCCTGGTCTCGCTGAACCTCGGCGCGGCGCGCTGCTTCGAGGCCGGCGACGTCAAGCAGACCGTCGTCGAGATGGAGCGGGGCTACCTCTTCCTGATGTCCATCAGCGACGGGTCGTGCCTCGCCGTGCTCGCCGCCCCCAACTGCGACATCGGGCTCATCGGGTACGCGATGACCCGCCTGGTGGAGCGCGTCGGTCTGCAGCTGACGCCGGAGATCCGCGCCCAGTTGCACGTGTCCATGCGGGCCTGAGTGTCCAAAGTAGAAAGAAGTTCCCCATGAGCAACGGTGCTCCGGGTCGTCCGGGGTCACCTGGGGCCGATCTGGACGTGACGTCGGCGAAGATCGTCGTCGCGGGCGGTTTCGGCGTCGGCAAGACGACCTTCGTCGGGTCCGTCTCCGAGATCACCCCGTTGACCACCGAGGCCGTGATGACCCAGGCGTCGGTCGGGATCGACGACCTGTCCGCGGTGCCGGACAAGGTGACCACCACGGTGGCCATGGACTTCGGCCGGGTGTCGCTGGACAGGGACCTGATCCTGTACCTGTTCGGCACGCCGGGACAGCACCGGTTCTGGTTCATGTGGGACGACCTCGTCCGCGGCGCGATCGGCGCCGTGGTCATGGTCGACACCCGCCGCATCGACGACGCGTTCGCGCCCATCGACTTCTTCGAGGACCGCGACCTGCCGTACGTGATCGCGGTGAACTGCTTCGACGGGCTGATGCACCACCGGGCCGAGGAGATCCGCGACGCGCTGACGATCTCGTCGTCGGTGCCGATAATCCCCTGCGACGCGAGGAACCGTCAGTCGACGAAGCAGATCCTCATCGAGTTGGTGGAGCACGCGCTGCGCCAGCCTTCGTTCGCCTAGAACTCCGCTCCCGCGGAAATCGGGGCCGGTGCCGACTTCGGCACCGGCCCTTCCGCGTTCGGCCTTCCGGTCCATCAGGGCGAACCGCGTGTGAACAGTTATCCGCTCGTTCGGCGGCGGCCTGTTCGAGGCGGAAAAGGCCGGGAAGTCCGGTGGTAGGGGGTGTTCCCGCTCACCGCGCCGCAGGTCGCGTGCGTGGACGAGGCGATCACCTACGAACGCACTTGATCGTGTCAGCGCTGCTTCACACTTGACTCTTCTTGTGCGCCAACGCCTCGGCGATACAGTCGGGGTGCAATTACCCTGCATTGCGAGGAGATTCCTGTGTCCCTGCGCAAAACAATTGCCGTGGCGGCCAGTGTCGTCGGCCTCTCGGTCGGCCTCATCGGCACCGCGGAGGCCGCGCCCCGCATCGTCACCTACAACTCGAGCAACACCGGCGAGTTCCAGGCGGCGATCGACAAGGGCGCCCAGATCTGGAACGCCAGCGTGGTGAACGTGCAGTTCCGGAAGGTGACCGGCGCGGCGAACGTCACCGTCAGCGTGGACAACCAGTGGCCCCGCGCCTACGTGACCAGCCTCGGTCGCGGCCGGTGGGTCATGGGCCGCCAGGCGGTCAACGAGGGCCACGACACCGTGCGCATCTCGTCCCACGAGTTCGGCCACCTGCTCGGTCTGCCCGACCGCAGGACGGGGCTGTGCACCGACCTGATGTCCGGCGCCAGCGCCGGCACGTCGTGCAAGAACCCCAACCCGAACACCAGGGAGAAGGCCGAGGTCGAGGCCAACTTCCGCACGCTCGTGACGGTCAAGGCGACGACGTACGAGGACGCCGCCTGACCAGCCGGTGGGTGGCCGTGGTCTCCCTGACGGCCACGGCCGCTCACCGCGACACGACGAGATCCACCCCGAGCGCCCGCAGCTCGTCCGGATCGCCCGGCCCGCCGATCACGTGCACGCCGGCCGACCGCACCAGCGGCACCATCAGCGCGAGCCCTTGCCGCGCCAGCCGTTCCGAGGGCGCACGCGCCAGCCGGACGCCCCAGACCGGACTGCGGTCCACAGTGGACAACCCGGCGAAACCACCGCCGAACTCGTGCAGCAGGACGTGCACGCCCATGTCGTGCAGCACGTCGAGGTTCTCCGCGCCGTCGGGCATCGCGCGGACGTCCAGCGCCAGGAACAGCGACGAGGCGGGGAACGCGCAGTCCCGTAGTGCCGCGCGCACGTGGGCCGCGAGGTCCGGGTCGCGGGACTGGTCCCGCGACAGCCTGATCAGCACCGGCTCGCCGCGTGAGCAGGCGTCCCGCAGCAGCAGGGTTCCGGTCCTGGACGCGAGACCCAGGGCGTCGGCGTAGGCCACCACGTCGTCGTGCCGGGTGTCGCCCCACCGCAGCGAGGCCTCCTGGAAGGCCTGCCCTCCCGAGATCCACGACACCGGCGCGTACTCGACGGAGATCTCGCCGTTCTCGAAGGCACCGGGCATCGAGGCGATCCGCGCGAACCGGGTGCGGTCGGCGGCGTCGGCCTCGTGGTCGTAGAGGCCCCACTGCCTCTTGCCGCCGGCCTCGGCCCTGCGCAGGGTCGAGTGCGCGCGCCGCAGCACGACCGTCGGGTCCGCGCCGGGACCCGAGGTGTGCACGAAACCGATCGACGTCGACACCGCCACGCCCGCGCCCTGGAGGTAGACCGGCTCGGACAGCTCCTCGTCGATCAGCGCGGCCAGCGCCGCCACGTCGGGGGAGCCGTGGACCAGCACCACGAACTCGTCACCGCCGACCCTGGCCACCACGGCGTCCGGCAGCGCGAGCCGCAGGCGGCGCGCCACCTCGGCGAGCACGGCGTCGCCCGCCGCGTAGCCGAGGCCGTCGTTGACGATCGTCAGGCTGTCGACGTCGAGGTACGCCAGCGTGTGCGGCTCGCCCGTCGCGAGCGCGGACTCCAGCTTGTCGGTGAACGACGCGCGGTTCGGCAGGCCGGTCAGCAGGTCGGTCAGGGACTGGTGCCGCAGCCACTCCTGCAGCATCCGCTGCTCGGTCACGTCCTCGACCAGCGCGACGTGGAACTTGGGCAGCCCGTCCGAGCCGCGCAGCACCGACAGCACGACGTCCGCCCACACCGTGTCGCCGTTGTCGCGCGTGAGCTCCCACTCGCGCCGGTCGGTGTCCACAGAGGACTCGACCATCCGCCGCGCGGCGGCGGCGAGCGCGGCCGCGTCCGCCTCGGTGAACAGCTCCTTGGGCATCTCCTCGTGGCCCAGGATCGCCGCCAGGGCCTCGTTGGCCTCCACCACCGCGCCGTCCAGGTCGAAGATCGCGATGCCGACCGCGGTGGTGGCGAAGACCTGGGCGAAGCGGGCCTCGCTGTCGTGCAGCTCGCGCTGCGCGTCCTCGACGGCCTTCAGCAGCGAGTTCTTGACCTTCTCCTGCTCGGCGAACAACTGGTCGCGCGTCGCCCGCACGTACCCCGACGCCAGCGCGCCCAGCACCTCGGGCGGGAACTCCGGCCCGAGCACCTCGAGCGTGCGCCGCAACGAGTCCGGGCCGGTGAAGCGCTTGCGCACCAGCCACTCGCCGACGGCGACCGCCGCCTGCCCGGCACGCAGCCGGGCGGCGTGTTCCTCGAGGTGCTGCGTCAGCTTCCGCCGCGACATCGGCGAGTACGCGCTCTCGATCAGAACAGCCGCCCAGCGCTGTGCGACGGACTCGGCGGGCATCAGGGCTTGCGACCCACCGCCGCGTAGAGGTTGGCCTTCGACGGCTCCGCGCCGACGTCCTCGGGCGTCTCGGGCCGCCACTCGGGCGTGAACACGATGCCGGGTTCGACGATTTCCGTGCCCGCCAGCATGTCGGCCACCTGCGCCTTGGTGCGCGGGGTGATCGGCTCCGCGGTCTTGGCGAAGATCTCCCTGCCGGCCGCCATCGCCGCCGGCATGCTGTCCGCGGTGAAGTGCGACAGCGCCAGGTACGAACCGGAGGCGAGCGAGTGGACGTACCGGGAGAGCACGCCCCACGGGTCGTCCGAGTCGGGGATGAACTGCAGGACGCCCACGACCAGCAGGCCGACCGGCTGTGAGAAGTCGAGGTGCTCCCGTGCCTGCGCGACGACCTTCTCCGGCTCGCGCAGGTCGGCCAGCAGCGCCGTCACGTTCGGCTCGTCGGCGAGCATCAGCTCGGCGTGCGTGATCGCGACCGGTTCGAAGTCGACGTACACGACCTTCGCGTCCGGGGCGACCTCGTGCGCCACCTCGTGCACGTTGCCGACCGTCGGGATGCCCGAGCCGAGGTCGAGGAACTGGCGGATGCCGAGGTCCGCCAGTTCGAGGACGGCACGGCGCAGGTAGGCGCGGTTGAGCCGCGCCATTCCCCGCACCGGCAGCACTTCGACCAGCTCTTCCGCCGTCGCGCGGTCGGCTTCGAAGTTGTGGCCGCCGCCGAGCAGGTAGTCGTAGATCCGGGCGGAGCTCGGAACGTCGACGTTCACACCTTCCGGAACCCAGCTGACTCGATCGACCACAGCGACACCTCTCGGGATGCGAATTCCGGGCCCGACAACCCTACTGGCCGCAGATGTGGGCCGAACGAGCGAATTCCGCCACCGCACGGAGGTGAGTCAGAGGATGAACCAATCGGTGCAGCCGCCGGCGAGCCGGAACCTGACCGGTCCCCGCGGTGCCGCTCCCATCACGAACATCCCCAGTTCGTCGACCGCCGCGGTCTCGTGGTCGCCGTTCGGCGTCACGAGCGTGACCGGTCCGGAGGCCGGCATCAGCTGGCCGGTGACCCCCGCCGCCGACACCTCGACCTGCAGCACCACCCCGTCCGCGTCGAACACGAGCTGCCGCGCCGTCGCCGTCGCCCGGGCACGGGAGAACAGCGTGTCGTCCAGCACCGAGTCGTACGACGTGATGAGCAGCAGCTCCTCGTCGACGGTCCGCCAGGTGAACGCCGCCTTCGCGGCCTCGACGAACTCCGGCGGTACTTCGGCGGGAGGTGTGCTCAACGCGTCGCGCAAGGCGTCGAGCAGTACTTCGTCACTGTCCCAGTCGTGCCGCACCCAGCACACCTCCTCTCGTCGACGACTTCCTCTGCGGCGAGCCCAGGAACGCCGAGACCGCCGGGGTCTTGCGGAGCTTCTCGAGGCACCGGATCCGCGTCGGGCCGATGCTGCCGACCGGCATCGCGAGCTCTTCGCTCACGACCTGGTAGCTCGGCGGCGGATCGGTCATCAGCTTGGCCAGCAACCGCTTGCACTGGTCCGTGAGCTCGGCGAACCCGTCCCGCAACGCCTGCCGCCGCTCCACGGCCAGCAGATCGGCCTCCACGTCCGCGTCCTCCTGTTCCGACTCCAGCGCGTCCGATTCGGACAGGGGGTCGTACAGGTGCGTCCGCTGCTGCACGCGCAGCACGCGCAGGCACTCGTTGCGGGTGGTCGTCATGATCCAGCCGGGCAACGCCTCCGGCTCGCGCAGGCGGCTGATCTGCTCCACGAGCCGGAGCCACAGCGTCTGGTTCACGTCGGCCGCGTCCGACGGGCGCAGCCGGTGCTTGTAGATCACCGACACCACCAGCGGCGTGTAGCGGTCCACGATCTCGTTCCACGCAGACTGGTCGCCCGCGGCCGCCGCGCTCACGAGCGCGGCGATCGGGGAGGCAGAGGTCACGTCGACTCCTTGCGGTCACAACTTGCGGAGGCCGAGGTCGCTCCCCAGATACAACTATTCGACAAGAACTCCGTAGCCGGAGTGGAACTCCGGCCCGCTCAACAGTTTGTCACGTGCCTGAGCTGCTGTGACGCCGTCCGCCACCATCGTGGCGGCGATCCTGCCGGTGACCAGCGGGGCGGCGAACGACGTGCCGTACCAGTACGCCCACAGCGCGAACGGCGTCGCGGAGGCCTCGCCCGGCAGCTGCCACTCGCCCTTGAGGTAGGTGGAGGCGCGGTTGCCGATCGCGCACGCGTCGACCCAGTGGCCGAAGTTCGAGTAGGAGGCGGGAGCGAGCGAGCCGTCCCGCTCCTGCTGGGCGGCGGCGACGGCGGTGACCCCGCACAGCGCGGCGGGCCAGCTCGGGCGCTGCGTGCCCTGGTTGCCGGCGGAGGCCACCACGACGACGTCGTCCGGCAGCGCCTCGATGGTGCGCCGCAGCGGTTCGGAGGCCAGGTCGTCCTGGGTGAAGCAGCCGAGGGACAGGTTGAGGAGGTTGATCTTCTTCCGGCCCAGGTCGGTGATCTTGGCGCAGATGCGCTCCTCGTCGCCGAAGCCGTTCGGGTCGAGGCCTGCCTCGGGGTCGAACGTGACGCCGGGGGCCGCGTTCTGGATGACGCCCGCGACGAACGTGCCGTGGCCGCCCTGGAGCGCGAAGTGGTCACCGCTGCTGTAGGCGGCGTCCACGTCGTCGGTCTCCTTGGCGTAGCGGCCGCCGAACCAGTCGGAGTGGTCGCTGTCGGCGCCGGAGGAGATGCCGGTGTCGACGATGCCGACGCGGACGTTCTTGAGGCGCTCGTCGGACTTCGGCGCGGAGACCGGGTCGGCCGGGTGCGGGCGGTCGCCGGGGTTGCCCATGACGAGGCCGCCGTGACCGACGACCACGTGGTGCGGCTGCACGAGCGGCACGCGCTCGTTCGGCCACGTCCTCGGGTCGCGCAGGAGGCGCACGATCCGGGGGATGTCCTCGGCGTTGTCCGGGAGCGTCAATCGCGCCAATCCGGCGAATCCCCCGCCCGGCCGCGCGATGATGTTGTTTTCCCGGAGCTTTTCCGCGACGCGTTGTTGGTCCTCCGCCGCGACGAGCAGCTGGCCGGGCCGATAAAGGAATTCACGCCCGCGTTCGGCGTGGAAGCTGATGTTCTTGTCCTCGGCGATGAGCTGCAGGAAAGCTCTTTGGTAAAGCTCCGCGCTTTCTGGCGATTTCGACACCACGGCCTCACTAAAGCAGCGTTGACGGGCACCCCGACCGAGCTTGATCAAGCTACCACAACGGATAAAGTGTCGCCGTGACCGACTTTTGTGCGGAGGACGCGCTGGAGGCCAGGCAGCGCAACCCGCGCGAGGCCGTGGAGATGGCCCGCGCTGTCCTCCGTGCGACCACCGACCGCTCGGAACGGGCGATCGCCGAGCGCGCCATCGGTCTCGCGCTGCGGGAGATGCACGACTTCCCCGCGGCGGTGAGGCACCTGCGCCGTTCGATCAGGATCGCCACCGAGGCTTCGCTGCCCCGGTTGTCCGCCCTGGCGCAGATGAGCCTCGCGTGGGTGCTGGCCTACACGGGCAAGCAGAAGCAGGCGCTGCGGCTGCTGGACGACGCCATGCCGTCGCTGACCGGTGCCGACTCGGTGGCGGCGTTGATGCAGCGCGGAGTCGTGTTCCACTACCTCACCCGGTACGACGACGCGCAGCGCGACTACACGGCGGCCATCGCCGGCGCGCGGCGCGTGGGTGACCAGCTCGTCGAAGCGCGCGCTCTCAACAACCGCGGCCTTGTGCGCGCGTACGTGGGGAACATGCGTGAGGCATCGGCCGACTTCGCCCTGGCCGCTTCGTTGCTGGGGG
>NZ_JAJCXE010000022.1:564359-737218 GCF_021056325.1 Lentzea sp. CC55 | reverse complement strand
ACCGTTCCCACTCCCGCCGAACCCACCCCGCCCCACCCACCAGCGCGAACCGTTCCCACCCCCGCCGAAGCCACCCCGGCCCCACCCGCCGAGGCCCGTGCCATGACCGCCGCCCTCATCGACCGCGTCCGCCACCGCTTGGCGGGCACCGACATCGAGCTCACCGCGGCGGTGGTCGCCGACGCCGTCCGCTCCGAAGCCGGCGGCGTCCTGGCGGACTCCGACGTCCTCGAAGCCCTCCGGGTCCTCCGCCAGGAGTTCAGCGGCACCGGCCCCCTCGACCCGCTGCTGGCGGACCCCGGCACCACCGACGTCCTCGTCACCGCGCCGGACCAGGTCTGGGTGGACGGCAGGGCGGGCCTGCGCCGCACGACCGTCACGTTCCCCGACGAAGACGCGGTCCGGCGGCTCGCCCAGCGGCTGGCGGTGGCGGCGGGCCGGCGCCTCGACGACGCCTCGCCGTGCGTCGACGGGTGGTTGCCGGGCAGCGGTGTGCGGCTGCACGCGGTGTTGCCGCCGATCGCGGAGCGCACCTGCCTGTCGCTGCGGGTTCTGCGGCCGGCGACGCACGACCTCGAAGCGTTGCAACGGCTCGGCACGTTCGACGCCGAGATCGGGCTGGCGTTGCGTTCGATCGTCCGGAAGAGACTCGCGTTCCTGGTGATCGGCGGGACGGGGTCGGGCAAGACGTCGTTGCTGTCCGCGTTGCTGGGGTGCGTGCCGGCCACCGAACGCATCGTGTGCGTCGAGGACGCCAGCGAGCTCAGTCCCGGCCACCCGCAGTTCGTGCGGCTCACCGCGCGGCCCGCGAACGTCGAGGGTGCGGGCGAGGTGACAACTCGGGAACTGGTGCGGGAGGCGTTGCGGATGCGTCCCGACCGGATCGTGGTGGGGGAGGTGCGCGGGGCCGAGGTCCGCGAGCTGCTGACCTCGTTGAACACCGGGCACGAAGGAGGTGCCGGGACGTTGCACGCCAACTCGCCGGCCGAAGTGCCCGCCCGGCTGGAGGCGCTGGGAGCGTTGGGCGGGCTCGCGCCGCACGCCCTGCACAGCCAGGTGGCGGCGGCGTTGCGGATCGTCCTGCACATGCGGCGGGACAACGGCGTCCGCTACCTCAACGAGATCGGCGCCTTCGAGCGCACCGGCGACGGGCTCGTGGTCCGTCCGGTCTGGACACGGCAGAAAGGCTGGCACGACAAGGGGTTGCTGTGCTGACCCTTCTGCTGCTGGCGGCAGCTTTGATCACGTGGCCGCATCTCAAACCGATCCGGCGGCTCCGGCCGCGGGGCAAACGAGAAGTCGTGGTGCCGAAGCACCTCTGGCTCGTGGCCGCGGCGGCGGTCGCCTACCTGACGGCGGGCATCGGCGGACTCGTGGCCGTAGCGGTCCTCGCCGCGACGGTGAGAGCCGTTTTGAAGCAGCACAAGGAGAACAAGGCCCGGACCGCCGCCACCGAAGCGCTCAGCGACGGCTTGGGCGGAGTGGTCGACGAGCTGCGGGCAGGCGCCCACCCGGCCCAGGCGGCGGAGGGCGCGGCCCAGGACACCCCGGCGCCGGCCGGTGAAGTGCTGAAAGCCGCGGCGGCGACGTCACGGCTGGGTGGTGACATCACCAGGACGCTGACCGAACTGGACCAGCCGCTGCTCAAGCCCGCCGTGGCGCAGCTGGCCAAGGCGTGGCACGTGTCGGCGAAGCACGGTGTGGCGCTGGCGGACGTCCTGGACGCCACGAGACGCGACCTCGACCAACGGGCGGCGTTCGCGCGGCAGGTGCACGCGCGGATGGCAGGACCGCGGGCCAGCGCGGCGGTGCTGGCGGCGCTGCCGGTGTTCGGGGTGCTGCTGGGCGAGATCAGCGGCGCCAAGCCGTTCCACGTCCTCACGAGCACCACCGCGGGGCAGTGCCTGCTCGTGCTGGGCGCGGTGTTCCTGGCGGCCGGGCTGTGGTGGACGAAGCGCATCACGGAGGTGGAGCCGTGACGTTCCTGCTCCTCGCGCTGGCTCTGCTCGTGGTGCCGAGCCCGCGACGATCCGTCGATCGCCTCAAGCCCCGGGCCCACGCTCCGCCCGGCGAACGGAGAGCGGAAGGGCCGTTCGACAGGGCGGCGGCCTGGGACCTGCTGGCCGCGTGCCTGAAGGCCGGACTGCCGGTGCCGACGGCGATCCGGGCGGCCGGGATCGGAGAGCTGGTGCAGGTCGCCGACCTGCTCAGACTCGGTGCCGACCCGGTCACGGCGTGGGCGCCCGCGCTGGAGCACCCGGCCACGCAGCGGCTCGCCAGGGCCGCCAGGCGGACCGCGCGGTCCGGGGCGGCACTCGCCCGGCAGACCGCCGAGCTCGCCGCGCGGACCAGGGCCGAGGCGACCGACCAGGCCGAAGCGAAGGCGCAGAGGGCCGCGGTCGCGGTGGCCGCACCCCTCGCACTGTGCTTCCTGCCGGCGTTCCTGTGCCTCGGCGTCGTGCCGGTGGTGCTGGGACTGGCTGATCAGTTGCTCACCTGACCTGTTTTTACACCCGGGAGAAGAGATGGACCTGCTCGACGACGACAGCGGCATGAGCACCGTGGAGTACGCGATCGGGACGTTGGTGGCGGCCGCGCTGGCCGCGGTGCTGTACGTGGTCGTCACCAGCGACTTCGTGCAGAACCTGTTGCAAGGGCTGATACAGCGTGCGCTGTCGACGGTCTGACGACCGCGGCATGGTCACGGTCGAGGCGGCGATCGCGGTGAGTGCGTTGCTGGTGGCCATGTGGCTGGCGGCGAACGGGCTGACGGCGGTCATCGAGCAGATGCGGTGCACCGACGCTGCGAGAGAGGCGGCGCGGCTTGCGGCGCGCGGTGAAGGGCAGCGCGGTGAGGCGGCGGTGGCGGAGATCGCGCCCGGTGCGACCGTCGTGATCCACCTCGACCCGGACGCGGTGGAGGTGGTCGTCAGCAAGAGAGGTCCGCTCGGCTTGCCGCTCAGCGCGCGGGCGTTCGCCGTGCCGGAGCCGCGATGAGCGGCGAGCGGGCTGGTCGCGAGCGCGGTTCGGTTGCGGTGAGCGGCGTGGTGGCGATGCTGCTGCTGATCATCGTCGCGGCGGGCGGTGCGCGGATCGGTTCGGCGGTCGTCGCGCGGCACCGGGTGACCGGTGCGGCCGATCTGGCGGCGCTCGCGGCTGCCGCTCGTCTCGCCGAAGGCGAGGAAAGTGCTTGTGAACAGGCAAAACGAGTCGCCGTGGAGAACAGGGCCGAGCTGACGGGCTGCGCGGTGAACGGCTGGGAGGTGGTGGTCGAGGTGTCCGCGGCTACACCGTTCGGCACGGTGAACGCACGGGCGAGGGCAGGTCCGGCTGAAGATCGAAGCGTTTGGAGAGCGACGAGCGGTCGACTCGCAGCGGTGAGCGGACTCACACCCGCGCCCGAACATGCTGAACGGCGGTCGAACCAAACGCCCGGCGTTCGGTGCTCCGTTCAGCCGGAGGACGTTCGCCGTTCCACAGCTACCAGTTGTCGAGAGGGGGTTACGGCGGCCCGGGCCGGTGTCGTTAGTTGTAGAGGCGGCACCGACGCGGTGCTCCACAGGAACCGGCACCACGTCGATGTCGAGTCAGAGCCTAGGAAGAAGGCGACGGAAGATGGATTGGTCGGACAGCTGGCGCGGGGCCTTCCGCATCGAACTGCGTGCCGAGGCCGTGAGCCTCGCGTACCGCGGTTGGCCTGTGCTGCCCGGCACCTACCCGGCCGCCACCGAGAACGGCGTCACGCAGTGGGCGGGCCGCAGCGGCCTCGAGCTCCACGGCCCGATCCCGGTGCACCGCGACTGGGTCGACCGGATCGGGACGAGCCCCGACCAGGTCGCCACCTGGTGGGCCGGCCGTTCCTACAGCCTTCTCGTCGCCACCGGCCACGTGGTGGACGCGATCGAGGTCGGTACCGCCCTCGGCCGCCGCGCGGCCGTCGCCCTGCGGTCGATCGGTGTTCCCGTGCCGATCGCCGCGACCCCGTCCGGCCGCTGGATGTTCCTCGTGAAGTCCGGCTCGACGCTCAACTCCGAGCTGGCCAACAACTCGGACGTGCACCACTACGCCAAGGGCGAGTACATCCCGCTTCCTCCCACCACCATGGCGCACGGTGTCGTGCACTGGCGGGTCAAGCCGCAGGTCTGCGGCTGGAACCTGCCGGACGCGCACGTCGTGCAGGACGCACTCGTCGAGGCGGTCCGCACCCCGGCGGGCTACCAGCTCGAAACCGTCTGACACAACCGAAAAGCCCGGCCGTGCTGGGTGTCGTCGTGGACTCTCCCCGACAACCCCGAAGGCGATGCCCTGCACGGCCGTTCCACCAAGCCCGGTCCGATGACCGGCCTCCGCACCCCGCACGTCGGGGGCCGGCGAAGGAACGGGCGGAAAAGCCGAACACGCACCCCGAAGGACAGCCTCCCGCAACAGTGACCGGACCGAGGACAGTAGTGGCAGAGCCCCCGCTCTGCCGCGGTCGGTGAAGCCGGCTCCTCCCCGGAGTTCGTCAGCAGACAGTCGACACCGTCGCCTCCCGCGTGTCCTGTCGAGACGAACGAACCAGATTCCACCGATGTTCCAAGGGATCCGGTCACGAAGCGGTAGCAGGCGGGAACACGGTGTTCGGCACGTGGAGAGCGCGGCGGGGGTACCCGTGAGCCCCCGCCGCGCCCACGAAAGCTAGAAGTGGAGCCCTTCCGCGTACGCCGCGAAGGCGAAGGTCTCCTCCGAGGATCCGGGCCGCGGTACCGCGTCGGCGTCCCAGCCGAGGTCCCGGTCGCGCAGGACTTGCTCGATCAGCGGTGCCACCGCTGATCGAGCACATTCAACGCCCACAGCAGGGCGCCGCGCTTCGACTCCACCTCTCCGGTCCGGATGGTGTAGAGCGTGCGGCAGTACGTCGAGACGATGTAGCGCTGCGTCCAGGCGTTCCCCATCGGCGCCCACTCCCGGATGCCCGCCAGCACGTGTGGCAGCTCGGCCCGCATCGACGAGCGCAGGACGGAAGCAGGCACCTCGTCGACCAGCGACGTGATCGGCGGGCCGTCGAGCACGATGCCGTGGCGGCGCAGGATCCAGCGGGCGTGCGGGTTGTTGCAGTGCAGATCCCACTCCAACGTCCGCGTGCCGTGGTCGTTGAACAGCCACGGCACCCCGAGGCCGGCGATGGAGCGCAACGACTCGACGTCGGCGTACGAGCCCTCGATCTCCGTCGACCAGCGGCCTGGGCGCTGGGGGATCTCGTCGTGCAGCCGCCGCAACCCGGCTTCGCGGTCACCGGACGGCGGTTCGGTGCAGGCGACGATGAAGTCGCAGTCGCTGTGGACGTCACCGGCACCCAGGGCGAACGAACCCTGGACGTACGTGCCGACGTAGGTGGGACCGAGGATCTCGCGAACCGAGGAGACCAGGTCGGCGAGCAGGGCGTTCAGGTCGGAAAAGGGTGTGAACAAGGCAGACTCCCGTGGCTCGTGGCTCGTGGCTCGTGGCCCGTGGCCGGTGGAGGGGACGGGCGCGGCGGAGGCGGCCCGGGACACGGGGGCGGCTCGCTGCACCAGGGTGCGGCGGGGGCGACCCCTTAGTGACCAGTTCAAAATGAGCTGGCGTGTCGGCTTTGCCTGCGGGGCAGGACATTCCAAGATCACTGTGTGCGTGAGGAGGTCCTGACCGACGAGCTGTGGGCTCGGCTGGAACCATTGATCCCGATGTCCCCGAGGCGTTTCCGCTATCCCGGTCGCAGACGCGCCGACGATCGGGCCGCGCTGGAAGGCATCCTCTACGCGGTGCGCACGGGCATCGGCTGGAACCGGCTGCCCACCGCCTTGTTCGGCGCGTCGGGCTCGACCTGCTGGCGGCGGTTGACCGAGTGGCACGAGGCCGGCGTCTGGCAGCAACTGCACGAGCAACTGCTCGCCGAACTGCGCGCCGCCGGGCTGCTGGACCTGTCCGCAGCCCTGGTCGACTCCACCCACCTGCGCGCGCTCAAAGGGGGGACCACACCGGCCCGAGCCCGGTCGACCGCCGCAAACTCGGCTCCAAGCACCACCTGATCACCGACGCGGGTGGCATCCCGCTGGCCGTCACACTCACCGGCGGGCACCGCAACGACGTCACCCAGCTGATCCCGCTCATCGACGCAATCCCACCGATCCGCGGCGTGGTCGGCAAACCACGCCGCCGGCCACGGCGGATCTACGCCGATCGCGGCTACGACCACGACAAGTACCGGCGCCTGGTCCGCGCCCGCGGCATCACACCCGTCATCGCCCGCCGCGGCGTCGCACACGGCTCCGGCCTGGGCACAGTCCGCTGGCCGGTCGAACGCACCTTCGCCTGGCTCAAAGGCTTCCGACGACTCCGCATCCGCACCGAACGACGAGCCGACGTCCACCAGGCCATGCTCAGTCTTGCCTGCTCGATCATCTGCCTGCGCAAACTCATTCTGAACTGATCACTTAGGCCACTCGGTCAAGGCGCCACTCGGTTAAGGCGACCACCCCGGTTAAGGCGACCACTCCGGTCGGGGGCGGGTGAGGCGGGGCGACCACCCCGTCGGGGCGGTGCGCCGGGCTCAGCCGCGCCTAAGCGCGACGGGTCCGGTTCGTGGCGTTGCAGCCGCAGGCGTTCACCAGGCCACGGTAACCGGGCAACGACCACCCGGTCAGGCGATTTTGCCCAGCACCACGTCCAGCACCAGCACGGCGCCGGCCTTGTCCAGCGGGTCGTTGCCGTTGCCGCACTTCGGCGACTGCACGCACGACGGGCAGCCCATCGGGCACGAGCACGCGCTGATCGCCGCTCTCGTCGCCGTCAGCCAGGCCCGCAACGCCGAGTGCCCGCGGTCCGCGAAGCCCGCGCCGCCGGGGTGGCCGTCGTGCACGAACACCGTCGGCATTCCGGTGTCCGGGTGCGCCGCCGTCGACACGCCGCCGATGTCCCACCTGTCGCACGTCGCGAACAGCGGCAGCAGACCGATCGCCGCGTGCTCGGCGGCGTGCAGGGCGCCGGGGATCCGCTTGGCCTCCACACCGGCGTCGAACAGGAGCGACTCGTCGACGCCGTACCAGACAGCGCGGGTCCGCAGCGTCTGCTCCGGCAGGTCGAGCGGGATCTGGTCGAGCACCACCCCGGACGGCAGCCGCCGCAGGTAGCCGACGACCTGGGTCGTCACCTCCACCTCGCCGAGCGACACCGACACCCCGTCGAACTCGGCGCGTTCGACCTCGCGCACGACGGTGATGTCCACGCAGTCGCGCGGCTGCGTCGTCCACTCCGGGTCTTCGCGGTGGACCATCGCGAGGCCGCTGTCCAGGTCGAGCTCGTCGACCACGTACGCGCGCCCCTGGTGCAGGTAGACCGCACCCGGATGAACCTGCCAGCAGGCCGATCCGGGGTCGACCGTGCCGAGCATCCGGCCGGAGTCCGCCTCCACGACGACCACCTGCTCGCCGCCGGAGCCGCGGATGTCCACCCCGGCGTGCGGGCGGTCGTGCGACGCCCAGTACCAGCCCGCGGGGCGCTTGCGCAGCAGTTTCTCCGCCACCAGCTCTTCCAGGACGGACTCCGCGAGCGATCCGCCGAAGTCGTCCAGGCAGGCCGGTGTCAGCGGCATCTCCGACGCGGCGCACGCCAGCTGCGGGCCCAGCACGTACGGGTTCAGCGGGTCCAGGACCGTCGCCTCGACCGGCCTGTCGAGCACCGCGGACGGGTTGTGCACCAGGTACGTGTCCAACGGGTCGTCGCGCGCCACGAACACCACCAGCGCGCTGTCACCCGATCTGCCGGCACGGCCCGCCTGCTGCCAGAACGACGCCAGCGTGCCGGGGAAGCCGGCCACCACCACCGCGTCCAGCCCGGCGATGTCGACGCCGAGCTCCAGCGCGTTCGTGGTCGCGACGCCGAGCAGATCGCCCGTGGTCAGGGCTTTCTCGAGCGCCCGCCGCTCCTCCGGCAGGAACCCGCCCCGGTACGCGGCCACCCGCGACGGCAGCTCGCTGTCCACTTCGGACAGGATCCGCTGGGTGCCGATCGCGGTCAGCTCCGCACCGCGGCGCGAGCGCACGAACGCGAGCGACCGCGCACCCTCCACCACCAGGTCCGCGAGGATCCGCGACGTCTCCGCGCCCGCCGACCGCCGGACGGGAGCACCGTTCTCACCTTCCAAAGAGGTCAGCGGTGGTTCCCACAACGCGACCGTGCGCGACGCACGGGGCGAAAAGTCGTCCACGACAGCGGAAACCGGCACGCCCAGCAATCGTTCGGCGGACCCGGAAGGATCAGCCACAGTGGCCGATGCGAGAACGAACACCGGATCCGCGCCGTATTTCCGCGCGACCCTCCGCAACCGCCGCATCAACAACGCCACGTGCGAACCGAAAACGCCTCGGTAGGAATGGCACTCGTCGATCACCACGTACTTCAGCCGGCGGAAGAAGCGCAACCATTTCGGGTGCTGCGGGAGGATTCCGCGGTGCAGCATGTCCGGGTTGGTGAAGACCCAGTTGGCGTGCGCCTTGACCCAGTCGCGTTCGGCCATCGGGGTGTCGCCGTCGTAGGCCGACGCGCGCACGCCCTTGATCCCCAGCTCACCCAGCGAGCGGAGCTGGTCCGCGCCAAGGGCTTTGGTCGGCGACAGGTACAGCGCGGTGGCCTTCGTGTCCGCCAAAAGAGTGGAAAGCACGGGCAACTGGTAGGCGAGCGACTTGCCCGACGCCGTGCCCGTCGCGAGCACCACGTGCTGCCCCGACCACGCCAGCGACGCGGCCTCCACCTGGTGCCGCCACGGCTCCCGCACACCCGTCTCGACGAACGCCTCGACGACCGGGAGAGCTGTCCACGCAGGCCACTCCACGTGATCTGCCTGCCGCGACGGCAGATTCCGCGCGTGCGTGAGAGGTGACTCCCCGGCGGGCACCCCCGCCAGCACGCGGTCCAGCAACCGGCGTCCCTGATCCACCACGAGGCCGAGCTTCGCATACACCACCGACAGTCCCGGCCGGGCAGTGCTCGACTTCCAGCGCAGATAACGGTGTGTGCACGGATCGGGACGTTTCGTCGCCTCGTTGCAACCACCCCCTAGACTCCCCGCTCATCGCATCCAATGAGGGATGCGTCACATCGCGCTGGGCGGCCGGTCTGCCTCGGCGCTGCACATGGCAACTCACCAGGAGGACGGATGTCCCGGCATTTCCTCGCGGAGGGCCTAGAGCTCTCCGGGGGTGATCGCGGCGTCGTAGCCGTGGTCGCCGTGGTCGCCCTGGCTGCTCTCGCCGTCGGGTACGTGCTGCTCAAGGAGGTGCTGGCCGCGGGCCAGGGCACCGACAAGATGCAGGACATCGCCAAGGCGGTTCAGGAGGGCGCAGCGGCTTACCTCAACCGGCAGTTCCGCACGCTCGGCATCTTTGTCGTGATCGTGTTCGTGCTGCTGTTCGCGCTACCGGCGGATGATTTGGGCGAACGAATCGGCCGATCATTGTTCTTCATCGTCGGTGCCGCGTTCTCGGCGACCATCGGCTACCTGGGCATGTGGTTGTCCACGCGCGCCAACGTGCGTGTCGCCGCCGCCGCGAACGAAGGTGCGGGCGGGCGCGAAAAGGCGATGCGCGTCGCTTTCCGCACCGGTGGTGTGGTCGGCATGACCACGGTCGGCCTCGGCCTCTTCGGTGCCGCGCTCGTCGTGCTCGTGTACGCCGGTCAGGCCCCGAAGGTCCTGGAGGGCTTCGGCTTCGGTGCCGCGCTGCTCGCGATGTTCATGCGCGTCGGCGGCGGCATCTTCACGAAGGCCGCCGACGTCGGTGCCGACCTCGTCGGCAAGGTCGAGCAGAACATCCCCGAGGACGACCCCCGCAACGCCGCCACCATCGCGGACAACGTGGGCGACAACGTCGGTGACTGCGCCGGCATGGCCGCGGACCTCTTCGAGTCCTACGCCGTCACGCTGGTCGCGTCGCTGATCCTCGGCACCGCGGCGTTCGGCGTGCAGGGCCTGCTGTTCCCGCTGATCGTCCCGGCGATCGGTGTGCTCACGGCGGTCATCGGCGTCTACACGACGCGGGCGAAGGCGGGCGAGAGCGGCCTGGCGGCCATCAACCGCTCCTTCTACATCTCCGCGGTCATCTCCGCGGTGCTGTGCACCATCGCGGCGTTCGCGTACCTGCCGAGCTCCTTCGCGGACCTCAACGGCATCAGCGACGCGGTCAAGTCCACCAGCGGCAACCCGGCGCTGATCGCGTCCGTCGCGGTGATCATCGGCATCGTGCTCGCCGGCGTCATCCTCTGGCTGACCGGCTACTACACCGGCACCGAGCACAAGCCGGTCAAGGAGGTCGGCCAGACCTCGCTGACCGGTGCGGCCACGGTCATCCTGTCCGGCATCTCGGTCGGCTTCGAGTCGGCCGTCTACACCGCGCTGGTCATCGGTGCCGCCGTCTACGGCGCGTTCCTGCTGTCCGGTTCGGTCGTCGTCGCGCTGTTCGCGATCGCGCTCGCCGGCTGTGGCCTGCTCACGACCGTCGGCGTCATCGTCGCGATGGACACCTTCGGCCCGGTCTCCGACAACGCGCAGGGCATCGCCGAGATGTCCGGCGACGTGCACGGTGAGGGCGCGCAGATCCTCACCGAGCTCGACGCGGTCGGCAACACCACCAAGGCCATCACCAAGGGCATCGCGATCGCCACGGCCGTGCTCGCCGCGACGGCGCTGTTCGGCTCCTACCAGGACGCGATCACGCAGGCCCTGGTCAAGGTCGGCAACGTCGCGGGCGACCTGCCCGTGTCGTTCAGCAACGTGGTGTTCAGCCCGAACGTGCTCGTCGGCGTCGCGATCGGTGCCGCCGTCGTGTTCATGTTCTCGGGCCTCGCGGTCAACGCCGTGACGCGCGCCGCCGGTGCCATCGTGTTCGAGGTGCGCCGCCAGTTCCGCGACAACCCCGGCATCATGGACTACTCGGTGAAGCCGGAGTACGGCCGCGTCGTCGACATCTGCACCAGGGACTCGCTGCGCGAGCTCGCGACCCCCGGTCTGATGGCCGTGCTCGCCCCGGTCGCCGTCGGCTTCGGCCTCGGTGTCGGCCCGCTGGCCGGGTACCTCGCCGGTGCGATCGCGACCGGCACGCTCATGGCGGTCTTCCTGGCCAACTCCGGTGGTGCCTGGGACAACGCCAAGAAGCTGGTCGAGGACGGCAACCACGGCGGCAAGGGCTCCGAGGCCCACGCCGCGACGGTCATCGGCGACACCGTCGGCGACCCGTTCAAGGACACGGCCGGCCCGGCCATCAACCCGCTGATCAAGGTCATGAACCTGGTCTCGGTGCTGATCGCGCCCGCCATCGTCACCTTCTCCATCGGTGACAGCGCGTCCGACCCGATCCGCATCGCGATCGCCGTGGTCGCGGCACTGATCATCGTCGGTGCGGTGGTCGTGTCGAAGCGCCGTGGCACGGCGATCACGGACACCCCCGCGGAGACCGTGCGCAACGGCGTCGCGTAGTCCGCCACCTCCGGTCGGGGTACGTTCGGGTATTCCCCGACGTACCCCGACCGAGGAGTTACGACATGAGGCGCAGCCTCGTCGCCACTGCCGCTGTTGCCGCCCTCGCGCTGGCCGGGTGCACCAACGGCGGCGACTCCGGCACCACCACGACGACGCCCACCAGCGGCGCGGTCAGCCCCGAGACCGTCGCCTACATGGACAAGGTGTGCGGCGCCGCGTCCGAGTTCGCCAAGGTGGAGAAGACCGCCCCCAAGCTCGACGCAGGCGACTCCGCCAAGCTCAAGGCCGAGATGGCCGCTTACATGGGCCAGCTCGCCGACGCCTTCACCAAGTCCGCGGAGGGCCTGAAGAACGTCGGCCCGTCGCCCGTCGCGGGCGGCGACGAGGCCGTCACCAAGATGTCGGAGACCTTCACCTCGCTCGGCACCGTCTTCACCGACGCCAAGACGAAGGTCGAGCAGGCCGACGCCAACAACGCCACCGGAGGCCTCCAGGCCGCCGGAGAGGCCATCGCCAAGCTCTCCGAGCTCGCCGACCCGCTGCGCGACCTCCAGGGCGTCCCCGAGCTGCAGAAGGCCACGCAGACGGCGCCGAAGTGCCAGGAGATGCAGCGCCTCAACCTGACGCCGACGAGCTGAGCAAGGCCGTTCGGAGTAACTTCCGCCCCATGCGTCGCACAGTCATCGCACTTCTCGCCGGCTGCCTGCTCGCGGTCACCGCGTGCAGCACCGGAGGTTCGTCCACGTCTTCGGCACCGACCGCCAGCGAGGCGGACGTGGTCGCGTGGATGGACAAGGTCTGCGGTGCCGTCGACGGCACCATGAAGTCCCTGTCCGACGAGCCCCCGATCGACATGAGCGACCCGTCGAAGCTCAAGTCGGGCATGTCGGAGTGGCTCGGCGCGAAGGTCGCCGCGGCCGACAGGTCGGTCTCGGACCTCAAGGGGCTCGAGAACGGCCCGCACCCGAGGTCGAAGGAGCTGGCCACCGCCGCCCGGGAGGGCATGGGCCAGATCAAGGTCCTGCTCGCGGACACGAAGTCGAAGCTCGACTCGGCCACCGACGAGACCCAGGCCGTGACCGCCTTCACCGAGATGGCCTCGAAGGCCGGTGAGCTCGAGAAGGCGGGTGCGGACGTGCAGAGGAAGTTCGACGAGACGGGCCTCGCCACGGCCGCGCGGAAGGCTTCGAACTGCCAGGGCCTCCAAGCCTCCCGGCCCACCTCCTGACGAGCGGAAACCCCGGCTGATCGGATCGCCCGAACGTGTACTGTTCGGCGTCCGATCAGCTTTTTCTGGGGGTTTTCCACCATGAACGCACGTTTGTCGCTCGTCACCGCCTGCGCGGGTGTCGCCCTGGTCGTCACCGGGTGCGGTGGCGGCGCGGCTCCGGCGTCGCAGGGCAGCAGCGCGCCCACGACCACCACGACGACCCAGCCGGCCGCCGACCCGGTCAAGTGGGCCGGTGCGTTCTGCAGCGGCACCACGCCGGTGCTGACGGGCGCGGTCGAGCTCATCACCGTCGTCGCCGCCAACGCCGAGAACCCGCCGGCGATCAAGGAGGGCATGCTCAAGCTGCTCGACACCGGCGGCAAGGCCATGGCCGACACGGAGAAGAAGCTCAAGGACGTCGGCGCGCCCGGCCCTGAGCACCAGGCCATGCACGACGAGCTGGTCAAGATGTTCGGCGACGGCGCCAAGGAGTACGTGACCGTCCGCGAGCAGATCAGCAAGATCGACGCGAACGCGCCCGACTTCATGGCCCAGGTCGAGAAGATCGGTGGCGACTCCGCGGACCCGTCGAAGCTCTCGGCGCAGATCAAGAAGCTCGACTCCGACCCGAAGCTCAAGGACGCCGTCAAGACCGCGCCGGAGTGCACCGAGATGCGCACCAAGCTCGGGAAGATCATCGGTCAGTGAGACCGTTTTCGCTGGTGGCGGCCGTGCTGAGCGCGGCCGCACTCGCTTCCTGCGGCACGCCGCCGCCCGCCCCGGTCCAGCAGGCCGCACCCACGACCACGACGACGGCGGACGTTCCCGGCGCCGACCCGAAGGCGTGGTTCGAGGCCTACTGCGGTCCGATGGGCGTCTCCGCGGCCGCGTCGCGCGAGCTGCGGGGCATCGCCGGGGCCGGTCCGGCCGCGGCCAAGGACGCCGTGGTGCGGTGGGTCTCACTGGCGTCGACGACGCACCGCAAGATCGCGGCCGACATCCAGGGGCTGGGTGCCCTGGGCTCCGACGTGCGGAGCCTGCACGACAGGCTGGTCCGGGAGCTGAACACCGACGCGGACGGTTTCGGCCGGGTGGCCGCGCGGCTGGCGGCCCTCCCGGCGGACGGCGCGTTCCTGGAGCGCTACGAACAGTCCGTCGCCGTGGAGATGGGCAACGCGGGCGAACGGGTCGCCGCGTTGTTCAACCAGATCGCGACCACCCCGAAGTACGCCGAGGCGTTCCGCTCGAACGAGGTGTGCTCGAACTGGCAGGGCCTGGCCACAGCAAAATAGGTCTCATGAGGACGCGCCTGATCGCAGCCGCGCTGGCCGGCACAGCCGTGCTGGCCGGCGCCTGCGGTTCCGACGAGGACAAGCCGCTCACCGAGGCCCAGGGCCGGTGGGTCGACACCTTCTGCGGTGGCCTGCTGCCCGGCATCAAGGCGGGCAGGGAGCTGCAGGCGCAGGACCCGGCCAACCCGGCGGCGGTCAAGGCGGCTTACCTGGAGCTCATCGCCGAGAACGCCACGGCGCTCGCCGCGGCCGAGAAGCAGCTCGGCGAGCTCGGGCCGCCCTCGGACGAGCTGAAGACCGTCCACGAACGGCTGACGAAGTACTTCAGCGAGTCGGCGCGGTCCTACGAGGCGGCGAAAGCGCCGGTGACGGCGTTGGAGCCGAACGCGCGGTTCTGGGAAGGCGCCGAGAAGGTGCTCGCGGACACCTCCCAGGTCAGCAGTCCGGAAGAGCTGCGGGCGACCTTCGACACGTTGGAGAAGTCGCCCAAGTACTCGGCGGCGATCAGCAAATCCGCGCCGTGCGGCGAGCTGAAGAACTCCGGGCAGCGGTGATCGCTCGACCGGCGTAGTCCCAAGCGCACCACTGGTCACAGTCGAACGTCTGTTCTACCCTGTGGGCCGTGGTTGGGCAGCTGTCCTTCTTCTCGGCCGAGGCACGCACCCCGGCCAAGGCGGACCTCGCCGGCTTCCTCTGCGGGCCGGGGCAGGCCGTCAGCTTCGCGCGCGGCACGGCGGCCCGCGTGTACGTGGAGCTGCGCGACGAGTGGCGCCACGGGCCGCTCAAGCAGGCGTGCGCCGAGCGCGGCGTCACCACGGAGCTGTGCGTCAACGAGGAGGGCACGCGGTTCGTCCGCACCCCGTTCCGCACCGACCTCACCGGACTGGCCGCCCGCTGGCTGGACGGCCCCGTCAAGCGGGTGCCCGCCGACTTCGAGCTCAACGGAGCGGTGCTCCGCGTCTGGGCGCTCGCCGCGGGGTGCTGGATGGAGTCCGCCTACCTGCTCGGTTTGGACCCGAATGCCCCCCAGACACACCTACCGTTGCAAAATGCGCTGCTTGCGTCCGGACTTCCGTGCACCCTGGTAGGGGCACCCGCGTTGCGGGTGACCGGCCGGCGACGGCTGGCACGGCTCGCTGAGCTGGTCGGAAGCCCTCCGCAGGGAGTGGCGATGAGCACCTGGCCGGCGGCCTGAGGCGGGCGGTCCGGCAAGGTTGTGTCACTCTGTCACGTCGTACAGGCGTCGCGGACACACGACGGATGGTGTGCTTTTCGGCCGGCGCTGGGCAACACTGGCGGGCCTGGGAACCGGGTTTGGAAGAGAGCGGGACGGCGAGTGGCTGGATCGACACGGACGAAAAAGAGCAGCGGAGGCGGGGGCAGCACCCGACGACTGGTGATCGTCGAGTCGCCCACGAAGGCGCGCAAGATCGCCTCGTACCTCGGCAGCAACTTCGTCGTGGAGTCCTCCAGGGGGCACATCCGGGACCTGCCACGCGGTGCCGCCGACGTCCCCGCGAAGTACAAGGGCCAGGCCTGGGCCAGGCTCGGCGTGGACGTCGACCACGGCTTCGAGCCCCTCTACGTGGTCTCCGCCGACAAGAAGTCGCTGGTCACGGAGCTCAAGGAAGCCCTGAAGGACGTCGACGAGCTCTACCTCGCGACAGACGGTGACCGCGAGGGCGAGGCCATCGCCTGGCACCTCCTCGAGACGCTCAAGCCCAAGGTCCCGGTCCGCCGGATGGTGTTCCACGAGATCACCGAGTCCGCGATCCAGGCCGCCGCCGCCAACCCCCGCGATCTCGACCAGGACCTGGTCGACGCGCAGGAGACCCGCCGCATCCTCGACCGCCTCTACGGCTACGAGGTCAGCCCGGTGCTGTGGAAGAAGGTCATGCCGAAGCTCTCGGCGGGCCGTGTGCAGTCCGTGGCGACGCGTCTGGTCGTGGAGCGCGAACGTGAGCGGATGAAGTTCGTCTCAGCGAACTACTGGGACATCTCCGCGCAGATGGACGCCGGTGAGGACGCCACGCCGCGCCAGTTCGGCGCACGGCTCGTGGCCGTCGACGGCACCCGTCTCGCCACGGGCCGCGACTTCGGCTCCGACGGCAAGCTGACCGGCAGGGCCGACGTGGTCGTGCTGGACGAGGCGCAGGCCAGGGCCATCGCGACCGGACTGGAGAACGCGCCGGTCAAGGTCTCCTCCGTCGAGGAGAAGCCGTACACGCGCAAGCCGTACGCGCCGTTCATGACCTCGACGCTGCAGCAGGAGGCGGGCCGCAAGCTGCGGTTCTCCGCCGACCGCACGATGCGCACGGCGCAGAAGCTGTACGAGAACGGCTACATCACCTACATGCGCACCGACAGCACGACGCTGTCGGAGACGGCGATCAACGCGGCCCGCACGCAGGCCACGGACCTGTACGGCGCGCAGTACGTCGCGGACAAGCCGCGCCAGTACACGCGCAAGGTCAAGAACGCGCAGGAGGCGCACGAGGCGATCCGGCCGGCCGGAGAGGTCTTCCGCACGCCCGGTCAGGTGGCCGCCGAGCTCGACTCCGACGAGTTCAAGCTCTACGAGATGATCTGGCAGCGCACGATCGCGTCCCAGATGGCCGACGCGCGGGGCAACACGACCAGCATCCGCATCCAGGGGCGTGCCGCGACGGGCCAGGAGGTCACGTTCGCCGCGTCCGGCCGCACGATCACGTTCGCCGGCTTCCTCAAGGCCTACGTCGAGACGGTCGACGCCGAGGCGGGCGGCGAGTCCGACGACGCGGAGTCGCGCCTCCCGCTGCTGGTCAAGGACCAGGACCTGACGATCGCGGAGCTGTCCGCGGACGGTCACACCACCTCGCCGCCCTCGCGCTACACCGAGCCGTCGCTGATCAAGACGATGGAGGAGCTCGGCATCGGCCGTCCCTCCACGTACTCGTCGATCATCAGCACCATCCAGGACCGCGGCTACGTGTGGAAGAAGGGTGCCGCGCTGGTCCCGTCCTGGGTGGCGTTCGCCGTGGTCGGGCTGCTGGAGCAGCACTTCGGCCGCCTGGTCGACTACGACTTCACCGCCGCCCTCGAGGACGAGCTGGACGGCATCGCCGCGGGTCGTCAGGGCCGCACGACGTGGCTGTCCGGGTTCTACTTCGGCGGCAGCATCGGTCCCGACGGCTCGATCGGCCGCTCCGGCGGCCTGAAGAAGCTGGTCGGCACGGGCGTCGAGGACATCGACCCGCGCGAGATCAACTCGATCCCGCTGTTCAGCGACTCCGAGGGCCGCACGGTCGTCGTGCGCGTCGGCCGCTTCGGGCCGTACCTGGAGCGCGAGGTCGACGGAGTCGCCCAGCGCGCGAACGTGCAGGACGACCTGGCGCCGGACGAGCTGTCCGCGGAGATCGCCGAGAAGCTCTTCTCGACGCCGCAGGAGGGCCGTTCGCTCGGAACCGACCCGGTCTCGGGCAACGAGATCGTGGCCAAGGAGGGCCGCTTCGGCCCGTACGTGACCGAGGTGCTGCCCGAGCCGGCCGAGAACGGCACGTCGAAGGCCAAGGCCCCGAAGCCGCGCACCGGCTCGCTGTTCAAGTCGATGTCGCTGGACACGGTGACGCTCGACGACGCGCTCAAGCTGCTCTCGCTGCCGCGCGTGGTCGGCAAGGACCCGGAGACGGGTGCCGAGATCACCGCGCAGAACGGCCGCTACGGCCCGTACCTGAAGAAGGGCACGGACTCGCGGTCGCTGGTCGACGAGTCCCAGATCTTCACCGTCACGCTCGAAGAGGCGTTGAAGATCTACGCCGAGCCGAAGAAGCGCGGCCGGGCGGCCGCCGCGCCGCCGTTGCGCGAGCTGGGCAACGACCCGGTGTCCGGCAAGCCGATGGTGATCAAGGAGGGCCGCTTCGGCCCGTACGTCACCGACGGCGAGGCGAACGCGTCGCTGCGCAAGTCGGACAGCGTCGAGACGATCACCGACGAGCGCGCGGCCGAGCTGCTGGCCGAGAAGCGCGCCAAGGGGCCGGTCAAGAAGAAGGCCCCGGCCAAGAAGGCCGCCACGGCGAAGAAGCCCGCGGCGAAGAAGGCTCCGGCGAAGTCCAAGAGCTGAGCTGACGGAGGTGGCGGTGCCGAGTTCCGACTTCGGTCCCGACGGGACGCAGGCCCCGCCGCCTCCCCGGCTGTTCCCCGACCCGCTGGCAGGGCTCGTGACGGCGGCCGATCGGGTCGCTCCGCAGTGGGCGTCTCCCAGCTCACGTGTGGTGGTGCCGACACCGCCCGCACCCGCCGAGGCGGTGCGGCAGGCCCTCCACGCGCAGATGAGGCAGGAACAACGCAGGCCGCGTGCCCAGCGCCCGCAGCCGCAACAACAGCGGCAGTCCGTGCCCCGGCAGTACCTCCAGGAGGCGCAAACACCTGCGCCACAACAACAGCAGCCCACCCAGCAGGCCAGCGGCGTGGCCACGTTCATCGGGTGCCTGGTCGTGATCGGGTTCTTCGTGCTCGTCCTGCTCGGCGTCCTCGGAGCGATCTTCAGCTAGTCGTGCTGTGAGTCCGGCATCCTGACTCACCACATCCGGTTACGCTGATCGCACGGGAGTGGGCGATTAGGGGTGACTGAAATTCAGGACGCGGACACACCGGTGACCGAGGCAGGCCAGGCAGGGCAGGCCCAGTCCAGCGTGTCCACGGTCCACCGGCTTCGATCGGTGCTCGCCATTCGCCCGTTCCGGCGACTGTGGCTTGTCACCTATTTGTGCAGTGTTGGTGACTGGCTGTCACTGCTCGCGTTGACCGGTCTGGTCTCCACGATGATGAAGAGCTACGAGTGGCAGTCGTTCGCGCTGCCCCTGGTCGTGCTCACCCAGCTGCTGCCCGGCATCCTCTTCGCGCCCATCGGCGGCGTGCTCGCGGACAAGTTCGACCGCCGCAAGGTCATGGTGGTCTGCGACGTCCTGCGCGGCTCGCTGTTCATCTCGATCGCGCTGGTCGGCTCGCCGGTCTGGCTCTTCGTCGCGAACTTCCTGGTCGGCTGCTGCGCGATGCTGTGGATCCCGGCCAAGGAGTCGGCGGTGCCGAACCTGCTGCGCCGCCCGGACCAGGTGGAGTCGGCGAACCAGCTCGGCCTGGTGATGACCTACGGCATCTCCACGATCAGCGGCTTCGGCCTGTACTCGCTGATCTCGGGCATCCCCGGCTACCTGAACCTGCAGGGCGGGAACCTGGAGTTCACCGTCGCGACGATCGCGGTGGTGATCAACGGCCTGCTGTACTTCACCTCGGCGGCCCTGGTCGCGACCCGCCTGCCGGAGCTGTCCGGTCGCATCTCGGCGAACCGCAAGAAGGACGAGGACAAGCCGGGGTTCGTCGCGATGTTCCGCGAGGGCCTGAAGTTCGCCGGCAAGACGCCACTGGTCCGCGGCCTGCTCATCGGCATGATCGGCGCGTTCGCCGCGGCCGGTGTCGTGATCGGCACGGCCAAGCTCTACGCGTTGTCGCTGCTCGGCGGCGCCTCGACGTTCGGGCTGCTGTTCGTGGCCGTGTTCCTCGGACTCGCGGTCGGCATGGCGACGGCACCGCGGCTGGCCCAGCGCCTCGCCTACAACCGCCTGTTCGGCGTCACGATCGTGCTCGCCGGCATCTCGCTCGCGCTGGTCGCGCTGGCTCCGCACCTGTGGATCGCGCTGCTGACGGTGGCGCTGGTCGGCGCGTGCGCGGGCGTGGCGTTCCTGACGGGTCTCACGATCGTGGGCTCGCAGGTGCAGGACGACATGCGCGGCCGCACGGTCGCGCTGATCCAGACGTTGCTGAAGGTCGTGCTGTTCGGTGCGTCGGGAGGCGCGCCGCTGCTGCTCACGTTGCTGCAGAAGCGGCAGGTCAGCGTGTTCGGCCACCCGATGGAGGTCGACGCGAGCCGTCCGGTGATGCTCGGCGGTGCCGTGATCGCCATCGTGCTGGGGCTCGTCGCGTACCGGCAGATGGACGACCGCCGCGAGGAGCGGGTGCTGTCGTCGCTGTTCGCGGCCATCCGCGGCCGCCGGCACAACAAGGGCATGCTGATCGCCGTCGAGGGCGACACCCGCGAGGACACGTCGGTGCAGGCCCGCCGCCTGGCCGCCGCGTTGCGCGCCGAGGGCCTCGACGTCCTGCTGGCCGCCGACCCCGAACACGACGAACGCCGCCTGCGCACGATGCTGTCCTCTGCGGAGCTGGCAGGCGTGCGAGCCCAAGCGCTCGTAGCCGCCGCCGTCCGCGCCGATGTCGTCGAACGGCAGGTGCGCCCGGCGTTGGAAGAAGGCTCCGTCGTCGTGATGGAGCGCTACGTCGACTCGCCGCTGGCTCACTTCACCGCCACGAGCTCGCTGGAGCACCAGGAGCTCGAAGGCCTGGTGGACTGGGCGACGGGCCGCCTGCGCCCCGACCTGACGATCCTGCTGGACCGCCCGGTCGCCGACGGCAAGAGGATCGGCCCGGAGCACCACTGGCGCGTCCAGCGCCTGCTGAGCGAGATGGCCGCCTCCGACCCGGACCGCTACGTCGTGGTCGAGGCCGACGGCGACGCCGACGAGGTGGCCGACCGGGTCCGCTCCGCCGTCGTGCCGCTGCTCGCGACCCGCAAGCGCGCGGTCCCCGAAGCCGCGGTCTGACCCGCCGCTGGAAGACTGCACCCATGAGCGTGTGGGACGAGGTGGTCGGCCAGCCCGACGCGGTGGCAACGCTGTCCGCGGCCGCCGAAGCCGCCGCCGCGATCGTCGCGGGCGGCACTCCGGCACCCGGCGTGATGACGCACGCCTGGCTCTTCACCGGCCCGCCCGGCTCCGGCCGTTCGTCCACCGCCCGCGCCTTCGCCGGGGCCCTGGAGTGCGTGGTGACCGACGACCGCCCCGGCTGCGGCGAGTGCACCGGCTGCCGGACGACGTTGCACGGCACCCACGCCGACGTGCGCGTCGTGGCGCCCGAGGGGTTGTCGATCTCGGTGGCCGAGATGCGGTCCCTCGTCCAGATCTCCGCCCGCCGGCCCACGTCGGGACGGTGGCAGGTGGTGATCATCGAGGACGCCGACCGGCTGACCGAGGGCGCCGCCAACGCCCTGCTGAAGGCCGTCGAGGAGCCGCCGGAGCGGACGGTGTTCCTGCTGTGCGCGCCGTCGGACCACCCGGACGACGTGTCGGTGACCATCCGGTCCCGCTGCCGGCTGGTGTCCCTGGGATCGCCCCGGCCCGCGGCCATCGCCTCGGCGCTGGAAGCCGTGGACGGCGTTTCGCCGGAGATGGCTCAGTGGGCTGCCTCGGTGTGCGGCGGGCACGTGGGGCGGGCCCGGCGGCTGGCCGCGGACGAGCAGTCCCGTGCGCGGCGTGAGGCGGTGCTGCGGATCCCCTTGGCACTGCGGCGTCCCGGGGACGTCTTCACCTGCGCCGATGAGTTGATCAAGGCTGCCGAGGAGGACGCGTCCACCGCCAACGAGGCCCGCAACGAGGCGGAGCGGGAGGCGTTGGAAACCGCGATGGGGGCCGGTGGCACCGGCAAGGGAACCGCTGCCGCCACTCGTGGGGCCAAGGGTGCGTTGAAGGACCTGGAGAAGCGCCAGAAGTCGCGGGCCACGCGGACTCAGCGCGACTCGCTGGACATGGCTCTGGTCGACCTGGCCGGGTTCTACCGGGATGCGCTGGTGGTGAAGACCGGGTCCGAGGCCGCGTTGATGCACCCGGACCGGGCCGGGGACTCCCGAACCGCCGCCGCTCAGTGGTCCTCGGAGTCGATCTTGCGGCGGTTGGAGGCGGTGCTGGCTTGCCGGGAGGCCATCGAGGTCAACGTCAAGCCTCGCATCGCCGTTGAGGCGATGGTGACCACGTTGCACCGTGGGTGAGGTTGTCCTGGGGGCCGTAGGTGGTCGCTACTCGACCTCGGGTGCTCCGGGCCGGGGACGGCGCCTGGCGGGTAGTGCCGCGAAGATCACGACGCCGGCCAGCAGGAGTCCCGTGCCGGTCCAGAACAGCGGGATCGTCTGGTACGCGGCGTTCGTGTAGGCCAGCGGCGGTGCGCCTTCGGTGGTGCGGCCGGTGCGCCGGGTTGCGCGGGTGCGGTCGTCTGCGGTGGTTGCGACGTTCCGCAGATCACGCCGCCCTGCGGTGCCGCTGCCCGCACGATCTGCTCGCCCAGCGAGATCTGCGCGAGCGCCGAGGGCAGGTTCGGCAGCTTCAGCTCGTCCGTCGGCAGGAGCTGGACGTCGAGCATCCTGGCCGTCGCGCCGAGCTGGAAGCCGGTGAAGCCGTTGCCCGAGAAGCTCGACTTCTTCTCGTTGAGGCCCGCGATCTGCAGCTTGACCACGACCAGGTCCAGCAGCAGCGGGACGTCGAGTGCGGGGTGCGCGGCGTCGAGCGTGCCGAGGTCCTTGCCGTTCTGGCTGACCTTCAGCACCGGGGCCGTGTAGGTGATCTTCGAGGTCTTCTCGTCCCCGGTCGCCGTGGCCGTGAGCGTCGGCGGGCTGACCACGTCGATCTTGATGCCGCCCGCCAGTTCGACGCTGACCGCCCGCATCGTCGACGTCGACTCGACCGCCTTGTTCGCGCTGCCGGGCAGGTCGACCAGCCGGACCTGCGAGGTCGCCTCGAACGTGTCCGGAACGCTCACCAGGCTCGTCTTCGCGGGAAGTGGCACCTCGGCCGGCAGCGCGCTGAGGACCTCGAGCCCCGCCAATGACGTCCTGGCCGTGGCCAGCGGGGTGACGCACGGCCCGAGCTTCTCGTCCCACCGCGCGTGCACGCTGCCGTTGAGCACCCGCAGCTTGCCGAGCGGCGTCTCCGGGATCGGCAGCCCTCCGGTCGTGGGCCGCGGGTTGTCCGGGATCGCCGTCTGCACCAGCGTGCCCGGCGACTGCGGCGACCGCCCCGCCACCGCGAAGCCGAACGGGTTCGCCTGCGTCACGACCTTCTCACTGGCCAGGAACGCTTCGGTGTTGACCTGCGCGCTCGCCAGCCCCAGCCCGAACTCCGCGACCGACTGCCTGGGCAGCCGGTCCCCGAACCCGGGAAGGATCGTGCTGGTCGGCACCCCCTGCGGCCCGAGCCGCACGACGCTCAACCCGGTCCCCGCGTCACCGACGGCGTGCGCGAGCGGCTGCGGCCCGTTCGGCGCGGACGCCGGAGGCTGGTTCGGGTCCCGCGGTCCCGGCACCGGCGTGGTCGGAGGCTGCGCGAGTGCGGGCGCCGTGGCGAGCGCGAGCACCAAGCCGGCCAACGGCACGGACAACGAACGGCGCATGAACCTCTCCTCGGGCCTAGGAGGTGGTGACGTCGGTCACGGTCCGTACAACGAACAGGGCCCCCGTGAGTAACGCGCTTGCGGGTCGGTTATAGTTATCGCGTCTCGCCGCCTTAGCTCAGTCGGCCAGAGCGGCTCACTCGTAATGAGCAGGTCATCGGTTCGATTCCGATAGGCGGCTCGGTGAGACGGAAGGGCCAGGTCACTCCGGTGACCTGGCCCTTCTGCTTTGTTCGGCGCTTACGCTGGCGCCATGGCTGTGATGCACGTGAGAAACGGTTCTTCGAGGTGGCTCGTCGTCTGGCTGGAGCCCTGGGGTGAGGACCGCTGGCTCGAACGTGGCGACATGTTGTGCATCCGCACGGACAACAACGGCGAGAAGCTCGGTTTCGACGTCGAGTACCACGCGAACGACGAGGAGCGTGCCGACGGGATCGAGAACCTGACGATCTACGTCGAGAACTGCTCGTACGACGTCGACGTCACCGACGAAGAGGGCAACTTCGTGGCGTGCGGGCACAAGCGGCCCGAGGAGATCGACCGGAAGTGGACGGCTCGGCGGGTCGCGGCGGAGGAGGAGCTCAACCGCACGTCGTGAGTGCCTGCTCCAGGGCGGAACGTTCAGCCGGCGCGACCGAGAGGCCGTAGGCGGCCTTCACCGTCACGTAGATCCGCCCGTACGAGCACGCGTACCCGGCGTTGGGCGGCATCCACTCGTCGGGCGTCTTGTCGCCTTTGGACTGGTTGACCTTCCCCGACACCGCCACGAGGTTGCGCAGGTCGTTGGCCGCGGCGAGGCGCTGTTCGGGTGCCCACCCGGCGGCACCGCTGCGCCACATCTCGGCCAGCGGCACCACGTGGTCGATCTGGATCTTCGAGGTGCCGGTGACCTGCGTGCCGGTGTACGGGTCGTCGAGGGTGCCGGACTGGACGCCGCAGCGGCCCGGTTTGCGCTCCACGCCGGTCAGGTCGCGGGCCAGCACCTGGCTCCGCTGGTCGCAGCCGTCGCCGTCGGTGTCGAACCAGGGCCGGCCGAAGACGCACGCCTTGCCGCCGTCGCAGTCGCGGACGTAGCCGTCGAGGCGGCCCGGTGTGGCCACCGGCAGCGCCGCGAGGGAGGTGCGGGCAGCCACGGCGTCCAGGGTTCCCGCGGGCACCCTGCCGACCTGCGGGGCGGAGGTCGTCGACGGCAGGGGCAACGCGGAACAGCCGGTCAACAGGACGATCAGCAGAAACCAGCGCATGTCCGCGGCATACCCGCTACAAAGGTCGTGATGGCCGCTCAACGGCGTAACCACTGGGGGACGGATGTCGGACGTCAACGAGTTGGCTGACCGCCTTTTCGACGCGATTCTCGACCGCTACCCGGTTGACGCGAGCCTCATGGGCTTCGGCCGCGACGACGGGTTGTTGGTGGACCACAGCACCGAGGGGGAGCGCGTCTACCTCGGCCGGCTGCGGGAAATCGGCGCGGCGGCGCGCAGCATCGACCCGGAGACGTTGTCCGACCGGCTCACCCTGGGGATCGTGCTGCACGAGGTGCGCACGCAGACCGACGCCGTCGAGAGCAGGCAGCTCGAGTTCGGGATCAGCGCGAACATCCGCACCGCCGTTCCCTCCACGCTGGCCTTCCTGCCGAGGCTGCCCGTCGACACGCCCGAACGGCGAGCCGGGTACCTGCAACGGATGCGTGGGCTCGGCGCGTTCTTCGACACGGTGGCCGAACGTCACCGGCAGGGGTTCGCGGACGGCCTCACACCGGTGAGACACCTGGTGGAGCAGGCCGTCGAGCTGCTGGACGGCCATCTCGGCAACCTCAGCGCGTTCGACGTGGTCGACGGTGGCGGTGAGATTGCCAGGCCGGCCATCGAGCGCTACCGGGACTTCTTGCTGGAAGAGGCGCTGCCGTGCGGGCGCGGTACCGAACGTGCCGGGCTGTGCTGGTTGCCGAACGGCGACGACGTCTACCGCAAGGCGATCCGCGCGCACACGACCGAAGACCTGGATCCCGGCGAACTGCACGCGATCGGCCTCGCGATGGTCGAGGACCTCAAGCACGAGTTCGCGCGGTACGGCGACGACGTGTTCGACCGCATCCGCACCGATCCCGCGTTCCGGCACACCAGCGGTGCGGACGTGCTCGACGCCGCGCGCAGGGCCGTCGTGAAGGCGGAAGCCGTTGCGCCGCAGTGGTTCCGGACCACACCCGCCGCGGCGTGCGCGGTCAGGGAGGCTCCGCCTGCGGTGCCCGCGCACGTGCCGCCGCACTACTTCCCGGCCGCGGAGGACGGCAGCAGGCCCGGCACCTACTTCGTCAACACCAAGGAACCCGGCAGCCGGCTCCGCATCAAGGACGAGGCCACGGCGTACCACGAGGCCGTGCCGGGGCACCACTTCGAACACTCCAAGGCCGCGCTGCTCGAAGGGATTCCCTTCGTACGGCGGAAGGCGCCGATCAGCGTGTTCGGCGAGGGCTGGGCGCTGTACTGCGAACGCCTGGCCGACGAAATGGGCCTGTACGGCAGCGACGAGTCGAGGCTCGGCATGCTTACCATGGACGCGATGCGCGCCGGTCGGCTCGTCGTCGACACCGGCCTGCACGCCCTGGGGTGGAGTCGCCGGCACGCCGTCGGCTACCTGGTCGAGAACACCCCCGTCGGGCTCGCGCAGATCGAGTCCGAGGTGGACCGCTACCTCGGTGAACCGGGGCAGGCGCTCGCGTACGCGGTGGGGCGCCTCAAGTTCCAGGAGTTGCGCAGGAAAGCAGAAGCCGCGGGCGAGGACGTCCGCGACTTCCACGAGGTCGTGCTCAGCCAGGGCAGGCTGACGCTCGCGTTGCTGGAGGAGGTCGTCGACGGGTGGCTCGCAGGTCGTCGTGCGTGAAAGTCGTTGTGGCCGTCGCGGTCCTGCTCGTCACCGCCTGCTCGGGTGAGCCCGAGCTGCCACCGAGGGAGCTGCCGCCCGCCGGTGGGCAGCTCGACTACCAGCTCGGCGGCACCTACCAGCCGGACGTGCCGGTCAAGATCGTCGTGCGGGACCGCACCACGTTCGCGGACGGCAGGCGCTACAACATCTGCTACCTCAACGCGTTGCAGACGCAGCCCGAGAAGATGGAGGGCGGCCTCGACTGGTGGCGGCAGCACCACGCCGACCTGCTGGTGAAGAAGGCCGACGGCGAGGTGGTGATCGACCCGGAGTGGCAGGAGGGCGTCCTCGACATCTCCACGGAGGACAAGCGCCGCAGGATCCTGGAGATCCAGAAGAAGTGGATCAAGGGCTGCAAGACGGCCATGTTCAAGGGCGTGGAGCCGGACAACCTCGACTCCTACCAGCGCTCCGAAGGGGCGTTCGACCTCAACGCCACCAAGGCTTTCATGAAGGACTTCGTGCGGTACGCGCACGAGCAGGGACTTGCCGTGGCGCAGAAGAACGTCGCCGAGCTCGGCACCGCCGGCAAGCAGGAGATCGGCTTCGACTTCGCGATCACCGAGGACTGCCAGGCCCTCGGTGAGTGCGGGGCCTACGCCGAGGCGTTCGGCAACGCCTTCTTCCAGATCGAGTACACCGACGAGGGTTTCAAGAAGTCGTGCACCGATCGCGGCGGACGGGTCTCGATCATCCGCCGCGACAGGAACGTGGTGCCGTACGGGCACGACGACTACGTCTACGAGGTCTGCCCGCCCACGATCTGAGCCAGGAAGGCCTGCCACCTCCCGGCCTCGCCGGTGGCGTCACCGAAGACGTGGTGGCCGACGGCGTTGGTGCCGTGGAAGCGGTAGAGGCCGTCGGGGCCGCGCACGCCGAGGAAGTTGTGCGCGTCGTGGCGGACGAGGTAGTCGACGACCCCGTTGATGCCGAACGGCTTCAACGTCACCTCGTCGCCGACCTCGGCGTCGCGCGGGACGCCGAGCGCGTCGAGCAGCACCGGCCAGTTGCCGGCGCCCTCCGGCTGCTCCGGCCACTGCGCGAAGACGTACGTGCCGGGCCGGCCCGCGAAGTGCTCGACGTACTGGCCCAGCGTGAACAGGTACATGTCCCAGCCCTTCGACTGCTGGTCGACGAACTCGTCGCCCCAGCCGTCCGCCAGGATCCCGCTGTGCACGAACCGCAGGACGGTCGAGCCCTGGTCGCGGCCCTCGACCAGGAACTCCATGGCGTGGAACGTGCCGTCCTCGCCCTTGTCGCTCTCGTAGGCGAGGTGCTTGCCCGGCTCCCAGGCCGTGATCGTCGAGGCCTCCTGGAAGAAGCCCATGTCGATCGACATGCGGCCGCCCAGCCGTCCGTCGACGGTGTGCGGACCCATGAACCACGAGTCGATGCCCGGTCCGGTCGCGATGGCGTCCCAGACCTGCTCCGGGGTTCCGGCGACCTCGACTTCCTTCCTGATCTCGAACTCGCGGGTCACGACTCGTCCTCCTTGGAAGCGTTCACGCTCGGGTGCAGGGCGACGACGACTCGGTGCGGACGCCCTCCTTCTGCCTGTTCGTCGTGGTACTTCGCGACCAACTGGGTCATGAAACCGGCCAGCTCCTCGGCGAAGGCCGCGCGGTCCGCGGCGCTCGCGAACCGGACCTCCCCGTCCAGCGCGAACGTCGCCAGCCGCTTCTTCGCCCTGGTCGCGCCCGTGATCAACGTGCCGACGTCGCGCACCAGCCTCGCCGAGACGGCCAGCAGCCACCGCGCGGACAACCGGTCGGGCGACCGCGCCGGGTCGGGCTGCACGGCCGCGAGCGCGGCCGGGGAGATCACGTAGGACGCCGCGGTCGCCTGCAGCAGGCGCTCGTTGACGTTGCCCTTGCGCCGTTCCTCGACGAGCTCCACCAGGCCGTGCTGCTCCAGGGTGCGCAGGTGGTAGTTCACCTTCTGCCTGGGCAGGCCGACCCTCGCGGCGAGCATCGTCGCCGATCCGGGCTCCACCAGCTCCGCGAGCAGTCTCGCCCGCACGGGGTCCAGCGACACCTCGGCCGCGGACGGGTCCTCGATCACCGCCACTTCGAACATGCCGCCAGCGTCACACCGAAAACAAAATTAGTCAAGAACTGCCTTGCTGTCGGTGACTTTGCTCCACCCGGGTGGCTTTGGACCCGGTACCGTAAGCGGTGTCTCGATTGGTCGTTGCACGTTCGCAACCCCTGAGGAGACGACATGATCACGATGCTGGTCCTGACCCTGCTGGCGCTGCCGTTCGCCCTGACCGCCGCGAACGTCGGAAGACGCAGGTGGATCCGCAAGCGCGGCGTCGCCAGAGTGCGCGCCGGGCTCGACGGCTTCCACGCCGAGCTGGCCCGGTCCGGGCTGAGTCACTTCTCCGGGCGCTGAACCGCGCCCGACGACGGCGAAACCCTGGTCACGACGTCGCCGTAGCGGTCCAGCAGCGCGGCCGTGACGGTCTCCGGCGTCCCCAGGACGCAGAACTCGGACAGCACCTCGTCCGTGATCAGCTCGCTCATCTCCGCCCACTGCTGCCGCCGTGACATGCGGTGCAGCTCCTCGTGCAGCGCGCCCCAGCCGTGCAGGTCGAGCACCGGCCGGTACGCGGGCGTCGACCCGTAGAACGCGATCTGCCGCTTGACCCCGGCGACCTCCTCGTCGCTGGTCGCGGTGAACACCGGGCCGCTGATCTCGAAGCCCTCCAGCGTCTTCCCGGCCTTCGCTCGGCCGCGTTCGAGCGCGGGCAGCGTCACCTCGCGCAGGTACCGCTCGGTCGTGAAGTTGTGGCACAGGAAGCCGTCCGCGACCTCGCCCGCCACCTCGGTCATCAGCTCGCCGACGCCGGCGAGGTAGATCGGCGCCGTGCCGTGCGGGTTCGGGCCGGGGTCGAAGAACGGCGTCATCAGCGTGTGCTTGTAGAACTCGCCGCGGAACGCCAGCCGCTCGCCGGTCTCCCACGCGTGCCAGATCGCGCGGATCGCCAGCACGAACTCCCGCATGCGCGCGGCCGGTTTGCTCCACGGCATGGAGAAGCGCTTGGTGATGTGCGCTTCGACCTGCGAGCCCAGGCCGAGGTTGAACCTGCCGCCCGACAACAGGCGCAGGTCGTTCGCCGTCGTCGCGACGGTCATCGGGTTGCGCGCGAACGCCACCGCGATCGCCGTGCCCAGCTCGATCCGCTCGGTCGCCGCGGCGGCACCGGACAGCGCGAGGAACGGGTCGTGCTTGGTCTCGGCGAGCCAGAACCCGTCGTAGCCCTGGTCCTCCGCCCGCTTCGCGATGGCCCCGGCGTCCGCGGGGGTGTACTCGACGGCACTGCTGTCCAGCTTCATGCCGGAGAGGCTATTAGCGGTACCGGGACTCGCAGGCGATGCCGTTGCGGTTCGGGTCGAGCTCGGTCCGGTAGCCGGGCTGGCCCCAGTAGAGCGGTGCGGCACCGGCGCGCCGCGCCTCGTCGCAGTTGGCGTAGAAGACCGGCTTCGGCTGGGGCGGTGCCGGCGGCTTCGTCGTGGTCGGCGCGGGTGCGGGTGGCGGGGGAGCGGGGGTCTCGGTGGCGTCCTTGCCGCCGCACGGCGGGCCCCACAGGCCCATCGGGACGCGTTGCGCGGCCGCCTCGGCCTCCTTCTGGACGGGCGACGGGGCGCCCGCGGTGCGCCCGGCGCCGTTGCCCAGGGCGAGCAACGCGTAGTCCGTGCCGTCGGTGAGGCTGAGGGCGCCGGTGGCCCGGTCGTAGCGGACCTGCTGGTTCAGCAGCATGCTCCTCGCGAAGCTCGCGGCGGCGTCCGCCCAGCACGGCCCGGGCTGGGCGAGGCCGCTGACCTCGGCTTTCGAGCCGTCGGAGAGCATCACGGAGCGGCCGTCGACGATCGACGTGACGCTGATCGCCGGTTGGGCGGGCGAGACCGGCACCGAGGTCGTCGACGACGCGGTGACCGGCGCGTCCCGCGCCGGCTCCTCCACGGCCACGGGCCTCGACTGCTGCGCCTGCGCGGCACATCCCGTGGCGAGCACGACCAGCAGGACCCCGCCCGCAGTTCTCCACCCCGACATGACCCGCACAATGCCTGGTCGTCGCGGTGTGGCCAAGGTTACGTATTTGGTTCGGATCGGTTCACGGGTAGTCCGAACTGAAATACGGGGACGCCCGGTTCAGCGTGCGGGCTTGAGCGTCCAGACGACGGTCATCTCGCCGGTGACGACACCCTCGGCGTTGGTGATCGTGATGGTGACCGGGAACTCGGGTCGCGTGCCGGACTCCAGCTCGGCCAGGACGTCCTCCGCCGACCGGCCGAGAACCGCCTCCGCGCGCAGGACGCCCATCGCGATCTTCTTGTACGAGATGTCGGCGCGGACGGCGAGCGGCGTCGCCTTGCCGAGGTGCGCGGCGAACGCGGCCATCACGACGGCGCCCGAGGCGGACTCGCCGAGGCCGAACATCATCGCCGCGTGCGGCCCGCCGATGTGGTTGTGCAGCGACGGCTCGTCCGGCAGCGACGCGACGATGCGGCTCGCCGACACCTCTTCGAACTCGATGCCGGTCGTCTTCACGTACGGCACGGCCTGCTTCATGGCATCGGCGATGAACGACACGTCTTGGCTCATGAGACGGATGCTACCGACCGGTAACACGGCTGGCTACCCGCCGGTAACCACACTCTCCGCAGCCGTACCACTCCGCGCTGGAGTGAGACCTGAAACTCGCTTGCGTTCTGCTCGACCGAGATGGATGCTTGTACTGAGCAACTAGTTGGGTGATACAAGCAACGAGGTGTCAGATGGTCGATCCGGGCAGGTGCCCCAGCCCCAGCCCCGGCCCCGAGCACGAGCTCGCGGACCGGGTCGGCATGGCGATGGTGCGGCTGAACAAGATGCACGCCCAGGTCGCCCACCAGATGGCCAAGCAGGGCATGGACAAGTCCGCCTTCGTGCTCCTCGCGACCCTCTCCGGCCTCGGGGAGTGCCGTTCGAGCGGCCTCGCGGAGGCGGTGCTCTCCGACCCGTCCACGGTCAGCCGGCAGGTGGCCGGCCTCGTGAAGGACGGGCTCGTCGAGAGGCGCGCCGACCCGGCGGACGGCCGGGCCAGCGTCCTCGCGGTCACCGAAGCGGGCCGCGAGCTGATCCAAGAGCGGCGCCGGCAGCGCAACGAGGCGATCCAGCAGGTGTTCGTGGACTGGGCCGACGAGGACCTCAAGGGCTTCGCGGACCTGTTCGAACGCTTCGTCCACGACTACGAGCGCACGATTCCGGCGCTTTTGAACGAACGCGGGACGGGGACCCGCGCAGGAGGGAACGACTAGAAATGTCATCAACAACCGATGCGACACCCACGCCAGGGGTCTCCCTGACGCATCGCCAGATCATGACGGTGCTGTCCGGCCTGCTGCTGGGCATGTTCCTCGCGGCGCTGGACCAGATGATCGTCGCCAGCGCCATGAAGACCATCGCCGACCAGCTGCACGGGCAGACGCTGCAGGCGTGGGCGACCACCGCCTACCTGATCACCGCGACCATCACGACCCCGCTGTACGGCAAGCTGTCCGACATCTACGGGCGCAAGCCGATGTACCTCGCGGCGATCTCGCTGTTCCTCCTCGGCTCGCTGCTCTCGGGCCTCGCGACGACGATGTACGAGCTGGCCGCGTTCCGCGCGGTGCAGGGCCTCGGCGCCGGTGGCCTCATGTCGCTGGCCTTCGCGATCATGGCGGACATCATCTCGCCGCGTGAGCGCAGCAAGTACTCGGCCTACTTCATGGCCGTGTTCGGTTCGGCCAGCGTGCTCGGCCCGGTCATTGGCGGCGTCTTCGCGGGCCTCGACTCGTTCGTCGGCATCACCGGCTGGCGCTGGGTGTTCCTCGTGAACGTCCCGATCGCGCTGCTCGCGCTGTTCGTCGTGGCGCGCGTGCTGAACATCCCGCACCAGCGGGTGAACCACCGCGTCGACTGGCTGGGCGCGCTGACGCTGACCGTCGGCCTGGTGCCGCTGCTGATCGTCGCCGAGCAGGGCCGCGAGTGGGGCTGGGCGTCCGGCACCGCGATCGCCATGTACGTGATCGGCGTGCTGGGCCTGGTCTCGTTCGTGTGGGCCGAGTTCCGCGCGGGTGACGAGGCGCTGCTGCCGATGCGGATGTTCCGCAACCACACGTTCGCGCTCGGCAACGCGATCAACTTCGTGCTCGGCATCGGCATGTTCGGCGGCATGGTCTCCATCCCGCTGTACCTGCAGATCGTGAAGGGCGTCACGCCCACCACGGCCGGTCTGATGCTGCTGCCGATGACGTTCGGCATCATGTCGGCCACCGCGATCGCGGGCAAGGTCACGTCGAAGACCGGGCGCTACAAGGCGTTCCCGATCATCGGCGCCGGCCTGATGGCGGCCGCGCTGTTCCTGCTCAGCTCCATCGGCACGGACACGCCGAGCTGGCTGGTCATGGTCTACATGTTCGTCATGGGCGCGGGCCTCGGCCAGTGCATGCAGACGCTGCTGCTGGCGATCCAGAACGACGCCGAGCCGCGGGACATGGGCGTGGCGACCGCGTCGGCGACGTTCTTCCGCCAGATCGGTGGCACCGTCGGCACCGCGGTGTTCCTGTCGATCCTGTTCAGCACGGTCGGCGACAAGATCGCGTCCGGCATCCGGGCCGCGCTGCAGACCGACGCGTTCAACGCGGCGCTGCGGCAGAACCCGGAGTTCGCGAAGACGCTGCAGGGCGGGGCCGGCGTGGACATCAACAACACCGAGTTCCTCAACGGCCTGGACCCGGTGCTCGCGAAGCCGTTCCTCGACGGGTTCTCCAGCGCGATCGACACGGTCTTCCTGACCGGCGGCATCGTGATGATCGTGGCGTTCGTCCTCGTGTGGTTCCTGCGCGAGAAGCCGTTGTCGACCAGGTCCGGCCTGGAGCGGGTGGCCGACGCCGAGACCGTCGCCGTCTAGGACTCACCGCGACGAAGAAGAGGGGCCGCTCGCGAGCGGCCCCTCTTCTTTCGCGCGTGTGCCTAGTGGAACGTCTCGCCCCTGGCCTCGGCGTCCTTCAGGCGCTGGTAGGAGCGCTTGATCTCGGCCTCGGCCTCGGTGCGGCCCACCCAGGACGCGCCCTCGACGCTCTTGCCGGGCTCCAGGTCCTTGTAGACCTCGAAGAAGTGCTGGATCTCCAGCCGGTCGAACTCCGCCAGGTGGTGGATGTCGCGCAGGTGCTCGTGGCGCGGGTCGTTGGCCGGGACGCACAGGACCTTGTCGTCGCCGCCCTTCTCGTCCGTCATGCGGAACATGCCGATCGCGCGAGCGGCGATCAGGCAGCCGGGGAACGTCGGTTCCTGGACGAGGACGAGGGCGTCCAACGGGTCGCCGTCCTCACCCAGGGTGTTCTCGATGAACCCGTAGTCGGCGGGGTACTGCGTCGACGTGAACAACGTGCGGTCGAGGCGGATGCGACCACTCTTGTGGTCCACCTCGTACTTGTTGCGCACGCCCTTGGGGATCTCGATCAGGACGTCGAATTCCACTGGTCCTCGCTCATGTAGCCCATTCGTGATGCCCACTAGTGTGGACCACGACGCCTTGTCAACCCTCATCGGAGCGGTGGTTGGTGGGTGTGAGATTGCCCGTACCGAGCTGACGGAGGCCGCTGTGCCGGACGACCCCCAATGGCCGACCGAGGACGACGACATCGATTCAGATGCCGGGCGTTCCGAGCCAACGGTGCAGGTCAGCCGCCCGACAGTCGACCAGCCGACGATGCGGTTCCCGCTGGCCGCCGTCCTCGCGGCACCGTCCACTCAGGAACCGCCGCGGTCGTCGCCGGTGCGCGTCGCCGCGAACGGGCCCGCGTCCGGTTCGGGTGGTTCCGCTGTGCCAACGGCCGGTTCGGGCGGGTCCGGCAGGCCCTCCGCGGAAAAGATCGGTGGGAAGTCTCACGGGGCGATTGGTCCGGAAGTCGGCCAACCCCGGGCCGTTCCGGTGCGCGTCGAACCGAAGGGCGAGCAGAGGACGACCGAGCTCTCGGTGCCGAACGCCAAGACGGCGCGCGTCGACCAGCTGCCGAACTCCGAGCCGTCGTGGTTCGACCAGCACTCCAGGACCGAGCAGCAGCCGCGCCGGCAACCGCAGCAGTCCGAGCGGTCCCAGCGCCCCGAACCGCAGCGTCCCGAGCAGACCAAGCGCGTCGACCAGCTCCAGGCCCAGGCGCCCGCGCGGCAGGAGCCGCCGCGCTCCGAGCAGCCCCGTCCGGTGCCGCCGCCGCGCAAGGAGCCCCGGGAGCTGCCCGTCACCGGCTACGACGAGGAGCCGGAGGACCGCCTCGCCACCGACGAGCCGGGCGGGAGCCGCAAGCCGCTGGTCGTCGTCCTGAGCCTGCTGGTCGTGGCGGCACTGGCCGGCGCCACCGTGTACGCGGTCAACGAGTTCGGCGGCGCCACGGCCGTCGAGACCAAGCCCCCGGCGGCGCCCGCGGTCGTCCAGCCGCTCGTCAAGGCCGTCACGGCGGGCGGACCGGCGCCGAGCCCCGCCGGCGTGAAGCAGGCCCTCGCGGGTCCCGCGGGCAACAGCGCCCTGGGCACGCTCACCGGCAGCGTCGTCGACCCCGCCAGCGGCGCGGCGCTGTGGCAGCAGGGCGACACCACGGCCGCGACCCCGGCGTCCAGCCTCAAGATCCTCACGGCCGCCGCGGCGCTGCTCAGCCTCGAGAAGACCGACCAGCTGTCCACCAAGGTCGTCCAGGGCGCCGAGCCCGGCACCGTCGTGATCGTGGGCGGTGGCGATCCGACGATCTCCGGCGTGCCCGGCAGGTCGGTCTACCCCGGTGCCGCGACCCTCGACGACCTGGTCACCCAGGTGAAGCAGAAGGGCCAGGTCACCAAGGTCCAGTTCGACCTGAGCCGGTACGCGGGCGAGGCGCTCGGGCCGCAGTGGGAGTCGGCGGACATCGCGGGCGGCTCGGTGGCGCCGATCGTGCCGTTCATGCTCGACGGCGGCCGGGTCGACCAGGCCAACGTCAACGGCGTGCGCACCGGCAGCCCCGGTCAGGCGGCGGCGGACGCGTTCGCCCAGCGCGTCGGGGCTCCCGCCGCGTCGGCGGGCGCGGCCCCGCAGGGCGCGCCGGTGCTCGGCGAGATCAAGTCGGCGCCGGTCGAGCAGCTCGTCGACAACATGATGCAGATCTCCGACAACGTCCTCACCGAGGCGATCGCCCGCGAGATCGCGATCAAGACCGGCAACGAGCCGTCGTTCGCGGGCGGGGTCAAGGCCGTGCGGGACGTGCTGACCAAGAACGGGTTCGACCTCACCGGGGCGAGCTTCGTGGACGGCAGCGGGCTGTCCGCGTCGAACAAGATCCCGGCCAAGCTGCTCACCGACGTGCTGACCGCGGCGGCCAAGCCCGCGCTGGACGACCCGCGCACCGCGAAGCTGCGGCCGTTGCTGTCGGCGCTGCCGGTCGCGGGCGGCAGCGGCACCCTCGCCGGCCGCTACGGCGGGACCGCCGCGCAGGGCAAGGGCTGGGTGCGGGCCAAGACCGGCACGCTCACCGGCGTGAACGCGCTTGCCGGCGTGGTCGTCGACGTGGACGGACGGGTGCTCGTGTTCTCGTTCATGTCCGCGAGCAACCGCAACCCGGAGACCGAGGTCCGGCCCGCGCTGGACGTGATGGCCGCTGCGTTGCGGGGTTGTGGCTGTTCGTAGCGGGCCGTGCGCAGGTAGCGTCGGAAGCGTGAACGGCGCGACGGAGGCAGAGCTCGGCCCGGTGGACTGGGACCTGGCGGTTTCGACCGCAGTGCGACTCGTGCGACCAGGTCCGGTGATCGGCAAGGAGGAGGCCGAGCACGTCGTCGGCAGACTGCGGGAGCTCGCTCCGCAGGCGGAGGTGCACGTCCGCGAGCTGACAGGGCTCGGCCAGGGCCTGCCGCTGCTGCCGGGCGAGGTCGTGGACCGCCCGGCGTGGGTGGCGGCCGCCGCGCAGGGCCTCGCCGCGCTGACCGGTCCCGCCATGCCGCGCCAGACGGGTCCGATGGCGGGCATCCTCGCCGGGACGGCCGGTGTGCAGGCGGGCGTCGTGATGGCGTTCCTGTCCTCGCGCGTGCTCGGCCAGTACGACCCGTTCAGCCCCCAGGACCAGCTCGCCGGACGGCTGCTGCTCGTCGCGCCGAACATCGTTGGCGCGCAACAGGCCCTGGACGTCCCGGACGACGACTTCCGCATGTGGGTGTGCCTGCACGAGTGCACGCACCGCCTGCAGTTCACCGGCGTGCCGTGGCTGCGCCGGTACTTCTCGGACCAGGTCACCACACTGCTGTCCTCAATGGACGAGGAACGAGCGCCGCTGTCCGACGTGATCCGCGACTTCCGGCAGAAGCTGCGCGAGGGCGACGGTCCGATGGGGCTGATCGAGCTGGTCCAGTCGCCGCAGCAGAAGGCCGTGCTGGACCGGTTGATCGCTCTGTCCACTTTGCTCGAGGGCCACGCCGACCACGTGATGGACGCCGTCGGGCCGTCCGTCGTGCCGTCGGTGTCGACGATCCGCAGCCGCTTCAGCGCGCGCCGCAAGGGCGGCGGCCTGCTCGACCGGATCCTGCGCACGGTGCTCGGCGTCGAGGCGAAGGTGCGCCAGTACGAGGAAGGCGCCCGGTTCACCGAGTACGTCGTCGAGCGCGTCGGCATGGACGGCTTCAACGCGATCTGGACCTCCGCCGACACCCTGCCGACCAGGGCGGAGATCGCCGAGCCGATGGGCTGGCTGCGCCGCGTGGCGCCGTGAACGGACCGGTCGCCGAGGTCCGGACGGCGGTCCGCCGCTTCCTCGACGCCGTGCGACCGGAGGCGGTGACCGTCGCGGTCTCGGGCGGCGCCGACTCGCTCGCGCTGGCCGCGGCCGTGTCCAGGCTGGTGCCCGGTGCCTCGGCCGTCGTGGTCGACCACCAGCTCCAGCCGGGGTCGGCGGACGTGGCGGCGAAGGCGGCCCGGCAGTGCGCCGACCTGGGTCTCGTGCCGCGCGTGGAACCCGTCGTGGTGTCGGGTCCCGGCGGACCGGAGGCGGCGGCCCGCAACGCCCGCTACGCGGCCCTGAGGCCGTCGTCCGGCGTGGTGCTGCTCGGGCACACCCTCGACGACCAGGCCGAGACGGTGCTGCTGGGCCTCGGCCGGGGGTCCGGCCCGCGCTCGATCGCCGGCATGCGCGCTTTCGACGCGCCGTGGGGCCGTCCGCTGCTCGGCGTGTCGCGGGAGGTCACCCGTGCCGCGTGCGCGGAGCAGGGCCTCCAACCGTGGGACGACCCGCACAACGCCGACCCGTCGTTCACGCGTGTGCGCCTGCGGACCGAGGTGCTGCCGTTGCTCGAATCCGTGCTGCAGGGCGGCGTCGCTTCGTCGTTGGCGCGCACGGCAGCCCAGCTGCGCGAGGACTGTGACGCACTCGACTCTCTCGCGGCCGCCTTCGCAGGCGACTGCTGTGCCGTTGACGACATCGCCGAGCTGCCCGCGGCACTGCGACGCAGAGTGGTCAGGTCGTGGCTCATCGACGAAGGCGTGCCTGAACTGTCCGATTCGCACCTGCGACGAGTCGACGCACTGGTGAGTGAATGGCGCGGTCAGGGCGGTGTCTGGCTACCCGGCGGCTTTGTCGTGCGGCGCGCGCATGGCAGGCTCGTTGTGGAACCACAGTCTTAAGCAGAGGGGACCTGTCCGTGTACGACGGCGACATCGCATCCGTGCTCATCACCGAGCAGGAGATCAGCGACAAGGTCACCGAACTCGCCAAGCAGGTCGCGGATGATCACCCAGAAGGTGACTCCGACCTCGTGCTGATCACCGTGCTCAAGGGCGCCGTGATGTTCATGGCCGACCTTGCCCGCGCGCTGCCCGTTCCGGTGCAGCTCGAGTTCATGGCCGTTTCGTCCTACGGCTCCTCCACGTCGTCCTCCGGCGTGGTGCGGATCCTGAAGGACCTGGACCGCGACATCGCGGACCGGAACGTGGTGATCGTGGAAGACATCATCGACTCCGGGCTCACGCTGTCCTGGCTGTTGAAGAACCTGCAGTCCCGCAAGCCCCGCTCGCTGGAGGTGTGCACGCTGCTGCGCAAGCCGGACGCGGTGAAGGTCGAGGTCCCGGTGAAGTACGTCGGGTTCGACATCCCCAACGAGTTCGTCGTCGGGTACGGGCTGGACTACGCGGAGCGGTACCGGGACCTGCCGTACATCGGGACGTTGGACCCGAAGGTCTATTCGAGCTGAGAGTTGCGTTCGTGGGCGGGGGCGTTGCCGGTTCGGCTGCGCCCCCGTTTTCGTGCGTGGCTCGTTGTTGCACTGGTGAAAGGAAACGCCGGGCCTCCCGTGGGAAACCCGGCGTCGCGTTGAGCGGAATCAGCAGTTCGGACGGCAGCGGCGTTGCGACACGGCGTCGAGGAGAACGCCGCGGATGTCCTCCGGGTTCGGCGCCTGGTACGCCTTGCCGCCCGTGGCCGCGGCGATCGAACGCAGAGCGTCCATGTCCACCTCGTCGCCGAGGCCCACCATGATGATCGGGACCGGCTTGGCGGGGTCGGACTCCCGCTTCAGGGTCTCGATCAGCGCGGCGGTGTCCATGGACGAGATGTCGTCGTTGCGGCCGTCGGTCATGAGGACGACGGAGTTCACCTTCGAGGCGTCGTAGCCCGACAGGACGTGGCGGTAGGCGGCCAGGGTCGTGTCGTTCAACGCGGTGCCGCCGCCGACCAGGCCGGGGAGTTGTGAGGCTCCCGCTTCGAGGCGCTTGCGGCGGGTGACGCCGGCCAGCGGTTCGCCGAGAGGCCCTATCGGGACCAGCTCGATCCAGTCGTTCGGCGGCTTCTTGTCGGTCGAGAACGCCCAGAGGCCGATGGCGGTGGTGTCCGGGAGCATCGAGAGGGCGGTCATCGACGCCGTGGTGGCGGCTTCCACCCTGGTCTTGCCGTTGCCGCTCTTCTCGATCATGGAGCCGGAGACGTCGATGACGGTCAGCATGCGCATGTCGAGGCTGATGGCGCCCCAGGTCCTGAGGAGTTCGGAGACCTGGTCGGCGTCCGGGGTCTCGATCAGCTTGACGTCGCCCGCCTGGACGCCCTCGACGTCGGTCGACCACTTGGCCGGGGCTGCTCCCTGGACGGTGCGGAAGCCCGCTTCGCCGAAGCGCTTCGAGGTGTCGGCGGAGCGCAGGACCTTCTCGAACTCCGCCGCGGCCTCGCCGATGCCCTCCTGCTCGTTCGGGCGCGAGACGCGGACCAGCGGGTAGTCGAACGAGAGCGTGCCCTCCTTCGGCGGGGCGCCGAGGACGGCGTTGTCCTTCACCGCGCGGTTGTTCGCCACGACGGACTGCTCGGTGGCGGCGAAGAGCGGGGCCTTGCCGGCGTCGGTGGTGACCTTGCCGAAGGCGTCGCGGACCGACGGGACGGCGCTGCGGCCCACGCGCAGCAGCGTGCCGACCAGTTCGGGCTTCGGGGTGCCGTCCGCGTTGCCGAGCAGGGTGCGGATCACGAACAGCGAGGCGAGGCCCTCGGAGGTCATCGTCGGGTCGCTCATGGCGATCTGGACCTTCGGGTCCACGACCTTCGCCCACGAGACGGGCTGGACCGGGAAGCCGATCTTCGACATCGCCTGTTCGGAACCCGCCATGACGAGCGGGCTGGACGCCAGCGAGGGCTTGATGTCCAGCTTCGGGGCCTCCGGGCCGGTCTCCGCGGCCTGGCGCTGGGCCTCCGCCGCCCACATCGAGGAGTCGGGGACCCAGAGGGAGTGCGGGTTGATCTGCGCGGTGGGCAGTTCGTTGGCCACGTCGGCCGCGTTGCGCGACTCGACCTGGACCTGCACGCACCGGCCGCGCACGACCGGCTGCGACCGCTGGTAGTCCTGTGCGGCCGCGTTCACCACATCGAGGGCGGCAGGGGTGACGGCGACCTTCAACGGCAGAGCGCCCGAGCAGTCGGCGCCGCTGGTGACCCGCAGGGCCACGACCGTGACGCCCGCCGCCGCGATCACCCCGAGCAGGGCGCCCACGGGCAGGGCCACCCGCCGGAACAGTCCGGGGGACGTGTGACGTGCTGACATACAGTTACTTACCTTCGGTCACGTGTTCACTCTTTCGAGTGGCGGGGAAACACTCGGGGGGACGAATGAGGATGACATGTGACCCTCAAACGTAATGAGATGGCGTGACCTGCGTCACTCGTCTGTCCGGTCGCATTTGTTCCGGATGAACCAAAGTGCGTGAACATGCGTGGTAGGGGTCACCCGTGGGAACCCGGAAGCGCCCCCGCCCGTTGGTTGCTCAGTACCCGGCCAGCGGGCGGTAGGCTGGTCGGACGCGGTATGTGGGTCTTCCACTGCCCGACGCGCAAGTCAGGGAGGGTCGAGGCCGCCCGCCGGCCGTAAGTGCATGGACCGCAAGCGCCTGCTTCGCAACCCGCTGCTGTGGATCGCTGCGGTGTTGCTGCTGTACTTCGTCTTCACCGTTCTCTTTGACGACTCGCGGGGCTACCACCCCGTGAAGACGTCCCAGGCACTGCAACAGGTGCGGGACGGCAAGGTCAAGGAAGCCACGATCGAGGACAAGGAGCAGCGTCTCCGTCTCACCCTCACCGACGGCACCACGTTCGAGGGCAGCAACCGCCTGATCACGCAGTTCCCGGCCAGCTCGACGGACGAGATCTTCACCGTCCTCGACCAGGCCGGCAACAAGCCGACGGTGGAGACCAAGGTCAGCCAGGAGTCCATCCTGATGCAGATCTTGATCTACCTCGTGCCTCTCGGCCTGCTGTTGCTGCTGCTCATGTGGATGATGAACAACGCCCAGGGCGGTGGCAACCGCGTCCTGAACTTCGGCAAGTCCAAGGCCAAGCAGCTCTCCAAGGACATGCCCAAGACGACGTTCTCCGACGTCGCGGGTGCCGAGGAAGCCGTCGAGGAGCTCGAGGAGATCAAGGACTTCCTCCAGAACCCCGGCCGCTACCAGGCGCTCGGCGCCAAGATCCCCAAGGGCGTGCTGCTCTACGGCCCGCCGGGAACCGGCAAGACGCTGCTCGCGAGGGCCGTCGCCGGTGAGGCCGGGGTGCCGTTCTACTCGATCTCCGGCTCGGACTTCGTCGAGATGTTCGTCGGTGTCGGCGCCTCGCGTGTGCGCGACCTGTTCGAGCAGGCCAAGCAGAACGCGCCGTGCATCATCTTCGTCGACGAGATCGACGCGGTGGGCCGCCACCGCGGTGCCGGTCTCGGCGGCGGCCACGACGAGCGCGAGCAGACGCTGAACCAGCTGCTCGTCGAGATGGACGGCTTCGACTCGCGCGGCGGGATCATCCTGATCGCGGCGACGAACCGCCCCGACATCCTCGACCCGGCCCTGCTGCGCCCCGGCCGCTTCGACCGCCAGATCCCGGTGTCCGCACCGGACCTGAAGGGCCGCAAGCAGATCCTGCGGGTGCACTCGAAGGGCAAGCCGCTCGCCGCGGACGCGGACATCGACGGCCTCGCCAAGCGCACCGTCGGGTTCTCCGGCGCCGACCTCGCGAACGTCATCAACGAGGCAGCGCTGCTCACCGCCCGCCAGAACGGCACCACCATCACGGGTGCCGCGCTGGAGGAGTCGGTCGACCGCGTGATCGGCGGTCCGGCCCGCAAGAGCCGGATCATCTCCGAGAAGGAGAAGAAGATCACCGCGTACCACGAGGCAGGGCACGCCCTGGCCGCGTGGGCCATGCCGGACATCGACCCGGTCTACAAGGTCACGATCCTCGCCCGCGGCCGCACCGGCGGCCACACCCTCTCGGTGCCGGAAGAGGACAAGGACCTGATGACCAGGTCCGAGATGATCGCGCGACTGGTGTTCGCACTGGGTGGCCGGTCCGCCGAGGAGCTCGTCTTCCACGAGCCCACGACGGGTGCGTCCAACGACATCGAGCAGGCGACGAAGATCGCCCGCGCGATGGTCACCGAGTACGGCATGAGCGCGAAGCTCGGCGCCGTGAAGTACGGGCAGGAGCAGGGCGAGCCGTTCCTCGGTCGCTCGGCGGGCCGCCAGGCGGACTACTCGCTGGAGGTCGCGCACGAGATCGACGAGGAGGTGCGCAAGCTCATCGAGGCCGCGCACACCGAGGCGTACGAGGTGCTCAACACCTACCGCGACGTCCTCGACGACCTCACGCTCGAGCTCTTCGAGAAGGAGACCCTGCACCAGAAGGACCTGGAGCGGATCTTCGCCCGCGTCGAGAAGCGGCCGCGCATCACCCAGTTCAACGACTTCGGTGACCGCACGCCGTCCGACATCCCGCCGGTCAAGACGCCCGGTGAGCTCGCCAAGGAGCGCGGCGAGCCGTGGCCCCCGGTCGTCGAGGACACCCTCGACGAGGACCCGGAGCCGCTGCCCGAGCCCGCTCCCGGTGAGCAGCCCACCGAGCAGCTGCCGTCCACGAACGGCTCGAACGGCGCCCACCAGCCGGGTCAGCCCGGTGCCCAGGCGGGCCCGCCGAACTACGGCGCCCCTCCCGGGTGGACCCCGGCGACCGTGCCCGGCGGCAAGCCGCACAACGTCTGGGAGCCGAAGAAGCCGCAGCCGGACCAGGACGAGCGGCAGTGACCGAGCAACACCAGCTCGACGGAGACGCCGGCCTCACCCGCAACGGGGAGGCCGGCGTCTCCGCGCGGCGGGTCTTCGACCAGGCCCGCGCCGAGGCTGCGGTGCGCGAGCTGCTGATCGCGTGCGGTGAGGATCCGGAGCGCGAAGGCCTCCGCGAGACACCCGCGCGAGTGGCGCGCGCCTACCGCGAGTTGTTCGCCGGTCTCTACACCGACGCGGACAGCGTGCTCGCGAAGACGTTCGACGAGAGCCACGAGGAGCTCGTCCTCGTCACGGACATCCCCATGTTCAGCTTCTGCGAGCACCACCTGCTGCCGTTCCACGGCGTCGCGCACGTCGGGTACATCCCGAACGAGCACGGCAGGGTCACGGGGCTGTCGAAGCTCGCGCGGCTCGTCGACCTCTACTCGAAGCGGCCGCAGGTGCAGGAGCGGCTGACGTCGCAGGTCGCCGACGCGCTGGTGCGCAAGCTGGAGCCGCGCGGCGTGATCGTGGTCGTCGAGGCCGAGCACCTGTGCATGGGCATGCGCGGCGTGCGCAAGCCCGGCTCCCGCACCACGACGTCCGCGGTGCGCGGGCTGCTGCGCACCTCCGCCTCGTCGAGGGCGGAGGCGATCGAGCTGATCAGGGGCCGGACGCGGTGACCGGTCTGCCTCGTCCCGGCCGCTGCGTCGTGATGGGCGTGCTGAACGTGACGCCCGATTCGTTCTCCGACGGCGGCCGCTACGTCGACCGCCGCGACGCGGTGGCGCACGGCGTCGAGATGTTCAAGCGCGGTGCTGACGTCGTCGACGTGGGCGGCGAGTCGACCAGGCCCGGTGCGCAGCGCGTCGACCCGGCCGAGGAGATCGCCAGGATCGTGCCGGTGATCCGCGCGCTGGTCGCCGAGCAGGTGCCGGTCAGCGTCGACACCATGCGCGCCTCGGTCGCCTCGGCGGCGCTGGAGGCGGGCGCGTCGATCGTGAACGACGTCTCGGGCGGCCTCGCCGACCCGGAGATGGCTTCCGTCGTCGCCGCCGCGGGTGTGCCGTACGTGCTGATGCACTGGCGCGGCCACAGCACGGAGATGGACTCGTTGGCGAGCTACGACGACGTGGTGACCGACGTGCGCGCCGAACTGCTGGAGCGCGTCGAGTCCGCCCTGGCCGCGGGTGTGGCGGAGTCGTCGATCGTGCTGGACCCCGGTCTGGGCTTCGCGAAGCTCGGCGACCACAACTGGGAATTGTTGCAGCGCCTGGACGAACTGGTCGAGCTGGGTTTCCCGGTGCTGGTGGGGGCGTCGCGCAAACGCTTCCTCGGCGCGTTGCTCGGCGGCCGTCCACCGGACGGCAGGGAGGACGCGACCGCGGCGGTGTCCGCTCTGGCCGCGTTCAACGGAGCTTGGGGTGTGCGGGTGCACGACGTCGACCGGACGCTGGACGCGGTCGCCGTCGCCGGTGCGTGGAGGCGGGGACGTGGCTGACCGGATCGCGTTGACGGGCCTGCGGGTGCGCGGGCACCACGGGGTGTTCGAGCACGAGAAGCGCGACGGGCAGGAGTTCGTCGTCGACATCACGCTGTGGCTCGACCTGGGTGCCGCGTCCCGCACGGACGACCTGAAGGAGACCTACCACTACGGCGAGCTCGCGGAGATGGCCGCGGCGATCGTCGGTGGTGAGCCGTACGACCTCATCGAGACGGTGGCGGGCAAGATCGCCGACGCCGCGATGACCGACTCACGGCTGCACGCGGTCGAGGTGACGGTGCACAAGCCGTCCGCACCGATCCCGCTGACGTTCGACGACGTGTCGGTGACGATCCGCCGTTCGCGCCGGCTCGCCGCGCCGCTGCCCCAGGGCAAGCCTTGAGCCGCGCGGTCCTCTCGATCGGCTCGAACCTCGGCGACCGGTTGGCCTTCCTGCAGTCAGTCGTGGACGGGTTGCGCCCGCACGTGGTCGCCGTGTCGCCGGTGTACGAGACGGCGGCGTGGGGTGTCGAGGACCAGCCGGACTTCCTGAACGCCGTCGTGGTCGTCGCCGCGGACGACGTCGACGAGTGGGGCTGGCTGCGGCGCGGCCAGGCGCTGGAGAACGCCGCCGGACGCGTGCGGGAGAAGCGCTGGGGACCGCGCACGTTGGACGTGGACGTCGTTTCGGTGGACGGGGTGACCTCGGACCACCCGGAGCTGCTCCTGCCGCATCCCGGGGCGTTCGAGCGCGCGACGGTGCTGATCCCGTGGCTCGACGTCGAGCCGGACGCCGTCCTGCCGGGCCACGGACCCGTTGCGGCGCTGGAGTTCTCGGCCGAGGGCGTGCGGCGGCGCGACGACCTCGTGCTTTCCGGTTGGATGGACTCGTGAGGTTCACCCGTCCCCGCGACCTGGCGGCCGTCGCGATCATCGCCGCGCTGCTGGCCCACCTGCTGCTACGGCTCGCGTACGACTCGTTGCCGCCACTGCCCGTGCTCGCCGGGTCGACGCTGTTCGCCATCGCGGTCGCGGAGGTCGTGTTCGCGTTCTCGTTGCGCGCCAGGATCCAGCGCCGTCCGGGAGCGCGCCCGGTGCAGCCGCTGACGGCCGCCCGCGCCGTCGCACTCGCGAAGGCTTCGTCCGTTCTGGGCGCTTTGATGTTCGGTGCCTGGACCGGGTTGCTGATCTTCGTCCTGCCCGTCCGCGACTCGTTCCCGGCGGCCTCGAACGACCTGGTGGCAGGCGTTGTCGGGGTGGTCGCGGCGCTCGCGCTGACGGCCGCGGCGCTGTGGCTCGAGCACTGCTGCAGGACGCCGACGGAGAGTTCCGGGAACGAATAGATACCCGGCCGTAGGTCTCAGTCGCATAACTACGCGGTACCGTAGTGCCCATGACCGGGCGAGGCGCGTCGACCGACGGCGAGCAAGAAGATCACGGTCGTGGCTCCGGGCGGTTGCTGTTGGTAGCGGCATTGGCGCTCGCCCTGGTGGCCGCGGCGGTGCTCGTGCTGAGCGACAGTGCCCGCATGCTGCGCCTGGCCGTGGTGGCCGCGTTGTGGGCGGCCCTGGTGGGCGCCTTCCTCGCCGCCAAGTACCGCAAGCAGGTCACCGAGCGCGACGACGAGGTGGCCGATCTCCAGTCGGTCTACGAGCTCGAGCTGGAGCGCGAGGTCGCCGCCCGGCGCGAGTACGAGCTCGAGATCGAGGCGGAGACCCGCAAGCGCATCGAGGAGGAGTCGCGCGCGGACATCGAGGCCCTGCGCGCCGACCTCCACGCCCTGCGCGACAACCTCCAGGCGTTGCTCGGCGGCGACGTGCTGGTCGAACGGGTGGCGTTGCGCGCGGAGTCGACCCGCCTGCGCTCGCTCGGCTCGGAGGCGTCCCGGCTGACCTCCGGCGCCGAGAACCGCGTCATCAACGCCAAGCCCGCGATCACCGCCAGCGCGTCCGTCGTGCCGGAGAAGCCCTCCGAGCGCACCGAGCTGATCGAGCGCATCGCCCACGAGGCCGCCAAGGTGCAGCAGCCGCGCCGCGAACAGGCGAGGCCCGAGCCCGTGCGCCCGGACCCGGCCAGGAACTCGCCGCGCCCGCAGCCCGCCGCCGCGCGCCGCGAGCCCGTGAAGGCCGCGAAGCAGGAACCGGCGAGGCCGCAGCAGCGCCCCGGTGCCGCTGCTGCCTCCGCGTCCGCTCGCCTCGGTGCCGCCGCCGCGCAGCAGAAGGTCCAGCCGCCGGTCCCGACGGTGAAGGCGAAGCCCGTGCAGGCCCAGGCGCACCGCACCGAGCGCGTGCAGCGGCCGACGCAGCCGCCGGCCCGCACCGAGGCGCTGTCGCGTCCGGAGCAGCCGCCGAAGGCGCCCGTGGCGAAGCCCGTCGCGAAGCCCGTGGAAGCCCGCAAGCCCGAGACCCGCTCCCGCGTCGCCGAGCGCACGGAGATGATCGACCCGAAGTCCCTGCAGGCCGCCGGTGGCCGCCGCCGCACCGACGACCGTCCGGCGCCCGCTCAGGACAGCGGTTCGTGGGAGACGTTGAAGCCGGACAGCCCGTCGAGCTCCGGCGCGGGTGGCCGCCGCCGTGCCGACGACGTCCCGCCTCGCCGCACCGCGTCCGAGGACTCGCTCGTGTCGCTGCCACCGGTGAGCCGCCGTGCCTCGGAGCAGTCGTCCACCAGGCTGCCGGTCGTGAACACCGGCCGTCGCTCCGCGGCCGACGAGCCGTCCGTGTCGGGCCGCCGCGTGGCCGAGGACTCGTCGACGCGCCTGCCCGCCGTCTCGACCGGACGCCGCGCGGCACCGGAGGACCCGTCGGGCGCGCACGCGGACGGCAAGTCCGTCAGCGAACTGCTGGCGTCCCTGGGCGGGGGCGACGCACCCCGTCGCCGGCGCCGGCGCGACGACTAGCCGTCACTTGTCGATGTCGCCGACGACGACGGCGAACGAGCTCAGCACCGCGGGCAGGTCGTCGACCCGCGTGCCCGGCAGCAACGCCGACAGCGCCTGGACGTTGTTGAACGACGGCGTGCGGAGCTTGAGGCGCCACGGCGTCTTCTCGCCGCGCGACGACAGGTGCACGCCCGAGGTGCCGAGCGGCGCCTCGACGCGGGTGTAGACCGACCCCTCCGGGGCCTTGACGGCCTTGGGCAGCCGGAGGTTCACCGCCCCCTGCGGCAGCCGCTCCAGGCACGCCGCGGCGAGCTCGACCGACCTGGTGACCTCGTCGACCAGGCACCGCACCCGTGCCGCGGCGTCGCCCGCGGTCCGGACGACCGGCGTGAAACCGAGCTGCGCGTACGCGGGCAACGGGTCGTCGCGCCGCAGGTCGAAGTCCACCCCGCTGGCCCGGCCGATCGGCCCGGTGACGCCGTACGCCAGCGCGTCCTCGTGCGGCAGGACGCCGAGCCCTTCGAGCACGCCGAAGTCGATCTCCAGCGTCGAAACGTCCACAGTGGACAGGAAGTCCCGGACCCTGCCCGTCCAGCCCGCCGGGACGTCCTCGCGCAGGCCGCCGATCCGGTTGAACATGAAGTGGATGCGCCCACCCGACGCCTCCTCCATCAACGCCTGCACGCCTTCGCGGTACGTGGCTGCGTTGGGGGACAACGGGGTCAGGAACACCATGTGCGCCATCAGCCGGTTCAGCTCGCACAGCAGGGCGCGCAACCACTGGGCGCGGGCTGGCACGTCCATGCCCGTCATGCGTTCGACGGCCAGTGCGACCGCGAGCTCGTTGCAGAACGCCGAGAGCCAGTCGTGGCGGTTCGCGAGCGTCAGCACCTGCCGGTAGTCGCGGACCTCGAAGAGCTTCTCGGCGCCGCGGTGCAGGTGGCCGACGAGCGGCTCGGCGGCGGTGATCACGAGCTCGGGCGTGACGGTGAGGCGCAGGCGGTAGGCGCCGTGGGCCGACGGGTGCAGGGGACCCAGGTCGACCACGCGGTCCACGCCCAGGTACTGGGCCCCCGCACCGACGCCGACGGTGATCTGCTCGCTCACCCGAGCATGGTTTCACGAGCCGCGACGTGCGGCTCAGGCCCTGGTGACCGCGAAGAGGAAGCACCCGTGCGACACGCTGCGGACCTGCACGGCGTCGACCTCCGGGTCGTCGAACAGCCTTTCCACCACGCGGTCGAACGAGCCCGGCTCCACCACCTCGCCGTCGTGGATCTGCCCGGCGGCGTTGTAGGACCGCAGGATCCGCGAGCCGGCCAGCAGCTCCTGCGGCAACCGGTCCAGCGCGGGCGAGTCCGGGCACTCCACGTGCAGGAAGACCGGCCCCACCTCGGCGTAGGGCCCCTTGCCGAACGGCGGCGAGTAGCGCAGCAGCCAGACCGGCTCACCCGGCAGCGACTTCCGCAGGCAGCAGCGCACCGGCACCCCGGGCTCGGACTCGCGGTACTCGCGGCCGGGGTCGGAGAACGGGGCGGACGACGGCACGGTGTGGATTCGCATGACGTCCACGATCGCCGTCACGGCAGCGGATCTCCGGCGGATTTCGGACGCCAGGGCGGCAGCGGGGGCAGCAGGTCCGCCACGGCCACCCCGCACCCGTGCAGCAGCCACCCGAACCCGCCGAGCCCGGACGGGTCCCGCAGCTCGGCGATCCGGCCGGCCCGCGACGCCGACTCGAGCCAGTCCCACCCGGAGCCGGACACCGAGCCGGACAGCCCGAGGGCCGCCAGCGCGTCCCGCTGCGACACCAGCACGTGCTCCCCGCCCGCGGCCGCGGCGCAGGCGTCCAGGGCGACGTGCGCGGTGATGTCGCAGGACCCGTCGAACACCACGGGCACCTGGCGTCCGGCCCGGTACCCGGTCAGCGAGAAGTGCCGTGACGACACCAGGTGCCCGTAGTCGACCGCGAGGGCGGCACCGCGCACGGAGGCCACGGCGGCGGCCCAGGCGGCGTCGCGGGGCGCTCCCACCTCGGCCTGCTCGCCGTCCCGCAGCGAAGGCCACCACCGGGTGATCCACGGATCGGAGGACGGCCCGGTCACCACGGGGCAGGGGATCGCGTCGAGCCACTCGTGGCCGACCAGCAGCCCGGTGCAGGGCGGGATCTCGCGCACCCACCGGACCCCGGCCAGCTCGACGGGGGGACCGACCTCCACGGCGGTGACCCGCAGTCGTTCGCCGAGCGATCCCGACGCCAGGGAACGCACCGCGGAGGCCAGCTCACCGCCGCCCGCGCCGACGTCCACGAAGTCCACGACCGGGGGAAATCCGAGGGCGGCGTCCACGCGGGAGAGCAGCGCCAGCAACGCCTCGGCCAGCTCCGTGCCGACCAGGACAGACGTGCGGAAGTGCGAGGAGGGCTTCTCGCCGCGCGCGAAGAAACCGCCCGGCCCGTAGAGCGCGGCGTGCCAAGCGGCTTCCCAGTCGAACATCGGACAAGTGTGCATCTAAGGTCATTTTCGTGACCGACGCCGACCTGACGCCGACGCCGACGCCGAAGAAGCGCATCGAGCAGCGCCGCTGGACCGTTCTGTTCCCCGTCGTGGCGCTGATCGCGCTGGCCGCGGCCGGGCTCGTGCTGTTCGCGCTCGGCACGTCGAGCATCGGCATCGAGCCGCTGCTGGTCGGTGCCGCCGCGGCGCTCATCCCCGTCGCGTTCGTCGTGAGCGCCTTCCTGTGGATCGACAGGTGGGAGCCCGAACCGGCGAAGATGCTGCTCTTCGCGTTCGTGTGGGGCTCCTGCGGCGCGACGATCAGCTCGCTCGCGTTCAACCAGACGTCCCGGGTCCTCGGCGACCTGCTCACCAACGACGGCACGACGTTCACCGCCGTGGTCGGCGCGCCGATCGTGGAGGAGGCCACGAAGGCCGTCTTCCTCATCGCGGTGTTCGCGCGGCGCCGCCACGAGTTCGACGGCGTCGTGGACGGCATGGTCTACGCGGGCATCACGGCCGCGGGCTTCGCGTTCACCGAGAACATCTGGTACTTCGGCCGGGTCTTCCTGGAGGACGGGCTCGGCGACATGGGCGGCGGCGTGGTCGCGCTGTTCGTCCTGCGCGGGGTGCTGTCGCCGTTCGCCCACCCGCTGTTCACGGCCATGACCGGCATCGGTGTCGGCATCGCGGCCACCACGAGCAACGCCAAGGTCCGCGTCATCGCGCCGATCGGCGGCTACCTCGTGGCCGTCGGGCTGCACTCGCTGTGGAACTTCTCGACCACCGTCGGCACCGGGTCCGACTTCATCAACCTGTACTTCCTGATCATGGTGCCGGTGTTCGCGGGCGCCGTCGCGATCGTGGTGTGGCAGCGGCGCAGGGAGCAGCGGATCGTTGCGGGCCAGCTCGCCGCGATGGCGCAGAACCGGTGGATCGCCAACAGCGAGGTGGCCCTGCTGGCGAGCCTCAACGGCCGCCGGAACTGGCTGAGGGCGGTCAAGCGCAAGTCCGGTGACTCGGCGGTGAAGTCCGTGCGCGCCTACCAGATCGCGGTCACCGAGCTCGCGTTCCTGCGGCACCGCATCGAGCAGGGAACGGCGGGCCAGAGCGCCGAGCAGCGGCACGGGGCGCTGCTCGACGCGCTGCACTCCGCCAGGGCGGCCGCCCGCCGGTGAGTCCCGTCACCGATCCCCTCGGCAGGGGATCGGCGGGACTACCCTCGGCGGCGTCGTCTGGTACCCGCACCGGGACTGGAACGTCAGAAGGAGTTGGTCGCATGGACGCGACCCCACGTCCGGCGAGGCTCGCCGTCGGTGTCATCTCGGCAGGCCGCGTCGGTTCCGTGCTGGGTGCCGCGCTCGCCAGGACGGGCCACGTGGTGACCGGCGTCTCCGCCGTCTCCCGGGCCTCCCGCGACCGCGCGGACGAGCTGCTGCCCGGCGTCCCGGTCGCCGACCCCACCGAGGTCGCCCAGCGCGCCGACCTGGTGCTGCTGGCCGTGCCGGACGACGAGCTGGAGGGCCTGGTCAAGGGCCTGGTCGCCACCGGCTCGCTGCGGGCGGGCCAGATCGTGGTGCACACGAGCGGCGCGCAGGGCGTGAAGGTCCTCGAACCCGCCGCCGGGCTGGGCGCCCTCACGATCGCGCTGCACCCCGTCATGACCTTCACCGGCCGTCCCGAGGACCTGCAGCGGATGAGCTCCGCGTGCGTCGGCGTGACGGCCGCGGACGGCGACGAGGTGGCCTGGAGCGTCGGCGAGGCGCTGGTCGTCGAGATGGACGCGGAGCCGGTCAGGGTGCCCGAGTCCGTCCGCCCGCTCTACCACTCCGCGCTGGCCCACGGCGCGAACCACCTGATCACGCTGGTCCGCGACGCCGCGGACCTGCTCACGAACGCCGGCGTCGCCGACGCCGAGCGACTGCTCGGCCCGCTGCTGTCCGCCGCGCTCGACAACGCGCTGCGCCACGGCGACCGGGCCCTCACCGGTCCCGTCGCCCGAGGCGACACGGGTACCTTGCGCAAGCACCTCGGCGTGCTCGCGCAGCAGGCACCCGAGACCCTGCCCAGCTACCGCGTGCTCGCCCGGCGCACCGCCGACCGGGCCGAGCACTCCGGGCTGCTCAAGCCCGGCGCGGCCGACGACGTTCGCACCACTCTCGAGGACTGACGTGACGAAGCCACTGACCAAGGACGACTACCGCCCGGACGACGTCACGGTGCACCGCGACCCCGCGCGGCTGAACCGCGTGGTGCGGGCCCTGCGCGGCGCCGGCCGCAACGTCGCGCTCGTGCCCACGATGGGCGCCCTGCACGCGGGCCACCGGCAGCTGATCCGCGAGGCGAAGGTCATGCAGAACACGGTGGTCGTGGTCTCGATCTTCGTGAACCCGCTGCAGTTCGGGCCGGACGAGGACCTCGCGAAGTACCCGCGGCGGTTCGAGGCCGACGTGGACGTCTGCCGCGAGGAGGGCGTGGGCCTAGTCTTCGCGCCGTCCGCCGAGGACATGTACCCCGAGGGGGCGCAGGTCACCGTCCACCCCGGACCGCTGGGCGACGAGTTGGAGGGCGCCGTCCGCCCCGGCCACTTCGCGGGCGTGCTCACGGTGGTGTCGAAGCTGTTCAACATCGTGCAGCCCACGTACGCGGTGTTCGGGCAGAAGGACTACCAGCAGCTGCAGCTCATCCACAAGATGGCGCGCGACTTGAACTTCCCGCTGGACGTCGTCGGCGTGCCGACCGTCCGCGAGCACGACGGCCTGGCGCTGTCGTCGCGCAACGCCTACCTGGGCGAGGAGGAGCGCCACTACGCCGTGACGCTGTCGGCCGCGCTCACCGCCGGTGCGCACGTGTCGGCCCAGGGCGCGGACGCGGTGCTCAAGGCCGCGCACGACGTGCTGGCGCAGACGCCCGAGGTCGAGCTCGACTACCTGGAGCTGCGCGGGCCGGACCTCGGTCCCGCGCCGGAGAACGGCGACGCCCGGCTGCTCGTGGCGGCCCGCGTCGGTTCCACCCGCCTGATCGACAACATCGCGGTGTTGCTCGGCGAAGGCGACGAGTAGGGGGAATGACATGTTCCGCACGATGCTGAAGTCCAAGATCCACCGCGCGACCGTGACGCAGGCCGACCTGCACTACGTCGGTTCGGTGACCGTGGACGAGGACCTGATGGAGGCCGCCGACCTGCTGGCGGGCGAGCAGGTCGCCATCGTCGACGTCACCAACGGCGCCCGGCTGGAGACCTACGTCATCCCCGGCGAGCGCGGCACCGGCGTGCTCGGCATCAACGGCGCCGCGGCGCACCTCGTGCACCCCGGCGACATCGTGATCCTGATCGCGTACGGGCAGATGGACGACGCCGAGTCGCGCGCCTACCAGCCGCGCGTCGTGTTCGTGGACGCCGACAACAAGGTCGTCGACCTCGGCTCGGACCCCGCCCACGCCCCCGAGGGCTCCGGACTGGTGAACGGCTCGACGAACGCACCGTCTTCGGAGACAGTCGAGGCGACCGCGCTGGACGCGTTGATCAAGACCGAGAACTGAGGAACACACCGTGCTGCTCGCCATCGACGTCGGCAACACCAACATCGTGCTCGGTCTGTACGACGGGGTCGGCGACTCGGCCCCGCTCGTGCGCGACTGGCGCATGCGCACCGACGCCAGGATGACCGCCGACGAGCTCGCGCTGACCATGCGCGGCCTGCTCGGCGAGTACGCCGACAAGATCACCGGCATCGCCGCGCTGTCCACCGTGCCCGCGGTGCTGCGCGAGCTGCGGGTGATGCTCGGCCGCTACTACGACGCCGTGCCGAAGGTGCTGGTCGAGCCGGGCGTGAAGACCGGCGTGCCGCTGCTCGTCGACAACCCGAAGGAGGTGGGCTCGGACCGCGTGATCAACACGCTGGCCGCGCACCACCTCTACTCGACCTCGTGCGTCGTGGTCGACTTCGGCACGTCCACGAACCTCGACGTGATCTCGTCGCGCGGCGAGTTCCTCGGCGGGGCGCTGGCTCCGGGCATCGAGATCTCGGTCGACGCGCTGGCCGCGCGCGCCGCCCAACTCCGCAAGGTCGAGCTGGTCCGGCCGCGCAGCGTCATCGGCAAGAACACCGTCGAGTGCCTGCAGTCGGGCATCGTCTACGGGTTCGTCGGCCAGGTGGACGGGCTGGTGCGCAGGATCACCGAGGAACTCCAGCAGACCGACCCCGGCCCCGTGACGGTGATCGCCACGGGCGGGCTCGCCCCGCTGGTCGTCTCCGAGTCCTCGACGATCGCGCACCACGTGCCCGACCTGACCCTGCTGGGGCTGCGGCTCGTGTTCGAGCGCAACCTGTCGCCTACTCGCTGACCCGCACCATCCGGAAGACCTCGGCGCGCAGGGGGACGTCGAACGGCCCGTTCGACGTCTCCGGGCGTTCGCGCAGGTAGGCGAGCATCTTGTCGTTGATCGCGGCGCGCTCCTGCTCGTCGATGACGATCATGCGCGAATGGGTGTTGATCCAGGCGATGGCGGCCTCGGGGGAGTCCCGGTGGTGGGTGTGCGGGAACGTGGTGCGCTCCTCCGGTGCGAACGACGGGTGCGCCGTGATCGAGACGGGGTCGTGCCGGTCGGACTCGACGCTGGTCGCCGACAGCCGTTCCAGGTCGCGCACCCACTCGACGTCCGTGACCGGCTCGACCCACATGGCCGCCAGCACGCCGCCGGGCCGCAGCACGCGCGCGATCTCCGGGAGGGCCTTCTCCTGGTCGAACCAGTGGAACGCGGTGCCGACGAAGACGGCGTCGACGGTCTGGTCGGGAACGGGGATGTGCTCGGCGTGGCCCGGTAGCGCGCGCACGCCGTGAACGCGGCGCACCAGCTCGGACAGCATCTGCTCGTTGGGCTCCACGGCTGTCACGCGGTGGCCTTCCGCGCACAGGCCCGCGGTCAGCTTGCCGGTGCCGGCGGCCAGGTCGAGCACGTCCAGTCGCTCGTCCGTCCCCAGTGGCTCCAGAGCCCACCGGATCGCCGCCACGGGATAGTCAGGCCGGTGTTCGGCGTAGGCCTCCGCCTGTGCGCCGAACGAGTCCGCTCGCCTCGCGTGTAGATCCATCACCCCAACTTAGTGAGTGGACGGGCGCGCGGGCTGGTCCGGTCGGCGCCGGACGCGGATCTTCCAACGATTTAGTGGTATCCGGTTCGCTTTGAGTTCGCGCGTGTCCGTACCCTTCTCCGCGTGAGTGAGCAGCCGAAGCAAAACCTCGTGACCAGCGAAGAAGACCTGCCAGAGCAGATGCGCGTGCGCCGGGAGAAGCGTGCTCGGCTGCTCGCTTCCGGCAAGGAGCCCTATCCCGTCGAAGTCGCGCGCACGCACACGTTGCGCGAGATTCGCGACGCCCACCCCGATCTCGAACCCGACACCCAGACCGGTCAGCAGGTCGGCGTCACCGGCCGCGTGATGTTCCTGCGCAACACCGGAAAGCTGTGCTTCGCGACGTTGCGCGAAGGCGACGGCACCGAACTCCAGGCGATGCTGAGCCTCGCCGGTGTGGGTGAAGAAGCGCTTTCCGAGTGGAAGTCCGACGTCGACCTCGGCGACCACGTTTTCGTGCGCGGCGAGGTCATCAGCTCGCGCCGCGGTGAGCTTTCCGTGATGGCCGACGCGTGGCAGCTGACGTCGAAGTCGCTGCGCCCGTTGCCGGTCGCCCACAAGGAACTCGGCGAGGAAACCCGCATTCGCCAGCGATACGTCGACCTGATCCTGCGGCCGACCGCTCGCGACACTGTTCGGACCCGTGCGAACGTCGTTCGTTCTCTGCGCGAGTCGTTCCACCGGCGCGGATTCCTCGAAGTCGAGACGCCGATGTTGCAGACGCTGCAGGGAGGTGCCAGCGCGCGGCCGTTCATCACGCACTCGAACGCGCTCGACATCGACCTGTTCCTGCGCATCGCGCCGGAGCTGTACTTGAAGCGCTGCGTCGTCGGCGGCATCGAGAAGGTCTTCGAGATCAACCGCAACTTCCGCAACGAGGGTGTTGACTCGTCGCATTCGCCCGAGTTTTCGATGCTCGAGTACTACGAGGCGTACGCCACGTACGACTCGAACGCGGTACTGACGCGCGAGCTGATCCAGGAAGCGGCGGAAGCCGTGACCGGTTCTCAGGTCGTCACGTTGGCGGACGGCACCGAGTACGACCTCTCGGGTGAATGGACGACGCTCAGCATCTACGAGTCGTTGTCGGACGCGGTCGGTGAGGAAATCACCCCCGAGACGCCGGCCGAGACCCTGCGCAAGCTTTGCGACCGCCACGAACTCGAGGTCAACCCGAAGTTCGGCCACGGCAAGCTGGTCGAGGAGCTGTGGGAGCACCTGGTGTGCGACTCGCTCTACGCGCCCACGTTCGTGCGCGACTACCCGGTCGAGACGTCCCCCCTGACCAGGCAGCACCGCACCAAGCCGGGTGTCGCCGAAAAGTGGGACCTCTACGTCCGCGGATTCGAACTGGGAACGGGTTACTCCGAACTGGTCGACCCGGTGATCGAGCGGGAACGCCTCGAAGCGCAGGCGCGCCTTGCGGCCGCCGGTGACCACGAGGCGATGCCGATCGACGAAGACTTTCTGCGATCACTGGAGTACGGAATGCCACCGAGTGGTGGTGTCGGAATGGGTATCGATCGGCTGCTGATGGCCCTCACCGGTCTGGGTATCCGGGAGACCATCTTGTTCCCGCTCGTTCGCCCTGAATGAGTAACTTTCCGGATGTCGATAGGTGCAATGCGGCACCCGTGCGCTAACCTGCCTCGCAGAAGGCTTTAGTTGGCGACGCGGGTGACCGCGCATTCGGGGTCCAGGAGGATACGCATGGCGCAGAAGGTCACGGTGACCCTCGTCGACGATCTGGACGGTTCCACCGCTGAGGAGACCGTCGAGTTCGGTCTGGACGGTGTCAGCTACACGATCGACCTTTCCTCGGGCAATGCGGGCAAACTGCGGGACGCTCTTGCCGACTTCGTGGGAAGTGCGCGACGTGCCGGTGGCCGCAAGCGCGTCGGTCCGGGTCGTCCGGCCGGCGCCGTGAAGGCCCGTCCGGCGTCGGCGGATCGTGAGCAGAACCAGGCCATTCGCGAGTGGGCACGCAAGCAGGGCATGAAGGTGTCGGACCGCGGCCGCATCCCGGCCGAGGTGCTCGACGCGTACCACCAGCAGGGCTGAAATTCGGTAAAGCACGAAGGGGTTCCGAGGATGATTCCTCGGAACCCCTTCGTGTTATTTGGGTGACTGCTCAACCACTGTGGGCACAACGATGCGATCCAAACGAAATCGCGTTCTCTCTTGCTCCGGACCTTTTGGTTGAGCGAGCAACGTGTCCGCGGCCATTGTTCGGCGATCTTCCGCCGCTCGTTCCCCGCGGCTCGGTGTGATCAGGGCCAAAGCCCCGGACCTCGGTCTGCGCAGGTAGTTCGGTTAGGCTTACCTCTCCTGTGTGGACTGAGGAGGATGGGCCTTGGGTCGTAGGTCGTTGGGCCTGCTCTTCCTCCTGGTCGTGCTGGTCGCCGTCTGCCTGGCGAGCATCGCGATCGGGTCGAAGGAGATCCCGCTGTCCGGGGTGTGGCACGGTCTCTTCACGCCGACCGGTGCCGAGGACGACGTCGTGATCCGCGAGCTGCGGATCCCGCGGACGTTGATCGGCATCGCGGTGGGCGTCGCTCTCGGCGTCGGTGGCGCGCTCATGCAGGGCCACACGCGCAACCCGCTCGCGGACCCCGGCATCCTCGGCGTCACGCACGGCGCGGCGCTGGCGGTCGTGCTCTCGATCTTCCTGCTCGGCGTCAGCTCGCTGTACGGCTACATCTGGTTCGCGTTCGCCGGGGCGATGATCGCGAGCGTGGTGGTGTTCCTGCTCGGCTCTGCCGGGCGGGGCGGACCGTCGCCGGTGACGCTCGCGCTGGCGGGAGCCGCGGTGTCGGCGCTGATGAACGGCCTCGTGTCGGCCATCGTGCTGCTCGACCAGCAGTCGCTCGACGCGTTCCGCTTCTGGCAGGTCGGCGGCATCGCCGGCCGCGACCTGACGGTGCTGACCCAGGTGCTGCCGTTCCTGCTCGCCGGTCTCGGCCTGGCGGCGTTCAACGCGCCGGGCCTCAACGCCCTGTCGCTCGGCGAGGACGTGGCCAGGTCGCTCGGCGTGAAGGTCGGGGCGACGCGGTCGTTGGGCATCCTCGCGATCACGCTGCTGGTGGGCAGCGCCGTCGCGGCGTGCGGACCCATCGGGTTCATCGGGCTCGTGGTGCCGCACGTGGCGCGTGCGTTCACCGGCCCGGACTACCGCTGGCTGCTGCCGTTCTCGGCGCTCGTCGGCGCGATCCTGCTCCTGGTCGCCGACATCCTCGGCCGCGTGGTCGCCCGTCCGTCGGAAGTGGAGGTCGGCGTGATGATCGCGCTGTTCGGCGCGCCGTTCTTCATCTACCTCGTGCGTCGCAAGAAGCTGGTGAGGATTTGACCACCGCGAGGACGGCACTCAGGGTCGGCGCTGTCTCGTTCCGGCTGCGCCGCCGGCCGATGACGGTCGTGGCGGTCGCGCTGGTGCTGCTGGCCGCCGTCCTGGTCGTCGACATCATGGTCGGAGACTTCCCGCTGACCGCGGTGCAGGTCGTGGACACGCTGCTCGGCGGGGGCACCCGCCGCGACCAGTTCGTCGTGACGGAGCTGCGCCTGCCGCGCGCGCTGACCGGCCTGCTGGTCGGCGGCGCGCTGGGCCTGTCCGGCGCGATCTTCCAGGCGATCGTCCGCAACCCGCTGGCCTCGCCCGACATCCTGGGCGTGACCTGGGGCGCGGGCGCCGGCGCGGTCTCCGTGATCACCTTCTCCGGCTCGCTGGGCGTGGTGACCGGCACCGCCGCGTCCGTCGGCGTCCCGCTCGCCGGTCTCGCCGGAGGCCTGGTCGCGGGCCTGCTGGTCTACGCGCTGGCGTGGCGGCAGGGCATCGAGGGCTTCCGGATGGTGCTGGTCGGCATCGGCATCACCGCCGTGGCCGGCAACTTCACGCACTACCTGCTGACCGTCGGCGACGTGCAGGACGCGGGCAGGGCGATGGTGTGGATCGCCGGCTCCCTGAACGGCCGCGGCTGGGAACACGTCGTCCCGGTCGCGCTGGCCCTGGTCGTCCTCGTCCCGGTCGCCCTGGTCGGCGGTCACGTCCTCGGCGCCCTGCAGTTCGACGACCAGACCTCGCGGGGCCTCGGCATCCGCGTCAACGCGGCCCGCTCGCTGCTCATCGTCGTCGCGATCGTCCTGGCCTCCGTGGCCACCGCCGCGGCGGGCCCGATCGCGTTCGTCGCCCTGGCCACCCCGCAGATCGCCCTGCGCCTGGCCGGAACCGCCCAGCCCCCGCTCTTCGGCTCGGTGGTGGTCGGCGGCGTGCTGGTCATGCTGTCGGACCTGGTCGCGCGGACGATCTACCGCACCGAACTGCCCGTCGGCGTCGTGACCGCCGTGCTCGGTGCGCCCTACCTGATGTACCTGTTGGTTCGGAGCCGCCGGGAGGCGCGGATATGAGTGTGCGTCTCGAAGCGTCGTCGCTGTCCATCGGCTACGGGGAGCGGCTGGTCGTCGACAGCCTGGACCTGTCGGTCATCGGCGGCACCGTGACCGCCGTGATCGGGCCGAACGGCTGCGGCAAGTCGACCCTGCTGAAGGCCCTGGGGCGGTTGCTGCCCGCCCGGTCCGGGGCGGTGCTGCTCGACGGCAAGCAGATCGACCGGATGGCCACCAGGGACGTCGCCCGCGTGCTCGGGATGCTGCCCCAGGCCCCGTCCGCTCCCGAAGGGCTGACCGTCGCCGATCTGGTGGCGCGGGGACGGCACCCGCACCAGGCCTGGTACCGGCAGTGGTCCTCCGACGACGCGGCTGCCGTCGATGCCGCGCTGGAGATGACCGGGATCTCCGACCTGGCCGACCGGACCGTGGACGAGCTGTCCGGCGGACAGCGGCAGCGGGCCTGGATCTCGATGGCTCTCGCGCAGGGCACGGACCTGCTGCTGCTGGACGAGCCCACCACCTACCTGGACCTCGCTCATCAGATCGATGTGCTGGACCTGGTGCAGGAGCTGCACGCCTCCATGGGGCGGACGATCGTGATGGTGCTGCACGACCTGAACCTCGCGGCCCGGTACGCGGATCACATCGTCGCCATGCGGGGTGGGCGGATCGTTGCCCAGGGGGCGCCCGGGGAGGTGCTGACCGAGCGGATGCTGCTGGACGTGTTCGGGTTGGATGCACGGGTCGTGGAGGATCCGGTGGCCGGTACTCCGCTGGTTGTTCCCGTGGGGTCTCGGCATCGGTTGCCGTAGGCGTTTTCGGCTGGTGGTTGCGTTGCGTGCGGCCTGGTCGCTTCGGGTGCTTCCCCTGGGGGCTCTGCCCCCAGACCCCCGGCAATCTGATCGGGGGCCTGCGCCGTTGGTGGGTTGATGGCACGCCTGTTTGTGTTGGGCGGCTGCCGGTTGCGTTCGTTGTGGGGTGGGGCCGGTGGGGTGTCCCGTCACGAGTCGCACCAGGAGCTGGCCACATGCCTGGAGGGGTGTCAACTCGACGAAGAGCGTGTCGAGTTGACACCCCTCCAGGCATGCAGCGAGGGCTGTGGCGCGACTCGTGACGGGATACCCCACCGGCGAGGCCGCCTGAAAAGCCAAAAGCAAAAGCCAAGACGGCTCGCCTTCGGCTTCGCGTACGGCTCGGCTTCGCCTTCGCTTCGGCCTCGCGCTGGAGTGCTCCCCGGCCTTCGGCGTCGTGGTGTGAGGTTGCTTGCCCTGGGGCAAGGAAATCTGTCCCCGCAGGTTGTGACTGGTGGCCGTTGGTTCGAGACTGGCGGCGGGCAACAGTGGCGAACCAGGTCGGGGTGGGTGTGGGCGCGGTCAAGGAAGCCGTCGGGCGTGGGCTGACGCGGTGGCGTGCGGCTGCTTTGCCGATCGTCCAATGTGCTCTGTCCGCCGGGCTGGCCTGGACGGTGGCCACTGCGCTCATCGGGCATGCGCACCCCTTCTTCGCGCCCATTGCCGCTGTTGTCTGCCTCGGGGTGTCGTTGGGGCAGCGGTTGAGGCGTGTCGGTGAGCTCGTCGTGGGTGTTTCGGTTGGCGTCGGGGTGGGGGACGCGCTGATCGGGTGGATCGGCAGTGGGCCCTGGCAGATCGCGTTGGTCGTGGCGCTGGCGATGTCGACGGCCGTGTTGCTGGACGGTGGGACGGTCATCGCGTTGCAGGCAGGGTCGTCCGCCGTGCTCGTGGCGACGTTGTTGCCGCCCAGTGCCGGTGGTGGGTTCGACCGGATGATCGACGCGTTGACCGGGGGGCTCGTCGGGCTCGCCGTGGCGGCGCTCATCCCCGCCAACCCGATCACGGTGGCGCAGCGGCAGCTCAAGGTGTTGACGAGCACGTTGAGCGGTGCGTTGAGGAATCTCGCTGCGGCGCTGGACGAGAAGGACGCGGTCAAGGCGGCCGGGGTGCTGGCCGAGTTGCGGACCAGTCAGACGACGATCGACGACTACAAGTCCGCGTTGCAGACCGGGAGCGAGATCGCGAAGATCGCGCCCATCCGGTGGCGGTCCAAGGACGAGCTGAGCCGGTACCAGACCGCCGCGGGGCCCGTGGACTACGCGATCCGCAACACGCGGGTGCTGGCTCGGCGGACGATGGCGGCGTTGAAGGCCGATGAGCGGATTCCGGACGGGGTGCCGCAGGTGCTCGTGGACTACGCGGACGCCGTGGACTGCCTGAAGGGCGAGCTGGAGAAGGGCAGGGAGCCGAAGGCGACCCGGGAGGCCGTGCGGGACGCCGCGCGGGAGCTGACCGCGCGGCGTCTCGGCGGGGACGGGTTCTCGTCCAAGGTCGTGCTGGCGCAGATCCGCAGTGTCGCGGTGGACCTGCTGCAGGCGACGGGGCTCAGCCGGGGTGAGGCGATGGAGGCGTTGCCGCCCCTCAGCCCTCCGGGCGGTGCAGAAGCCCGTGCAGAAGGGAGTGCACCGGCTCGTGATCACGAGGATCGGCCAGGACGCACGAAGCGCCCGTGATGGCGTACCACTCCTCCGCGCCCTCGTAGCGGACCAGTGCGCGCAGCTTCCCGTCGTCGGAGAGGTCCGTGCACAGCTCCAGGTCTCCGGTGACGACGCCGACCTCGTCGGTCATCACGCCACCGGGGCCCGCCACGAAGAGCGTGGAGAGGGACGCCATCAGCACCTTCCGAGCATGCCCGTCAGTTCGGTCTTCTCCGCCGAGTTCACGCTGAGGTTCCAGCGGTACTTGGTGTGTACCCACATCTTGGCGTAGGTGCACCAGTACGACGACAGCGGCGGCTTCCAGGTGGCCGGGGTCTGGTCGCCCTTGGCCTGGTTCACGTTGTCCGTCACGGCGATGAGCTGCGGGCCGGACATGTCGTTGGCGAACGCCTGGCGCTGGGCGGTGGTCCAGGAGGCCGCCCCCGAACGCCAGGCCGCGGCCAGCGGCACGATGTGGTCGATGTCCACATCGGACGCCGCGGACCAGGTGGCGCCGTCGTAGGGCGAGTACCAGCGGCCCGACGTGGCGGCGCAGCTCGAGTCCGTCACGACGTTGGTGCCGTCGCGCTTCAGCACGGCCTCGCGGGTGTTGCAGGTGCCCGACTGGGTGATCCAGTGGGGGAACTTGTCGCGGGAGTAGCCCGTCATCGAGCCGTCGGCGCGCACCGTCAGGCCGGCCAGCTCCGACTTGGCGGTGGCAGCGGTGGGGATGTTCGGCGGTGTCGCGAGCGCAGGGGTAACGGAACCGAAGGTGATGGCCGCGGCGGCAACCAGGACACCCAGGATTCGGTTGACTTTTGACATCGTCCCGACCTTCCTCGTGGAAAGTGATCGGGACCACCCTTGGTCACAATCTGAAATTAGGCAATGCCTTCGAGTGACGCTCAGATGAATGACAGGCGCACGGCTAGACGCCTCGGACGAGCCTCAGGTCCTCGGTGTGGCGGTACCAGGTCCACTTGTCGACCGGCCTCGGGTGCTTGTGGCCGTCGAGGACGGCGGTCGTGGGGAGGCAGCCGAGCTGGAACGCCCGCGGCCGGCTCTCGCTCACCTTCGAGCCGAACAGGCGCTTGTTGATGATCCTGATCGTCAGGCCGAGGCCGCCCTCCGTGTCGGGCGTGCACTCGATCCGGGACGCCTGCCCGCGCAGCACGTTGTCCGCGTCGCTGTAACCAACGCCACGAACCGGTGACAACACGCCGAGGCCCATCAGCACGCCGCCGACGTCGTCGCGGACCAGCGGCACGGGGTCGACGTCACCGTTGAGGGCGACGTCGAGAGCCCGGCCGGGGTCGGTCGACAGGCCCCAGAGCGCCGCGACGGCGGACTCGCCGACCGGGACGTAACCGAGGGCCACCGAGCCGAGCTTCTCCTTGCGCAGCAACCGCAACGCGACCGCCGCGAGGTCGGCGTCGGTGCCCGCGACGACGAGCCGTTCGGCGTCCAGGTGGGCGTCGACGTGGTCCTTGCCGGGACGCGCCGGGACGGTGTGGACGTCGTCACGTTGAGCGATCATCGGCAACTGCGTGTTTCCGCAGGCCAACACGATTCCGCGCACGGTCATCTCCTGGTCTACCCTCACTTACCGGCATTCGCTCGAACCAGTCCAAGCGCTTGGAGTTTCACATGCCGGCCGTCGTGCTGATCGGTGCCCAGTGGGGCGATGAGGGCAAGGGCAAGGCCACCGACATCCTCGGTGAGCGTGTCCAGTGGATCGTCCGCTACCAGGGCGGCAACAACGCGGGTCACACCGTGGTCCTCCCGGACGGCCAGAAGTTCGCCCTCCACCTGATCCCCTCCGGCATCCTCACGCCCGGTGTGAAGAACGTGATCGGCAACGGTGTCGTCGTCGACCCCGGCGTGCTGCTCACCGAGCTCGCGGGCCTGGAGGAGAAGGGCGTCGACACCAGCGGCCTGCTGATCTCGTCGGACGCGCACTTGATCATGCCGTACCACGTGGCCATCGACAAGGTGACCGAGCGCTACCTGGGCAAGGCGAAGATCGGCACGACCGGGCGCGGTATCGGGCCCGCCTACCAGGACAAGCTCGCCCGCGTCGGCGTCCGCGTGCAGGACCTGCTGGACGAGAAGATCCTGCGCCAGAAGGTCGAGGCGGCCCTGGACTTCAAGAACCAGGTGCTGGTCAAGGTCTACAACCGCAAGGCGCTCGACGCCGACCAGGTCGTCGACCAGGTGCTGGAGCACGGCCAGCACTTCGTGCACCGCATCGCCGACACCCGCCTGCTGCTCAACGAGGCGCTCGACCGCGGCGAGATCGTCGTGCTGGAGGGCTCGCAGGGCACCCTGCTCGACGTCGACCACGGCACCTACCCGTTCGTCACGTCGTCGAACCCGACCTCGGGTGGCGCGACCGTCGGCTCGGGCGTCGGCCCGACCCGCATCAGCACCGTGATCGGCATCCTGAAGGCCTACACGACCCGCGTCGGCTCCGGTCCCTTCCCGACGGAGCTCGACGACGACATGGGCGAGTACCTGCGCAAGCAGGGCGGCGAGTTCGGCGTCACCACCGGCCGCAGCCGCCGCACCGGCTGGTTCGACGCCGTGATCGCCCGCTACGCCAGCCGCGTCAACGGCATCACCGACTACTTCCTCACCAAGCTCGACGTGCTGTCCGGGCTGGAGAAGGTGCCGGTCTGCGTCGCGTACGAAGTGGACGGACGCCGCGTCGACGAGATGCCGATGACGCAGACCGACGTGCACCACGCCGTCCCGGTCTACGAGGAGCTGCCGGGCTGGTTCGAGGACATCTCGCACTGCCGCTCGTTCGACGAGCTGCCCGCGAACGCCAAGGCGTACGTCGAGTACCTGGAGGGCATCATCGGCGCCCGCGTCTCGGCGATCGGCGTCGGCCCCGGCCGCGACCAGACGATCGTGCGCCACGACGTGCTCAGCTGAGAGCTCGCTCCTGGGCGTCGAGCAGCGCCGTCTGCGTGCGTTGCAGCTGCTCGATGCCCTTGAGGAACTCCTTCGTCATCGAGCCGTCGTCCGGACCTCCGTCGCGGAAGACGACGAGGCACGAGCGGGCGCCGTTCTCCAGCGCCCGCAACCCCTCCGACCAGCTCGTGGCGATCTGCGCGTCCGGCGGCTGCGGGAACTCCTCCCGCAGCACCGGGCCGAGCGCCTGGCACCCGGTCGCGATCGCGGCCGGGTCCGCCGCCCGCACGCCGGCGAACACCTGGTCGTTGGCCTTGATCACGGTGGTCAGCCGCTCCCAGCCGCCGCCGTACATCCACGTGTTCACAGCCTCGTCGGTGTTCACCCGCGCCTCCGCGGGCGCCGGCGGCTGCAACGCCACCACGTCCTGGTCCCCGGCCGGTTGCCACACCGACACCGCCACGCCCAGGGCAGCGACCGCGACCGCCCAGACGGGCCGTGAGCGCTCGTAACCCCTCCGCAGGCCGTAACCACCCGCGAGCAGTGCCGCGACCGTTCCGAGGACCGGCAGGACCTGGTGCGGGCGCATCGCGAGCACGCTGTCCACTTCGGACCCGTCGAGGCGGGTGAGCCAGATGGCCGCCGTCCCGGTCAGCCCGATGAGCCACGCCGTCAGCAACGCGCCCACCCGGTCCACGCGTGCCGCCGCCACCACGACGAGCTGCACGCCGACGACCGCGATGACCTGCCAAGCCGTGGCGGTGAGGGGCGTCCCGGCCGAGCCGAGCAACGCCACCGCCCCGGCCGCGAGCAGACCGCCGACGCCCCCGGCCAGTGCGGCGGTCCGGGGGAACTCCCGGCGCAGCACCAGCGGCACGAGCCACAGCAGGCCGAGCGCCGCCACCGTCAGCACGCGGTTGAAGTTCAGCAGGAACGGGAGCACCACGGCCTTCGTCACGGTGCCGTCGAGCGTGTCCAGCACCGGCGCGATGTTGTCGCGCCACACCGCGTGCGCCACGCGGACCTCGTAGAACCAGCCCAGCAACGTGTAGGCGACGACCACCGCCGACAGCCCGAGGAGCCAGGCGTGCCACCGGGTTCGCACGAGCGTCGCGCAGTGCCCCGCCCAGACCGTCACGAGGGTCGCGGTGGCCGCCAGCGCGAGCGAGGCGATGACGCGGTGCGGCGTGACGGGGAGGATGTTCTGCGCGTCCAGCACGTCGCCGAGCGCCAAGCCGAGGCCCACGGCCAGACCGGGCAGCGCGAACGTGCCGCGCCGCGGGCCGAAGGCCGCACCGCGCCAGGCGACCAGGCAGACGAGCACGGCCACCGGCACCGCCCAGGCGATCCTCATGACCAGGAACGACTCGTTGCCCTCGCGGTACCAGGTCAGCTCGCGCAGGCCACCGACCGCGTGCCACCACGCGATCTGCACGGCGAGCGCACTGCCGAGCGTCTCGAAGAAGCCGGGCCGCAGCAACGACCCCGGGTCGCGCATGACGGCGAGACGGCCGGCCGGCGCCGGGTGGTGCCCGAACCAGCGCCGCAGCCTTCCCGCGGGCAGCAGCACCCGGTACGGGTCCGCGTTGCCGGTCCAGCGCACCACCAGCGCGTCGGCGTGCTTCTCCCGTGCCCGCAGCACGGCGACGCGGGCGGCGAACACCAGCAGCACGAGCACGGCCAGGTGCCAGAGCTGGGTGAAGGTGACGTAGTCCTTCGGAAGCGGCGCGAACAGCGTGACCACGTACGGCGTCAGCACCACGAGGACGAAGGCGCGCCAGGTCGCCAGCGTGGCGTAGGTGATCGTGACGTCGTTGCGGACGTGCGCCAGCTCGTGCAGGACGATCGCGCGGAACGACTCGGGTTCCATGCGCCGCAACGCCATCATGCCGAGGTTCAGCGCCACGTACTTGCGGCGGTGCGTGCCGAACGCGACGCCGCCGGTGCGGGTGTTCGTCCGGTCGAGCAGGAACGTCGGCGCCTTCGCGAGACCGGCCTCCGCGACCAGCGCGGCGAGCGGCTCGACCAGCTCCTCGGGAACGGGGGCCAGGTTCCTGCGGTAGCGCAACACCACCGGCCGCAGCGCGTAGATGAGCAGAGCCACGGCGAAGAGCAGCACCAGCCCGCCCGCGAGCCAGACGGCCCTGCTGTTCAGGAACGTCGCCATGCACTCCCGATAACTGTCCCACTTGGACTCGTCGGGATCGACCCACAGGGTCGAGGTCAGGTAGAGCCCTGACCGCACCTGGCACCGCGCGAAGTCGAGCGTGGTCGGCGACCGCCACACCGACGCGTACAGGCCGAAGATCTGCAACGTCGTCGCGACCGCCAGCAGCACCAGCGACGCGAACCTCAGCGTGGTGCCCGAAGGCACCCTTGGTCTGTCCCCCTCTTGCATGCCTGCATGGTGATCGTTGCGGCCGTCCCTGTCACTCAGCCGTTGGCGGGAAATATCTCCGTGCGGAGAACATCTCGCTGTGCGACGCATTTTCATGATTTGGGCGTCGTTGACTCGTCTCGCGGGCTCGCCTGTACTTCCGCCCATGACCTCGTCCACGGCGGAAGTGGCCGCACGGCCGAAATCCGCGACGCCTGTGCCGGCGCGGAAGTTGAGGCTGCCGCTGCGCTGGATCGCTGGTTCTGCTGTGGCAACTGGCCAGCTCAACGGGTGTTCTCCCGCCCGACGAACTCGCGTCTCCGCTCACCGTCGCAGGAACCGCCGGTGAGCTGATCGCCGACGGCCAATTGGGTGAAGCATTCGCGGTGTCCATCACGCGCGTGTTCTTCGGATTCCTGATAGGCAGTTTCACCGGGATTGCCCTGGGCCTTGTCTCGGGCCTTTCCCGGTGGGGTGAGACAGTGCTCGACCCGCCGGTGCAGATGCTGCGGACACTGCCGCACCTCGGCCTGATCCCGTTGTTCATCCTGTGGTTCGGCATCGGTGAGGAACCCGAGCCGGCGCTCGTCGCGGCCGGTGTGGCGTTCCCGCTCTACCTCAACCTGCACGCGGGCATCCGGCAGACCGATCCGGGCCTGGTCGAGGCCGCCCGCGTGCTCGGGTACAGCCGCTTCGAACGGGTCGTGCACGTCGTGCTGCCGTCCGCGGTGCCGCAAACCCTGATGGGACTGCGGATCGCGCTCGGCACCGCGTGCTCACCGCCGCCGGACTGCTGAACGACTTCCCGCACAGGCTCGAGTGGTCCACGTTCACCTCCGGCCCGCCGCTGGACGCGGCCCTGCCGGTGGCCGCCGCACGGGCCGACGTCTACCTGACCTGGGGCGAGCCGCCGGCCGACGTGGCCGGGAAGATCGCGCGGGTGCGGGCGCTGACGGACCGGCCCATCCGGTTCGGCATCCGGCTGCACACGATCAGCCGGGACACCTCGGCGGAGGCGTGGGCGGTGGCCGCGAAGCTGCTCGACGCGCTGGACCCGGCCGCGGTGGCCAAGGCCCAGGAACAGCTGGGCGCGTCGGAATCCGTTGGTCAGCAACGGATGCTGGCCCTGCACGGCGGCGACCTCAGCCGTGGCGTGCGCGGGCTGGAGATCCACCCGAACCTGTGGGCGGGCGTCGGGCTCGTGCGCGGGGGTGCCGGAACGGCGCTGGTGGGCTCGCACGCCGAGGTCGCCGACCTGATCGAGCAGTTCGTGCTCTCCGGCTACTCGCACTTGGAGGAGGCGTACTGGTTCGGTGAGGGCGTGCGGCCCCTGCTGAAGCAACGCGGGTTGCTCGACGGGGACCGCACGCTCGCACTCGCTACCGCTTGACCTTGGCCTCGACGGCCGTGTCGGGGTTGTCCGCGAACACGCCGTCGACGCCCTGCGCGAAGAACAGCTCGTACTCCTCGAAGGCCCGGCCGTACGCGGCCGGGTCGGTCGAGGACCGGAAGTCCGCGGGCAGGAACGAGTTCTCGTTGCGGAACGTCCAGGCGTGCACGGTCAAACCGGTCCTGTGCGCGTCCTTGACCACCGTGGTCGGCGCCTTCAGAAAGCCGTTGGCGTCCCGCGGGACGATGACGTCCTTGGCGAGGCCGACGCCGTCCGCGTACGACCTGATCTCGCGCAGACCGGCCGGGGTGACCAGGTCGGCGTAGGTGCGCTTGTCGCCGGCCTTCACGAAGTCGTACGGCGCGCCGGAGGCGTTGACCAGCTGCACGATCGGCACGCGCAGCGACCTGTTGAGCTCCTTGAGGTTCGCGACCTCGAACGACTGCACGTAGACCTTGGCGCCGCGGCGGTTGAGGCCGTTGCGGTTCAGCACGTCGACGAGCTTCGGCTCCAGCGCGAGACCGATCGACTGGAAGTACGTCGGGTGCTTGGTCTCCGGGTAGATGCCGATCTCGCGGCGCAGCTCGCGCGACAGGCGCTTCGACAGGTCGACGACCTCCTGCAGCGTCGGCACCTCGAAACGGCCGTCGTAGAGGGTGTTGCGCGGGCGGATCGCCGGGATGCGTTCCTTGGCGCGCAACGTCTTCAGCTCGGCGAGCGTGAAGTCCTCGGTGAACCAGCCCGTGACGGCCGCGCCGTCGATCGTTTTGGTCTTCCTGCGGTCGGCGAACTCGGGCTTGGTGTCGACGTTCGTCGTGCCCCCGATCTCGTTCTCGTGCCGGGCGACCAGCTCGCCGTCCCTGGTGGGCACCAGGTCCGGCTCGATGAAGTCGGCACCCATGCGCGCGGCTAGCTCGTACGCCGCGAGCGTGTGCTCGGGCCGGTACGCCGACGCGCCGCGGTGCCCGATGACGATCGGGCCCTTGTCGTCGTGTGCCGACGCGGAGGGCAGGGACGCCACCACCGCACCCGCGAAGACGAGTACTACAGCGGCCAGACCTCTCCGATGCATCGTTCGACCTCCCATTCCGTGTTGGAAGCGCACCCAAGCATCGCAACACGAAAAGCAGGTGAACGGTTACTCACGGGACAGTGCGGCTTCTTCCAGGTCCAGCTCGCGCAACACCCGGAACAGCACCTCGTCGTCGATCTCCCCGGCGTCGCGGGCCCTGACGAACTCGTCACGTTCGGCGCCGAGCATGACCCGGCGCAGCCTGCGGTACGCGGCCGCCGGGCTCTCCTGCTCCTGGCGCCCGAGCCGTTCCCAGGCCGCGTTGCCCCGGTGCTCGGCGAGGGAACGCAGCTGGTCGCGCACGTGGTCGGGGACGTCCTCGGTCTCCTGGTCGAGCCTCGTGACCGCGGCCTGCGCCGCCCGGTGCTGCACCTGCGCCTCGGCCAGGGCGTCCTGGCGCGCGTCGTCGCCCTCGAAGCCGATCTTGTTGATGACCCACGGCAGCGTCAGGCCCTGCAACAGCAGGGTCGCGACCGTGACCACGAACGCGCAGAACAGGATGACGTCACGGCCGGGGACGTTCTCCGGGATCGCGGCCGCCGCGGCCAGCGTCACGACACCGCGCATGCCGGCCCACGCGATCACCGTCACCTGCCCGAGGTGCGGTGGCCGTTCGCGCTCGCGCAACCGCCTCGACAGGTACCTGGGGACGTACGTGGCCGGGTACATCCAGGCGAACCGGGCCAGGATCGTCGCGAGCAGCACCGCGCCCGCACCGAGCAGCAGGGCGGCGTCCAGGTCGACGTCGCGGATGATCGCGGACACCTGCAGGCCGATCAGCGCGAAGACGAACGCCTCCAGCAACGCGTCCAGCGCCTTCCACACCGCGGCGTCCTGCAGCCGCGTCGAGTACTTGCCGCGCGGCGAGTGGTGGCCGATGTAGAGGCCCGCGACGACGACCGCGAGCACGCCCGAGACGTGCGCGGCCTCCTCGGCGAGCAGATACGCGCCGAACGGCACGAGCAGCCCCAGCGCGCTCTCCAGCACGCCCTCGCAGAGCCGCTTGCGCAGGAACCTGACCACGACGCCGACGACCAGCCCGACCGCGATGCCACCCGCGGTGACCAGGAGGAACAGGCCGACGCCCTCGACGGGGTGCATGGCGGCGCCCGCCGCGGCCGCCACCGCGACCTTGAACGCCGTCAGCGCGGTGGCGTCGTTGATCAGGCTCTCGCCGACCAGCAACGTCATCGCCCGGCGCTGCAGGCCGAGCTTGCGCCCGATCGCCACCGCCGCCACGGCGTCCGGCGGCGCCACCACGGCACCCAGCACCAGCGCGGCCGCGAACGGCATCTCCGGGAAGACCAGCTTGGCCGTGACGCCGACGACGAGCGTCGTGAACAGCACCAGCCCGACCGCGAGCAGGCCGATGGGCCGCAGGTTCGCGCGGATGTTCAGGTAGGAGCTGTCGAGCGCCGCGCTGTAGAGCAGCGGCGGCAGCACCACCAGCAGGATGAGGTGCGGGTCCAGCTCGAACTCCGGCACGCCCGGTAGGAACGAGACCACGAGCCCGACCGCCACCAGCACCAGCGGCGCCGACCAGTTCAGGCGCCGTGCGACGGACGTGACGACCAGCGCACCGAGCAACAGCAGCAGCAGTTCAGGCCCGATCATGCCGCTCATTCTGCGCAACGGCGGCAGCACTGTCCTGCGCGTGCCGTGTGGACGGTCGCCGGGACTCTTTGCAGTTCCTTTGGAATGATCCTCTACGCCTGTGACCGGCCCCACAGTACGGTCGGTCCGTGGCCAACCCGGACCTCGCCCGCATCGTCGCGGAGCACGACGAGGAGATGCCGTCGCGTTCGCTCTCACCCCGGTGGGAACGGGCGCTGTGGATCGCCGGTCTGCTGATCGCGCTTCTCGTGTTGAAGCAGGTGTTCTTCCCGTTCGCCAAGGGAAGCCAGTACTACCTGATCATCTTTCTCGCGGTGACGCTGCCGCTGGTGTTCCTGGCCTACGGCAAGGGGCACACGCCTCCCTGGTGGGACTGGGCGCTGGCCGGGCTCGCGTTCCTGGCGGGCGCCTACCCGCTGTTCGGGGGCTACGACGAGTTCCTGAACCGGCAGGGCCAGCTCACGACGCTCGACGTCCTCGCGGGCTCGGTGCTGCTGGTGCTCGTCCTGGAGGCGTGCCGGCGCACGACCGGCTGGGTGCTCCCGGCGGTGTGCCTCGCGTTCATCGCCTACGCCTACTACGGCGGGTTCCTGCCGCCGGCGTGGTCGATCGCGCACTCCGGCGTCGACTTCCCGCAGATCATCAACGGCTTCTTCAACGACGCCAGCGGGTTCTACGGCACGCCGCTGGACGTCGCGGCGACCTACATCGTGCTGTTCACGATCTACGGCGCCGTGCTGAACGCGTCCGGTGCGGGCAAGTTCTTCGTCGACGTGAGCTTCGCGGCGTTCAGGAAGTCCCGGACGGCACCCGGACGCACCGCGGCGACGGCCGGGTTCCTGCTGGGCACGGTCTCGGGCTCGGGCACGGCGACCACGGTGTCGCTGGGCGCCGTGACGTGGCCGATGCTGCAGAAGGCCGGGTACCCCAAGGAGAACGCGGGCGGGCTGCTCGCGGCCTCCGGCATCGGCGCGATCCTGTCGCCGCCCACGCTGGGCGCGGCAGCGTTCATCATCGCCGAGTACCTGCAGGTCTCGTACCTGTCGGTGCTGATCTGGGCGATCATCCCGACGCTGCTGTACTACCTCGGCATCGCGCTCGCGGTCGAGGCCGACGCGCGGCGGTTCGGCGCGAAGCCGGTCGACGTGGACGCGCCCCGCTTCCTCGACGTGCTCAAGCTCGGCTGGTACCACTTCCTGTCGCTCGGGATCATCATCGTCTTCCTGGCGCTGGACATCCCGGTCTACCGGGCCGTCGTCTACGCGACCGCCGTGGCGGCGCTCTTCGCGCTGATCAACCACCGGCGTGACTGGCTGCGGCTGGTCGCCGACGCGCTGTCGACCGGGGTGCGCTCGGCGTTCCCCGTGATCGCGGTCTGCGCGGCGGCCGGTGTGATCACCTCGACCATCACCAAGACCGGCCTGGGGCAGGCGCTCGCCGGGTCGCTGGTCGACCTGGCGTCGCTGCTGTCGTCGTCCGAGGTCGTGGTCCTGATGCTGACGGCGGTGTTCGCGGCCGTCGCGGTGTCGGTGCTCGGCCTGGCCGTGCCCGTGACGGCGTCGTTCATCATCTCGTGGGTCGTCATCGGGCCGGCGTTGATCACGCTCGGCGTCGAACCGGCCGAGACCGCGATGTTCATCTTCTACTACGCGGTGCTGTCCGAGGTGACACCGCCGACGGCGCTGGCCGCGGTCGCCGCGGCGGCCCTGACCGGCGGCGACGTGATGAAGACGATGTGGCAGACGTGGAAGTACACGCTGCCGGCGTTCCTCGTGCCGCTGGCGTTCGTGCTGACCGACGCGGGCTCCGCCCTGCTGCTGCGCGGGCCGCTGCTCGACTCGGTGTGGGCGTTCGGGGCGTCCGCGCTGGGCGTCGCCGCGCTCGCCGTGCTGACCGGCGGCTGGTTGTTCGGTCCCGCGCGCTGGCCGGAACGCGCGCTGTGCGTGCCGGCCGCGTTGTTCCTGCTCTACCTGCAGCCGTGGACGATCGCCATCGGGGCCGGGTTCCTCGTGGTGGCCGTCGCGGTACACCTGGTCACCCGTGGGAGGGTTCGTGATGCAGCTGCGTAAGTACGCGATCGGTGCGATCGCATTGGCGCTGGTGGTCTCCGGGTGTGGCGGCAAACGCACACCCACCACACCGGACGCCTCCGGTGGCGGAGCGTCCTGCGAGGCGTCCGACGGGCGGATCACGATCGCGACCGGCAACTCCGGCGGCGTGTACTTCGTGGTCGGCGGTGGCCTGGCCAAGCTGATCAGCGACAACTCGAAGCTCAAGGCGTCGTCCGCGGAAACGGGCGCGTCCGTGCAGAACATCCAGCAGCTCGTCAGCGGCACGTACGACATCGCGTTCTCGCTGGCCGACACCGCCGCGGACGCCGTCAACGGCACCGGGGCGTTCAACGGGCAGAAGCAGAAGATCGCGGCGTTGTCGCGGATCTACCCGAACTACACGCAGGTGCTCGTCCGGGCGGACTCCGGCATCAACTCCGTGGCCGACATGAAGGGCAAGCGGATCTCGACCGGCTCGCCCAAGTCCGGCACCGAGGTCATCGCGGGACGCCTGCTCAAGTCGGCCGGGCTGAACATCGACACCGACGTGCAGGCGCAGCGCCTCGACCTCACCAAGACCGCGGACGGCATGAAGGACGGCAGCATCGACGGCCTCATCTGGTCGGGCGGCCTGCCGACGCCGCAGATCACCGACATCACCACGTCCCTGAAGGACAGGGTGAAGTTCCTCGACATCACCCCGCAGCTGCCGGAGATGAAGAAGATCAGCCCGGTGTACGACACCGCGCCGATCCCGGCCGCGACCTACGGCGTGGCCGAGGTTCCCACGATCGTGGTACCGAACCTGCTGCTCGTGCGCGAGGACTTCGCGGCCAACAACGCGTGCGCGGTGACCAAGCTGATCTTCGACAAGAAGGCTGACCTGGAGAAGGTCCACCCGGCCGTGAAGGACGTCGACAGGGCCAAGGCCGCCTCCTCCGACCCCGTCCCGCTGCACCCTGGGGCGAAGCAGGCGCTCGGCTGAACTACGCTCAGGCATCGTGCGCGTCCTGGTCATCGGGTCTGGAGCCCGTGAGCATGCCCTTGTCCTCGCGTTGTCACGCGACCCGCAGCTGACTGCTTTGGCGTGCGCGCCGGGCAACGCGGGTATCGCGGGACACGCCGAGATCTACGGCGTCGACGTCGCGGATGCCTCGGCGGTCGCCACCCTCGCGAAGGAGTGGAAGGCCGACCTCGTCGTCATCGGCCCCGAACAACCCCTGGTCGTCGGGGCCGCTGACGCGGTCCGCGCTCTCGGCATCCCGTGCTTCGGCCCGTCCAAGGCCGCCGCCTGCATCGAGGGGTCCAAGGCGTTCGCCAAGGACGTCATGAACGCCGCGGGGGTGCCGACCGCCCACAGCGAGGTCGTGGACAACCCGGCGCGCCTCGACGCCGCCCTGGCGCGCTTCGGCCCGACCTGGGTCGTGAAGGACGACGGCCTGGCCGCCGGCAAGGGCGTCGTGGTGACGTCCGACCTGGCCGCCGCCCGCGCGCACGCGATGACGCTGCTCGACGGCGGTCACCCGGTGCTGCTGGAGTCCTTCCTGGACGGACCCGAGGTGTCGCTGTTCTGCGTCACCGACGGCGTGTCCGTGGTGCCGCTGATCCCCGCGCAGGACTTCAAGCGCGTCGGCGACGGCGACGCGGGCCCGAACACCGGTGGCATGGGCGCCTACGCGCCGCTGCCGTGGGCTCCCGACGGGCTCGTCGAGGAGATCGTCTCCCGGTGCGTCCAGCCCGTCGTCGACGAGCTGCGCGCCCGCGAGACGCCGTTCGTCGGCCTGCTGTACGCGGGCCTGGCGCTGACGTCGTCCGGCGTGCAGGTCATCGAGTTCAACTGCCGCTTCGGCGACCCGGAGACGCAGTCCGTCCTGGCCCTGCTGAAGTCGCCGATCTCCGCGCTGTTCCTCGCCGCCGCCAACGGCACGCTCTCCGAGCTGCCCGCCCTGGAGTGGGAGAACGGCTACGCCGTGACCGTCGTGGTGGCCGCCGAGGGCTACCCGAACCGGCCGCGCACCGGTGACGTGATCACCGGCTCCGAGGCCGAGGGCGTCCTGCACGCCGGCACGCGCCGCCGCGAGGACGGCGCCGTCGTCTCGTCCGGTGGCCGCGTGCTGTCGGTCGTGGGCACCGGCAAGTCGCTGGCGAAGGCCCGCGAGCGCGCCTACAAGCGCGTCGCGGAGATCCACCTCACCGGCTCGCACCACCGCTCGGACATCGCCTCGAAGGCCGTCGACGGGAAGATCACGCTGCCATGAGCCTGCTGGGGTGCGTGCTGGGCGGGGCCGTCGGCGACGGCCTCGGAGCGCCGGTCGAGTTCTCGTCGATCGACGTGATCCGCCGCCAGCACGGTCCCCGAGGCGTCGTCGACCTGCCCTCGCTGGAGATCACCGACGACACCCAGATGGTGCTGTTCACCCTCGAAGGCCTCCTGCTCGCCCGGCAGCACGGCGTCGACCCGCTGCTGACCGTGCGGGCCGCCTACGGGCGCTGGCTGCACACGCAGGGCGGCCCGGAGGTCGCTCCCGACGGCTGGCTCGTGGCGGACCGGCGCCTGCACTTGAGGCGGGCGCCGGGCCACACGTGCATCACCGCGTTGAAGCACAACGAGAAGAACGACTCGAAGGGCTGCGGCGGCGTCATGCGCGCCGCCCCCGTCGCCGTCTGGTCGCAAGACGTGCGCGAGGTCTTCGAACTGGCCGTGGGCACGGCCCGCATGACGCACCACCACCCGAGCGGCTACCTGTCCGCAGGCGCCCTGGCGGTGATCGTGCAGGCCCTTCTCGCCGGTGCGGACCTGCCGTCGGCCGTCGCCGTCGCGCGTGCCGAACTGGTCCGCTGGGAAGGCCACGAGGAGCAGACCTCGTTGCTGGACAAGGTGATGGGCCTCGGGCCGTTGACGCCGGAGGAGATCGAGTCCGAACTCGGCGGCGGCTGGGTGGGCGAGGAGGCCCTCGCCATCGGCCTGCACGCCGCGCTGGTCGCGCCGGACTTCCCCTCGGCGATCCGCCTCGCCGTGAACCACTCGGGTGACAGCGACTCGACGGGTTCCATCTGCGGGAACATCCTGGGAGCGAGGGACGGCGTCGCCGTGGTCCCCGACTCCTGGCTTTCGGTCCTGGAACTGCGGGACGTGATGGAACGCCTCGTCCTCAGCTGGTGACGGGGATCCACAACTCCGCTTCGGCCCGTTCGCCGTCGATCCGCGTGTGCAGCATCGACGGCCCGTCGACGCTCTCGTAGCTGTTGGACGGGAACCACTGCGTGTAGACGTCCCGCCACAGGTACTGGATGGTCTCGGGATAAGGCCCCTCGGCCTTGAACACCGCCCACGTGTGCTTCGGCACCGTGAGCGACTCCAGGTCCTCCGGCACCTCCCGGCTGCTCACCACCCCCTGGAAGTAGCCGAGCATCGAACCCTCCTCGACCCCCTCCTGGTCGTAGGTGAGCGCCAGCATCCCGGCCGGCTCCCCGTCACCCAGCTCCTTGATCCGCTCCAGCGCCGGCATCCCGATGCCCTTGACGAACTCGACGATCGCGGGGTTCATCCCCACGTGCACCAGCGGCACCCGCGTCCCCCGCCCCACGACCTGGAACGCGTCCTTCTCGACGATCCGGTACTCCATGCTCGTACTCCCCTCGACAACCAGCCTGAACGTGAGAACCTGCTGCGACTGCAACGCCTTCTTCGTGACCCGGGCCTCCTGCGGCCCGATCCCGTGCATGGCCTTGAAGGCCCGCGCAAAGGCCTCGTTGGACCCGTAACCCCACCGGACGGCGATGTCGAGCAAGGAGTCCTGTCCACTGAGGACCTCACTCGCCGCCATGGTGAGCCGCCGGCGCCTGATGTACTCGCTGAGCGGAAGCCCCGCGAGCGCACTGAACATCCGCCGGAAGTGGTATTCACTCGTTCCCGCGATCCGCGCGAGCCCCTTGACGTCGACCTCCCGCCCGAGGTCCTCCTCGATGCGGGCCATGGCCTCGTTGAGTCGTTCCAGCACGTCCCCAACGCTATGGGCCTCCGCGCACCCTCACCCGACTTCTCGTGCCCGATCCGGTCGCCTGGGCCTCACCAGCACCATTCCGGTTTCCACGCGGAGTGACGTGGAACCGACGAAGGGTGGTCTTCGTCCAACTACAGGTGCGTCTTACGTGGGCGTTGGTAGCCTGCGAAGCGGGACCGAACCGTTACCAACCGTACGGGGGTAGGACGTCGTGACACAGGAGAACGCGGGGGCGGATGCCGTTCTCGGTGCCGCTGCGGGAGTGGCCGGTGGCGCGATCGCCGGTGCGGTCACCGCGCTGAGGGCGGCCAACTCGGTCATGGACAGGGTGTCGGACAACCTGGCGGGCGGAGGCACGCAGAAGTTCGAGGTCAACAAGGACAACATCCTCCAGGCGGGCAAGATCATCCAGGACCAGGCGAGCGTGCTGAGCCGTGCGCTCGAGCGCGCCACCGAGAACCTGAAGATCAAGGCCGGCGAGGGGGCCGAGGGCAAGGTCGGAGCGGACATCGCCGCTGCCTGGAACAGCCGTCTGGTCGGTGGCTCCGACACTTATGCGGGGCGTGTCGACAGTTATGTCGCCAGCCTCGACGCGTTGTCCTCGCAATTGCGCGAGGCCGCCAAGCAGTACGGGTTCACCGAGGATGAGATCACTTCGACGTTCGGAAAGCAGCTGTGAGCAGGACTTCCACCGGTCTCGTTTCCGCGGCCGTTCTTCTCGCGGCCCTTTCGGCGTGCGGGACCGACGTCGCGGGCAAACCCACCGCGACGGGAACGCCCACCTCGACCTCGCAGCAGCAGGGGTCCGCCCCTCAGCGTCCCGCGGAGCTCAAGGTCGACGGCGTCGACGCGTGCAAACTGCTCACCGCGGCTCAGATGGCGGAGGTCAAGGTCGCGACGACCGTTCCTGACCAGTTCGAATCCGTCGACGACAAGAAGCAGCCCGGCTGTTTCTACGAGAACGGGAACAACTACAGCTACATCGTTCTCCCCGCTACCAACAAGGGCATCGACTACTGGCTCGAAGGCAGCGGCAACGTGGCGGCGAAACTGGTCGACGTCACCGGGTACGGCGCGGCCGAGATCACGTTCATCGGCGCCGAAAAGGTCGACTGCGCGGTCGCCGTCGACGTCGCGGAAGGCCAGCAGCTCTACGTGAGCTACAAGCCGCGCGTGAAGAAGGACGAGTCGCAGCAGCAGCTGTGTGCCAACGCGAAAAAAGCCGCTTCGCTGGCGCTCGAGACTCTCAAGACGCTGAAGTGAGGGGGAGGCATGTCCGGTTATCGTGAGCTGAACGACTGGAACTTCGACGGTTGGTCGAACGAGGAACTGGCGAACGAGGTCCGCAGGCTCGGCTCCGGCTCGCTCGCGCACAAGTTCGCCGACGCCTCCAACGCGCTGCGCGATCTGGCGGGCAGTCTCGAGGACGTCGACGACACCCTGCGGACCCAGCTGAAGGCGCTCGGCATCAACTGGCACGGTGCCGCGGGTGAGCAGGCCCAGGAGAAGACCTCGGTCACGGCCGAGGGCCTCACCAACGCGAACAAGTCGACCGTGCAGAACTCCGACGCGATCGCTCGTCAGGGCGAAAGCACCAGCAGCGCCCGCAACAACTCGCCGAACCAGCAGGCGTTGATGGGTGACACCGAGCGGAACCTGTTCGACAAGGGCGCGGGCTTCTTCGGCATCGAGACCGACCACGCCGCCGAGGTCGAGGCCACGAACAGGGCTCGCCAGCAGGCGATCGACGCCCTGAACGGCTACCAGACGGGCAGCCAGGGCGCGTTGAACGGTTTCCGCGCGCCGCAGCAGGCCCCGGACATCGTGGTCGCCAGCGCCGCCGTCTCCACGCCCGTCGGCCCCCCGGTCAGCCTGCCCCAGGGCGGCACCCCGGGCATCACCGGCGGCGGCCCCGGCTTCACGGGCTCGCCCGGCAGCCCCGGCTCGCCCGGCGTCCCGCTCGGCCCCACGCCCAGCATCCCCGGCAACAGCACCGGCGTCCTCCCGGGCACCGGCACGCAGGGCCCGATCGCGGCCGGTCCCGGTCTGCCCAAGCCCTTCGGCGTCCCGTCGATCGGTGTGGCGGCCGCGGCGGCTGCGGCTGCCGGTCTCGCCGGCACCACGGGTGGTGCGCGCGGGGCTCAGGTCGTCGGCGGTGGCCGCGGGCCCAGCCAGGCTCCCAAGACGCCCATCGCGCCCGCCGGGCCGAAGGGTGCGCCCAGCACGATCGGTGCAGGCAAGGGTGGCGGCGGCGGTGCCGGTGGCGCCGGCGGTCCCGGTGCAGGTGGGACCGGTGCGGCCGGCAAGGGTGCGATGACGCCCGGCGGTGCCGCCGGTGTCGGGCCCGAGGCGAACCGCGCCGGTGCGGCCGCGGCCGGCAAGGGTGCCGTCGGTGGCAAGGGTGCCGGGCCGCTCATGTCTCCCGCGGCGAGCGCCGCCAGGGGCGAGGGCGAGGAGGACGGCGAGCACGTGCGCAAGTACGGCGTCGACTCCGACGAGATGTTCGGTGATGACCGCATGGTGGTTCAGTCCGTCATCGGCGAAGACCCGAAGGACAAGTAGATCCCTTGAGCGCACCAGGTTCTGTGGTTCTGTCCACAGTGGAGTTCGCCGTGGTCTGGGAGGCGCAACGCCTCCCGGCCGCGCACGTCGCGCTGGACACGCGGATTCCCTCCGTCACCCACACCGAGAAGTTCGAGGTGGTGAAGCGGGCCTGGGAGTCGCTCGAGGCGCGCGGCCTCGCCGCCAACGGCCGGGTGGTGCCGGAGCTCGCCGACGGGTTCGCGTTGCTCGCGAACCCGCAGGTGTCCATCGACCTGTGGATCTGGGCCGACCGGCAGATCAGCGGCCTCGCGGCGGCGATCGGCGACGAGGCGATCCTCGCCGTGCAGGACCGCGACGAGATGTGGCTGATCGAGGCGCGCGGCACGGCGCTCGCCGAGGCGGCCGTGTCCGTCGCCGGTGAGATGCCCGCCGGGTTCGGGCGGTCGATCAGCATGCCGTACGACGAACTGGTGGCCGCCGCCAAGAACGTCGGCCTCGACGCACAGCGCATGATCACGATGCTGGAGCGGCAGGGCATGCGCCTCGGTGACGCCCAGGAGCTCGCCGGGATGCTCGACGGCATGTCCACGCGCGGTCAGTTCGGCGTGCAGCGCAACGGAAGGCGCGCCGGACGCGTGGTTTCTTTCCACGACACCCACAACGGCCGCTATCTCCGCCAGCTCAAGCCGAGCAGCGACGGCCGTCAGTGGTGCACGATCACGCCCGTCGACAACCACCGGCTCGCGAGTGCCGTCTGGGAACTGTTGCAAGAAGTCTGAACGCGGAACCTCCGTTGGTGCCCGCCCGTCGAACTCGGCGGGCGGGCACCGCCGTCTCGAAAGAGCGAATCGGCGCACCACCCGGTGCCATTCGTTCTAAGGTCGTCGAGCAGACGTTGAGGGGGTAGGCGCGCGTGGCTGTGACGCAGTTCAACACCGAAGCCATGGAACAGTGCCGAACGACCGTGAGCAGTCAAGCCGGACAATTCGGCGCGATCGGTGACGGCTTTTCCAACCAGTACGGCAATCCGGAAATCTTCGGAAAACTCGGCGCATCCGGCGCCGTTTCGAGCGCGGTGAGCGCGATGGACCAGGCGGGCGCGCAGGAGTTCGAGGCGGCCGAGAAGGTGCTGCGCAAGGTCGAGAGCGCTCTCGACGCGATCCAGACCTCCGTCCACGACGTCGAGGAAGCCAACAAGAACTCCATGAGGGCGGTGTGACGTGAGCGCGATGGACGAAGTCGCGGCGTTGCCCGGCGGCGCGGAACTGGCCGCGCTCGCGGACAAGGTCGAGACCGCACAACCCCAGGCCGTGCGCGACATCGCGAACCGCTGGAAGCAGGCGGCGGGCAAGTGCGGCGACCAGACCAACGTCCTGCAGAGGTCGGTCAGCCAGCTCGACGGCGCCTGGCAGGGCACGTCCGCCGACGGCTTCGTCGCCTACATGGGCAACGTGACGAAGTGCGGCACCTCGATGACCGACGCGCTCAACGGCGCCGCGGCCGACCTGGAGGCGGCCGCGAACGCGTTGGAAACCGCGAAGTCCTCGATGAGCCGCATCTGCGAAACCCTCCTGAGCCGCGCCCGGCAGACCCGCCAGCAGCTGCACAACCAGCCGCGGGAGGACGTCGACAGCATCATCCGCGGCTACTGCGCCGAAGCCCTGGCTGACGCGAACCCCGTTGTCTCCCAAGCGGAAAACGCGGTGTCGTCCGCCGCCGGCGCCTTGAAGGGCCGCCCCGGCGCCCTCGCGCCGAAGTTCTCGTCCGTCCCGGACCCGAACACGCAGCCGTTCACCCCCACCCCGAACAAGCCGGTCGAATGGGCACCGACCCCACCGCCCGACGACTCGACCAAGGCGTCTTCCGCCACGCCCGTCGAACCGCAACCCAGGCCGGCCGCCGCTGATCACGGTGGCGGCGGAGGAGGCGGTGGCGGTGGCGCTTCCGGCGGTGGTTCCGGCGGAGGTGGTGGCGGTGGCGGTGGCGGTATGGGTGGCCTCGGTCCCAGCGGTGGCCCGCCCTCGGGCAGCCCGCCTCCCGGCAACGTCGAGGAGTGGATCCGCGAGGCCATCAAGATCCTCCAGGCCAACGGCATCCCGGTCACCGAGGAGAACATCGACGAGATCTGGAAGATCATCGAAAAGGAGTCGAGCGGCAACCCGCACGCCATCAACCTCTGGGACTCCAACGCCCAGGCGGGCACGCCTTCCAAGGGTTTGATGCAGTGCATCGACTCGACGTTCAACGCGCACAAACTGCCCGGCCACGACGACATCTGGAACCCGGTCGACAACATCATCGCCGGTGTCCGCTACACGTTCTCGCGCTACGGCGGTTTCGAAGGCCACCCCGGTCTGAAGGCAATGGCCCAAGGCGGCGGCTACCAAGGGTATTAGCCTTCGCTTGATCGGGTGAGCTTTGTCCGGAACCCGGCACTTCTCCGTCCGATAGGTCGTGACGGAAATGTGCCGGGTTTCAGTTGTCCACACCCTGTCGGGTGGTCGATGTCCTGAAACGCTGTTTTGTTTCTCCCGCATATGCGGAAGCGCGGGGGGTTGCGGACCGGAGGTGGCGGTCGGGGCGAGGGGACGTGTGCGCAGAGGATGAAGGAGTGCTGCGACGGCTCGGCCTGCAGCGGCTCGGCCTGCGGCGGCTCGGCCTGCCGCAGCTCGACCTGCGGCGGCGTGGCCGGGCGGCCGGGGTGTGGCGCCGCGCTCGGTCGGGGGCCTCACCGCGTGCAGGGGAGTTAGCCTGGCGGCATGCTGACCGTGGCTGCCCGTGCCGACGTCCCGCCCTTCCACGTCATGGACGTGTTGTCCGCCGCCGCTCGCAGGCAGCGCACGCACGGGGACGTGATCTCCCTGGCCGCCGGGCAGCCGTCGAGTCCTGCGCCGTTGCCCGTGCGCGAGGCTGCCGTCAAGGCGTTGGGCGAGCAGGCGTTGGGGTACACCGAGCAGCTCGGCATCCTCGAGTTGCGGCAGGCGATCGCCGGGCACTACGGGCGGCAGTACGACCTTGACGTGTCCGCGGACGACGTGGTGGTGACCACCGGGTCGTCGGGGGCGTTCACGTTGGCGTTCCTCGCGGCCTTCGACGCCGGGGACCGGGTGGCGCTGGCGCGGCCCGGGTATCCGGCCTACCGCAACATCCTCAAGGCGCTGGGGTGTGAGGTCGTCGAGTTGCCGTGCGGGCCGGAGACGCGGTTCCAGCCCACGGTCGAGATGCTGGATCCCGGGCTCAAGGGTGTGATCGTGGCCAGTCCGGCCAACCCGACCGGGACGGCGGCCGACGTCGCGCCGATCGCTCGGTGGTGTGCGGGCAACGGGGTTCAGCTGATCAGCGACGAGATCTACCACGGGATCAGCTACGGCGAGCCGTTGCGGTGTGCGTGGGAGACGAGCCGGGACGCGATCGTGGTCAACTCCTTCTCGAAGGCGTTCGCGATGACCGGGTGGCGGCTCGGGTGGATGTTGTTGCCGGAGCGGCTGCGCAGGGCCGTGGACTGCCTGACGGGCAACTTCACGCTGTGTCCGCCGGCGTTGGCGCAGTACGCGGCGGTGCAGGCGTTCCACGAGGACTCCTACGCCGAGACGGCGCTGCACCTCCAGCGGTACAAGGTGAACCGGGACCTGTTGCTGGAGGGGTTGACGAACCTCGGCATCGACAAGCTCGCGCCTGCGGACGGGGCGTTCTACGTCTACGCGGACGTGCGGCACCTGACGGACGACTCGATGGCGTTCTGCCGGCGGTTCCTGGACGACACGGGTGTGGCGATCGTGCCCGGCGTCGACTTCGACCCCGTGGACGGGCACCACTTCGTGCGGATGTCGTTCGCCGGGGCCACGCAGGACGTGGAGGAGGCGCTGCGGCGGCTGAAGGCCTGGCTGTGACCCTGAACTGCGAGCCGCGTCGCAACAAAACCGGGCGGCGGGGCGTTCAGGCAGCAGAGGGGAGGTCGCATGTGGGCGATCATCGGGTGGCTGGTGGCGGTCTGGATCCTGCTCGCCGTCGTCGGGGCCGTGGTGAAAGGACTTTTCTGGCTCGCTGTGATTGGGGGACTACTCCTCGCAGGCACCGCGGCTTACGGCGCGGTCAAATCCAAGAGATGACCCTGGATTAATTCCTGCACACCGCTCACCATGGGGCAGTGTTGCTGGCGGACGAGGCACGCCTCGAGCGGTGGGAGAGGAAGGTCGAGTGGCCGTTGACGGCACTCGCCCTGCTCTTCCTCGCCGCTTACGCCTGGCAGGTGTTCGACGACCACGGCGCGATGCACGTGCCGTTGGAGATCGTGTTGTGGCTGGTCTGGCTCCTGTTCGCGGCCGAGTTCATCACGAGGCTGACGCTGGCGCAGAACAAGGTGAAGTTCCTCAGAACGCATCTTTTCGATCTTGCCGCGGTCATTCTGCCGATGGTCCGGCAGCTCCGCGTTCTGCGGTTGATCACCGTTGTCACGTTGCTCAACGAGAAGTTCCAGCACAAGATCAGACAACGGGTCGGCATTTACGTGGCGGGTGTGACGACCATCGTCGCGTTTTGTGCGAGCCTCGCCGTGCTGGACGCCGAAAGGCACGCGGAAAACGCCAGCATCACCACGTTCGGCGACGCGTTGTGGTGGACGCTGACGACCATGTCGACGGTCGGGTACGGCGACCGCTACCCCGTCACGGGTGAGGGGCGCCTGGTCGCCGGACTGCTGATGGTCGGCGGCATCGCGCTGCTCGGTGTCATCACCGGCACGATCGCGAGCTGGCTCGTCGAGAAGCTGCGCGGCGTCGAGGACGCCGAGCAGGAGACCGCGCGGGAGCTGCGGAACCTACGCGCCGAGATCGCGGAACTCCGTGCGGAGCTGAGCGCGCGCAGCAAGGGCTGACGTCCACAGCCGGGCGTCCCAGCCGGCGGCGGCCGCACCCTCCACGTTGGACTGCCGGTCGTCGAGGAAGATCACGTCCGACGACCCGATCACGGACGACGTGTGCTCCCAGATGGCCGCGTCGGGCTTGGCGAAGCCGAGGTCGCCGGAGAACACCAGGTGCCGGAAGTGACCGGCCCACGGCACCTCCTCCGCCAGCCTCGCGAACGTCGAGGGCGCGTTCGACAGCAGCGCGAGCGGCACGTCCAGCGCCGCCAGGTCCTCGATCAGCGCCACGGTCTCCGCCACCGGCTCGTCGAGCCACCCGGCGTTGTCGAGAGCGGTCAGCTCCCGCACGGCGGCGGAGTCGAACGTGAGCCCCAGCGACGACCCGATCGTCGTCCAGTACTCCTCGTCGGAGCAGCCGCGGTCGTAGGCGTCGCGGTTCCAGTACGCGGCCTCGAAGTCCACCAGCGGCACCCCGAGCCGGTCGGCGATCGCGGGCAGCGCCGGGTTCCGCTGACTGATGACCTCGCCGAAGTCGAACACGACCCAGCGCATCAGGCGCGCTCCCCGACCCGCCGCAGCACCTCGGCGATGTCGGCCTGGCTGACGTCCCCGTGGGTCACGAACCGCACCTTGCCGGACATCGGACTGGCGAGCACCCCGATCTCGCGCAGCGACAGCAGCGCCTTGTCGAGGTCGGGCACCGACGCCAGCACGATGTTCGTCGCCGGCTCCGGCACCTCCCAGCCGAGCGAACGCAACCCGGCGGCCAGCGCGGAGGCGTTGGCGTGGTCCTGCGCGAGCCGCGGGATCCGGTCCAGCGCGACCAGCCCGGCGGCCGCCAGCACGCCACCCTGCCGCACCCCGCCGCCGAGCATCTTGCGCACCCGCCGCGCCTCGACGACGAACGAGGACGACCCGGCCACGACCGACCCGACCGGGGCGCCGAGCGCCTTCGACAGGCACACCTGCACCGTGTCGACCCCCGCGGTCAGCTGGGAGAGCTCGACCCCGAGCGCCACCGACGCGTTCCACAGCCGGGCGCCGTCCAGGTGCACCGCCAGCCCGGTGGACCGCGCCGCCGCCACCAGGGCGGCGTGCCCGTCGACGGTCGTCACCGTGCCGCCGGCCGCGTTGTGCGTGTTCTCCAGGCACAACAACGTCGTGCGCAGCCCGTAGTAGGGCGACTCGCCGCCACCGGCCGCGACCACGGCCTCGGGAGTCAGCGAGTGCAGCGCGTGCGGCATCCCGCCGGCCAGCCACGCGGCGGTCCCGAGCTCGGCGTCCAGCACGTGCGCGCCCAACGGCGCCAGGAACCGGTCGCCGCGCTGCAGGTGCAGGTACAGGGCGATCAGGTTGCCCATCGAGCCGGACGGGACCCACAGCGCCGCCTCCACGCCGAGCAACGCCGCGACGCGCTCCTCCAGCGCCGCCATCGTCGGGTCGTGGTCCAGCACGTCGTCGCCGACCTCGGCCGACGCCATGGCGCGGCGCATCTCGTCGTCAGGGCGGGTGACGGTGTCGGAGCGCAGGTCAATGGGGGTCACGCCCCCGATCCCACCACATCGGGCCGGGGACGGAGGGGGTGATGTAGCTCTCCCGCGAGGTTCGTGCAACCGTTGTCGGCACAGATTCCGTCCTGTCGGTGCAACTCGAGGAACGAGCGGAGAGCAGTCCGCGTGGATCAGCGCGACGAGCAGGAGTTCGCGGAGTACTTCGTGGCTCGCCGTGAGGCCGTGCGCCGAACGGCATACCTGCTGTGCGGCGACTGGCACCGCGCTGACGACTTCGCGCAGACGGCCTTCGTGGCGGTGCACAGGAGGTGGCGGAAGATCAGGGACAAGCAGGCCCTCGACGCCTACGTCCGACGCACCGTCGTGCGCGCGGTGATCGACGAGTCGCGCCGTCCGTGGCGGCGCGAGAAGTTCACCGACGAGATGCCGGAAGCGCCGGCGACCGGCACCGAGGTCGGTGAGACGGTCGCGACGCGCGAGGCGTTGATGAAGGGTCTGCGCAGAGTCCCGCCCCGGCAACGGGCCGTGCTGGTGCTGAGGTTCCTGGAGGGCCTCGACGTGACGGCCACGGCCGAGACGCTGAAGTGCTCGGAAGGAACTGTGAAGAGTCAGACCGCCCGCGGGCTGGCGGCGCTGCGAGAAGCTCTGGGCGACGCCATCGACGACCTGCGACCGGCGTCGTGACCGGCGAGAGGAGGACGTAGGAGATGGACGAGCAGAAGCTCGCGGACCTGTTCCGCGACGCCGCGCACGACGCACCACCGGCGTCCTTCGACGCGGGCGACGTCCGGACGGCCTCGCGCCGCGCCACGCTGCGCCGGCGCGGTTCGATCGCCGCCGGCACCACTTTGGTCGTCGTCCTGGGTTTCGGCGGCGTCCTCGCTGCCAACTCCTGGTACGGCCAGGACGGCGGGAATTCGACCGCCGCCGGTTCTGGGCAGCAGGGCACCGACACGGCACAATCGCCGATGACCCTGATGGAGGCACAGCCTCCGCCGAACAACGACTTCCCTGGCGACGCCCCGTCCACGCAGGGGGACGGGACAGCGCCGGGAAGCACCAGCTTCACCGCTGGTGAACGCGCAGTGCAGGGCTGCGCAGGTGTGGACCGGGAGCTCGCCGACGCCCTCGCCGCCGAGCTTTCGGTCTCACCGGAACCCGCGATCCCGCCCGCGGTGACCTGCTCACCGGCCTCCCGCGCGGCCGCGTACAAGATCGACGGACTGACGATCACCGCGATCGTCACGCCCGATCCGTTCGAGGGTCCCGCCGGCACGGAGAAGGCCAAGACCGCCCGCGGTCAGGACCTCTACGTGTTCACCCAGGGCGACGGGGAGCTGAAAGGCCAGGCCAAGCGGTTCGCGGACGCACTGGCCCCGAGGTTCTGACCAGCCGCCCAGTACCCTGGCGCGACTATGACGGCAGCAACCCCCAAGGGTGAGCGCAGGCGGCAGGCGCTCGTGGAGGCCGCGTCCGAACTGCTCGTGGAGGGCGGGTTCGACGCGGTCCGGCACCGCGCGGTCGCCGAACGCGCAGGTCTGCCGCTCGCGTCGACCACGTACTACTTCGACTCGCTCGACGAGCTGATCACCGCGGCGGTCGAGTTCCACGGCCGCGCCGAGCTGGCGAGCTGCCGGGAGCGCCTGGCGGCGGTCTCGGACCGGCTGGCGGACGAAGACGTGCTCGTCGAGCTCGTCCTCGACCTGCTGGTCGGCCAGGACGTCACCGACACCGAGCCGATCCTGCTGCGCTACGAACGCCTCGTCGCGACGGGCCGCCGCCCGTACCTGCGCCCGTTGATGCACGTGCTGTCCAAGGAGCTGCACGAGCTGATCGCCGAGATCTTCCACCGCGCCGGCCGCGACATCGCGCGGGACCGCGTCGAGGAGCTGATCGCGCTCGTCGACGGCACGATGGTGAACGCGTTCATCGAGCTGAAGCCGGACCCGAGGGGCGTCGCGGCGAGGATGCTCCGTTCGGCTCTTTCGCGTCACACGTGATGCAACCTCGCGTTCCCCTGACGCGTTCCCCTGGGTGAGGACGCGAGAGGGGATCGCATGCGCAAGGCCGATGAGCAGGGCTTTCGCGAGTTCGCGGCAGCCAATGCCGCGTCTTTGCGACGCACTGCCTATCTGTTCTGTGGCGACTGGCACACGGCTGAGGACCTGATGCAGTCGAGCCTCATGAAGATGTACATGGCCTGGAAGCGCATCAAGGACCTCGACAACTTGATCGCGTACGCCCGCAAGGTGCTGCTGCGCACGTGGCTGGACGAGAAGCGCCGGCCGTGGCGCAGGGCGGAGCAGCGCGACGGGGAGCTGCCCGACGCCGCCGACGCCACCGTGGACCCGGACACCACGAGCGCGAAGTTGTGGGCGCGTGAGCTCGTGCACACCGCGTTGCTGCAGGTGCCTCCGAGGCAACGGGCGGTGCTCGTGCTGCGTTATTTCGAAGACCTCCCGGTCGCCGAGGTGGCGGTGGCGATGGGGTGCACCGAGGGAACGGTCAAAAGCCAGACGGCGCGCGGTCTCGCGACACTGCGCACCATCGTGGAGAAGCTCGACAACAGTTCGGGGAGGGTCGCGTCGTGAGTGAGCAGGAGATCCGCGAGGGGATGCTGCTGGCCGTCTGGGACGAGCCGCCCCTCGACTTCGACCCGGACACCCTGATCAGGCGGGTGGAGCAGAAAAAAAGTCGTCGTCGAGCGCTGGTCGCCGTGGGCGTGGCTACGGCGGTCATCGCCGTAGCGTCGTTCTCGCTGCCGGGACTGCTGCCCCGCGACCACGACACCCGGCTCGGCGCCGAGGTCCAGACGACCACGGCCGCGCCGCCCAGCGTGCCCACCGAGCGGAAGGCCCAGCGCCTCGGCGACAAGCTGGCGGAAAGCCTCCAGGCGCAGCGCAAGGACCTGAAGGACGTCTACGCCTCGTTCACGCCCGGCGGGTTCATCTACCCGCCCCACACGACGTCGTCCCCGCAGAAGAGCTTCGGCGACCCCGAGTACACGGGGTACGTCTACCTGACCGACATGATCGGACCGACCGCGCTGCGGGTGGTGGTGACGAAGGCCGGCTTCAACAAGCAGAACTTCTGCGGCTCCGCCACGGTGTGCCGGGACCTCGCCCAGGCGGACGGGACGATCGTCACCGAGGGCGAGTACTTCCAGGGCACCACCGGCCTCCAGCAGGTCGAGGTCACCCGGCGGTTCGAGAGCGGCCTCGTCGTGCAGATCGGCGCCTACGCCTACAACCCCTCGAACGGCAGCGGGCGGCGCCAGACCGTTCCGGTGTCGGTGAACGTCCTCACAGCGCTGGTCATGGACTCGGCCGTCGACTGGGAGTGAGCCTCGGGTGCACTAGCCTGAGGGCGTGACGAAGCCCCGCATCGCCAACGTCCTCGCAGGTCGGTACGCCTCCACGTCGCTCGCGACGCTCTGGTCCGCCGAGCACAAGATCGTGCTGGAGCGGCAGCTGTGGCTCGCGGTCCTGCGGGCCCAGGCGGCCGCGGGCATCGACGTGCCCGAGACCGCGATCGCCGACTACGAGCGCGTGCTGGAGCAGGTCGACCTGGAGTCGATCGCGGCGCGCGAGCGGGTCACGCGGCACGACGTGAAGGCGCGCATCGAGGAGTTCAACGCGCTCGCGGGCCACGAGCAGGTCCACAAGGGCATGACCTCGCGCGACCTCACGGAGAACGTCGAGCAGCTGCAGGTGCTGCGCTCGCTCGAGCTGGTCCGCTCCAAGGTCGCCGCCGTCCTCGGCCGCCTCGCGCGCCTCGCCGCCGAGCACTCCGACCTGGTGATGGCAGGTCGTTCGCACAACGTGGCCGCGCAGGCCACGACGCTGGGCAAGCGGTTCGCGACGGGCGCCGACGAGCTGCTGGTCGCGTTCTCCCGCCTCGACGAGCTGATCTCCCGCTACCCGCTGCGCGGCGTCAAGGGCCCCGTCGGCACGGCCCAGGACATGCTCGACCTGCTCGGCACGCCCGAGAAGCTGCAGGAGCTGGAGCGGACGGTCGCGGGCCACCTCGGCTTCGAGCGGGTCCTCACGAGCGTCGGCCAGGTCTACCCGCGTTCGCTCGACTTCGACGTCGTCTCGACGCTCGTGCAGCTCGCGGCGGCGCCGTCGTCGGTCGCGAAGACGATCAGGCTGATGGCGGGCCACGAGCTCGTCACCGAGGGCTTCAAGCCGGGCCAGGTCGGCTCCAGCGCGATGCCGCACAAGATGAACACCCGCTCGTGCGAGCGCGTGAACGGCTTCGCGGTGATCCTGCGGGGTTACCTGTCGATGGTCGGCGAGCTCGCGGGCGACCAGTGGAACGAGGGCGACGTGTCGTGCTCGGTGGTCCGCCGGGTCGCGCTGCCCGACGCGTTCTTCGCGTTCGACGGTCTGCTGGAGACGTTCCTGACGGTGCTGGACGAGTTCGGCGCGTACCCGGCCGTCGTCGCGCGCGAGCTGGACCGCTACCTGCCGTTCCTCGGCACGACGAAGGTGCTGATGGCGGCCGTGCGCGCGGGTGTCGGCCGTGAGACCGCGCACGAGGCCATCAAGGAGAACGCGGTGGCCGTCGCGCTGGCGATGCGCGAGCAGGGTCTCGCGCAGAACGACCTGCTGGACCGGCTCGCGGCGGACTCGCGCCTGCCGCTCGACCGGGCAGCCCTGGACGCGCTGCTGGCCGACCGCCTGTCGTTCACCGGCGTGGCGTCGGCGCAGGTGGCGGCCGTGGTGGAGCAGGTCGCCGCGGTCGTCGACAAGTACCCGGCCTACGAGCCGGAGCCGATCCTGTGATCGTCGCCGGTCTGCACGTCCACCCGGTCAAGGGGTGCGGCGGGTACTCCGTCGCCTCCTCGGCCGTCGACCTGACGGGCCTGCGCGACGACCGGATGATGATGCTCGTCGACGACGAGGGCGTGTTCCTGTCGCAGCGCAAGGTCCCGGAGATGGCGGCGCTGCGTCCGTCCCTCGTGGACTCGTCGCTGTCGATCGGCGGCGAGTCCTTCCCGATCGTCCCCGACGGGCCGCGGGTTCCGGTCGTCGTGCACACCTGGCACGGGTCCGGAGTGGACCAGGGCGACGCCGCGGCGGCGTACTTCTCCGACGCGCTCGGCAGGTCCGTGCGGCTCGTGCGCACTCCACCGGACCTGCGCAGGGAGACGACCGGTGAGACGACCGGCCTCGTCGGGTACGCCGACGGCAACGCGCTGCTGGTGCTCTCGCTGTCCTCGCTGGACGGTCTGAACGAGCGGATCCTGGAACGCGGCGGGGACCCGGTGCCGATGGACCGCTTCCGCCCCAACGTGGTCGTGTCCGGCTGGCCGGAGCCGCACACGGAGGACCGCGTGCGGCGGGCGGCCATCGGTGACGTGGAACTGGCCTACGCCAAGGACTGCGTGCGTTGCGCGGTGCCGATGGTCGACCAGGCGACGGGTCTGAAGAGCGGACCGGAGCCGATCCGTTCGCTGGCGGCCTATCGGCGTGATGCCGACGGAGGGGTGACGTTCGGCATGAAGGCCCAGGTCGTCCGCACCGGCACCATCGCCGTCGGTGACGAGCTCGACGTGCTGGAGTGGCGCTCCTAGGCCTTCTGCCAGCGCAGGCGGTCGCCGCGCTGGGGGTCCTTGCGGCACACCAGCTTCTCGCCGCGCAGGCCGATGCCGTTCGCGCCCTCGGGATCGCACCGCGCGCCCTCGTTGACCAGGAGGCCCTGCTGCGGCGGGGCCTCGGTGGTCGTCGGCTGCTGCACGGCGGGCGGCGTCTGGACGGGCGGCGGCTTCGGCTGCGTCGTCCTCGTGGTGGTAGTGGTGGTCGTCGCCGTCGTGGACGAGCCCTTGACCGTGATGTCGGCGACGTCCGGAGTCGGCACGATGCTCACCGACTGGGTCGTGCTCGTGTCCTGCGCGCCGCCGGAGGTGGGCGACGACACGGGGCTGGAGTCGAAGCTCCACCCGGCCACGCCCAGGACGACGAGCAGGGCCGCACTGGCCAACGCCGGGATCCACAGGGCCTTTCTGGTGAGCACGGGTGCACCTTAAGCTCCTTCGGCCTTGATCTGTAGTGGTGCGGGGTGTAGATCGGTGCCCGGAACACGGGCACGTAGTCTGACCAGCGTGCCTACGCTCGCTGACTACCAGCACGTCGCCCGCGGCAAGGTTCGCGACCTGTACGACGTGGACGACGAGCTGCTGCTGTTCGTCGCGTCCGACCGCATCTCCGCGTACGACCACATCCTGAGCTCGGAGATCCCGGACAAGGGCCGCGTGCTCACCGCGATGAGCGTGTTCTGGTTCGAGCGGCTCACGCCCAACCACCTGGTCTCCCACGACGACCCGCGCATCCCCGCCGAGGTCCGCGGCCGGGCGCTGCTGGTGCGCAAGCTGCGGATGGTCGACGTCGAGTGCGTGGCGCGCGGGTACCTCACGGGCTCGGGCATGGCCGACTACACCGCGACCGGCGCGGTCTGCGGGATCGAGCTGCCGGCCGGGCTGGTCGAGGCGTCCGAGCTGGACCCGCCGATCTTCACGCCCGCGTCGAAGGCCGAGATCGGGGCGCACGACGAGAACGTGTCGTTCGACGTCATCGCGGAGAAGCACGGCGTGGAGCTGGCGTCGAAGCTGCGTGACCGCACGATCGAGCTCTACAGCGAGGCGCGCGCGTACGCGTTGACCCGTGGCCTGATCCTGGCGGACACGAAGTTCGAGTTCGGGCTCTCCGCGGACGGTGAGCTGGTGCTGGCGGACGAGGTCTTCACGCCGGACTCGTCGCGCTACTGGCCGGCCGAGGGCTACGAGCCCGGCCGCGTGCAGCCGTCGTTCGACAAGCAGTACGTGCGCGACTGGCTGACGTCGCCCGCGTCGGGCTGGGACCGCAAGGGCGACACCCCGCCGCCTCCGCTGCCCGCCGAGGTCGTCGAGGCCACCCGTGCGCGGTATGTCGAGGCCTACGAGAAGCTGACGGGCCGGTCCTTCGCCGACTGGCTCGCGTGAGTTGGCTCCGCTTTCACGCGGATGTCACCACGGCGTGGCGCACTCATTGAGTGCACTCACAGCTCGTGGTCTCCCTGTCCGGCATCGGTCCGCAGACACTCGACCGGTGCGCTGATCTGGCCGCGGCCCTCGGCCCGCGGCGGGTGCCGTTGTCGCTGCTCGTGGTACCCCGCGAGCTCGGCAGGGCGCAGGAATGGGTGCGGCAGCGCGCCGCGCTCGGCGATGCCGTCGTCCTGCACGGTCTCGGCCAGCGGCGGTTGCCCGCCTACGAGGCCGGGCTGCTGCTGATGGGCGCGCGTCTGCAGATGGACGCCATCGGACTGAACGCCGACACGTTCGCGCCTCGGCGTTGCGTGGCGTCGCCCGGGACGTTGCTCGCGCTCGCCAAGCACCGGTTCAAGCTCTGCGCCGACGCGCACGCGGTTCGTGACGTGGGCAGCGGGCTCGCGACGCTCGGCCGCCTGCACGCGCTGACCGAGCGCAGCAGCTTCGGCGAGCTGCGGTCGCTCGCGCTGGTCTACGCGACGGCCAGGTCCGCACGCCGCGGCGGACTGACCCGGATCACCGTCGACGCCCGCGACCTGCACCGGCCCGGTGCGCGGCAGGCCGTGCTCGACGCCGTGGACATCGCCCTCGCCCACGACGCCGCGCCGACCACCTACGTCAGACTGCCGTCTCCTCGCCTGGCGTCAGCGGCCTGACCTCGGTGCCCTCCGGCTTGAGCATCTCGAAGAGCCGGTGGGCCATCTGCGGGCTCGCGAGCGTCTTCTCGTGGATGGGCACGGCGACACGCGGCTTCACGGCGCGCATGAAGTCGACCGCCTCGCCCGTGCGCATCCACGGCGCGCCCGCGGGCAGACCGAGCACGTCCACGTCCTCGTCGGGCACGAACAGCGAGTCGCCGGGGTGGTAGAACGCGCCGTCGCCGACCACGTAGGCGGCGTTCGGCACGATCGGGATGTCCTGGTGGATCATCGCGTGCTGCCCGCCGACGACCCGGACGCCCAGGTCGCCGATCTTGAAGGTGTCGCCCGGCCGGGCGACGGTCGCGTTCTCGACGGTGGGCGCCGTGCCCTCGTCCACGACCAGCCGCGCCCGCGGGTTGGTCTCGAGCAGCGCGGGCAGCTTCTCGAGGTCGACGTGGTCGAAGTGCTGGTGCGTGACCAGCACCGCGTCCAGGTCCGCGAGGTCCTCGAACCCCGCGGAGAACGTGCCGGGGTCGATCAGCACGCGGGTGGTGCCCGTCTCGAGGAGCACGCAGGCATGACCGAAATGGACAACTTTCACGTAATCCTCCATTACCGACGTTTGGCGGGCTGACACGGTGAGGTGACGTCGGAAGTATCAAAAGGCATGAGGAAAACCCTGCAACTCCTCACGGCACTGGCGCTCGCCCTGCCGATGACGTCCATCATCCCTGCCAACACCACCTCTGCACCTGCGCAGGCGGCTTCGCCGCAGTCGCAGGAAATCGGAACCGAGGAATCGGTCTCGGTCCGCGTGGGTGGCGCGAACCGTTCGACGACCGTCGAACGACCCGGCTCCGGATACGTGAAGCTGCATTTCACGGACCTGCGGATCATGCCGGGTGACGTGCTCACGGTGTCGAACTCCGACGGCACCGAGAAGTACACGTACACAAGAGACCTGAAGGCCTCCCTGACGGCCACGGTCGACGCGTCCGGCTTCTGGGCCATGTCCATCACCGGTGACCGCGCCGTGGTGTCGGTGACGAACCCGCTGTCGCGCGTCCGGATCGACAAGCTGACGCGCGGCTACACCGAGGCCGAGATGTCCGCGCAGCCGTCCGTGCAGAGCATCTGCGGCACGAACGACTACAAGGACGCGGTCTGCTACCAGTCCAGCAACCCGACCGAGTGGGGCAAGACGCCGGCCGTGGCGAAGTTGCTGCGCAACGGCAGCTCGCTGTGCACGGCGTGGCGCGTCGGACCCAACAACCGCATGCTGACCAACGAGCACTGCTTCACCAGCACCACCGGCATCGAGGTGTGGTTCAACTACCAGTGCCCGACCTGCGGCGGCACGAACTCGGCCACCGTCACGAAGGTGCTGGCGGCCCAGGTGCTGAAGTACAGCGCCGCGCTGGACTACACCCTCTTCACCGTGAACAACTTCGCGGCCATCAGCTCGTTCGGCTACCTCGAGCTGGACGCGCGCGTTCCGGCCGTGGGTGAGGAGATGTACATCATCGGCCACCCGGCCGGGAAGCTGAAGAAGCTGTCGTTGCGCGACAACAACAACGGCGGCGGCTACTGCGTCGTGCGCGCGGTGCGGGTGAACGGCAGCTCGTCGCAGTCCGACATCAGCTACATGTGCGACACCGAAGGCGGCTCGTCCGGCTCACCCGTGCTGTCGAGGCGCACGCACAAGGTGATCGGGCTCCACCACTTCGGCGGCTGCCCGAACCAGGGCGTGCGCATCGACCTCGTCGCTGCGCAGGTCAACTCACTGCTGTAAGGATCTCCCGCTCCTCCTGCTCGGTGAGCCCCGCCTTGCGGGGCCGGTCCAGCCCGAGGCCGCGCTCGTACTCCAGCGAGTCGAGCGCGGTCTCGGCCAGCGGCCGGACGCGCAACCCGTTCGCCAGGGCGTTGCCGACGTCGCGGCCGACCATCTTGGCCCACTCCCGGGGCAGCCACAGTGGCAGCGACCGCGGCCCGGCCCACGGGTTGATGTTCAGCTCCTTGAGCACGCTCTCCGCGACGGGCACGAGCTGCGTCCCGGGCGCGGCCGTCGCGCCGGCGATCTCACCGATGGCCATCTGGAACGGCATGACCGGCCCGGTCGAGTCGTACGTGCCCGTCACCCGCTCCTCGGCCGCGAACACGATCCACTGCGCCAGGTCCCGCGCGTCGATGTGCTGGAACCCGAGGTCCGGGCTGTCCGGCACGACCACGCGCCCACCCCTCGCCAGCCGCGAGGGCCAGTACCCGAACCGGTCGCTGGGGTCGTCCGGCCCGGTGATGAGCCCGGCCCGGACGATGAAGTCCCGCCCCGCCACGGCCTCGCGCACCGCGATCTCGCCGGCCACCTTGACGCTGCCGTACCGCTCGGCCGTGAACTCCTCGGCCGGGTTGTCCTCCAGCGGCGGAAGCAGCTCGTTGCTGCCGGTCGCGTGGTCCGCGTAGACCGAGATGCTGGAGACGAACGTCCAGTGCGGCGTGGTGGACCCGAACGCCTCCAACGCGTCCCGCACCCAGTTCACCGAGTACTTGGACACGTCGACCACCGCGTCGAACCGCTCACCGGCCAGCGCGTCGAACGCACCGGGCCTGTCCCTGTCGACCCGGACCAGCGTCGCGCCCTCGGGAACCCCGCCGGAGGCACCGCGGGCAGCGCACACCACGTCGTGGCCGCGCCGGACGGCCTCCGCAGTGACTGCCTTGCTGAGGAACACGGTCCCGCCGAGCACGAGGATCTTCATGACCTCCAGCATCCGGCCGATCGGGCGGCGGTGCCAGTGGTCTCGCTTTCGGCGAAATAGCCGGTTGGAATAGTTCCAAGTCAGGGTCGTTCGGACCCGATCGGTGTGACTTGGTGAACTGGTGTTCGGGGTGTGCCGATGGACGTTCCGTGAGTCTGCACGCCTTCGTCGACGAGTCGCGGCGAAACAACACGTACCTGCTGGCCGCCGTCCTCGTCGAGCCCGGCGACCTGACGCGCACGCGCAAGGCGCTGCGCCGGTTGCTGTTCCCGGGTCAGCGAGAACTCCACTTCAAGAAGGAGAAGGTCGATCGACGCAAGCTGATCGTGTCCAAGCTGGTGGCCATCGGCGCCGCCGTGCACCTCTACAGCTGCGACTGCTCCGCCGGGGAGGAGATCGCGCGTCAGGAGTGCCTCATCGCGCTCATCGACGATCTCGTCGACTTGGACACGAGGAGGCTGGTGCTCGACAGCCGGGAGGAGCGCAACCTCCACGACTCGCAGACGATCCGCGCGGCGCTGGGCAAGCGGCCGAGCCACTCGAAGATGATCTACGAGCACCTGAACAGCACGCAGGACGAACTGCTCTGGATCCCGGACGTCGTGGCGTGGTGCCACGGTGCGGGAGGCGACTGGGCCAGGCGCGTGCGCTCGCTCGTCGCGAAGGAGGTGGCGGTGGACAAGTGGTCCGGATAGCGCAAAGCACGGCGGCCGACCGTCCGGACGGGCACCGTGCTCACTTCCTCGGCCTACGGGGCCTCGGCGAGTCCAACTTTACCAAACGGCCTCGCCGAGGCAAGCTCGTTCACCCGAAGGTGGACCACCGGCGATGTGCCCCCGAACACGTGTCGGGAGGATGAACGCCCAGCTCAGGTAGGGTCGACGGGTACCGCCAGCCCTCCACCCCAGGGAGCAGTCCGTCGTGGCCCGAGTCGTCGTCGACGTCATGCCGAAGCCCGAGATCCTCGACCCCCAAGGCCAGGCGGTGGCGAACGCGCTGCCCCGTCTCGGCTTCGACGGCGTCACCGCCGTCCGCCAGGGCAAGCACTTCGAGTTGGAGGTCGCCGACGACGTCGACGACGCCACGCTCGCCGAGATCGCCGAGAGCTTCCTCGCGAACCCCGTGATCGAGGACTGGACCGTGCGCAGGGTCGAGGCATGAGGGTCGGTGTCGTCACCTTCCCCGGCACCCTCGACGACGTCGACGCGCAGCGGGCGGTGAGGTACGCCGACGGCGAGGCCGTTCCGCTCTGGCACGGCGACCACGACCTCAAGGGTGTCGACGCGGTCATCGTGCCCGGTGGGTTCTCCTACGGCGACTACCTGCGGGCCGGTGCGATCGCGCGGTTCGCGCCCGTCATGCGGGAAGTGGTCGAGGCCGCGAACAGGGGGATGCCGGTTCTCGGCATCTGCAACGGCTTCCAGGTCCTCGCCGAGGCCCACCTGCTGCCGGGTGCGCTGACCCGCAACCACAAGCTGCACTTCGTGTGCCGCGACCAGTGGCTCCGGGTCGAGAACACGAGCACCGCCTGGACCACCAGGTACGACCGCGACGCCGAGATCCTCGTGCCGCTGAAGTCCGGCGAGGGCGGCTACCAGGCCGACGACGACACCCTCAAGCAGCTCGAAGACGAGCACCGGGTCGTCTTCCGGTACGTCGGCGAGAACCCGAACGGCAGCCGCAACGACATCGCGGGCATCACGAACGCCAGGGGCAACGTCGTCGGCCTCATGCCGCACCCCGAGCACGCCATCGACGCGCTCACCGGCCCCACGGACGACGGCCTGGGCATGTTCCTGTCCCTGCTCGACGCGGTGGTGAAGGCGTGATCGACACCGTCAAGAACGCGGAGAGCACTCCCGACCAGGAGCAGCCCTACCGGGAACTGGGCCTGAAGGACGACGAGTACGCGCGCATCAGGGAGATCCTCGGCAGGCGCCCCACCGACGCCGAGCTGGCGATGTACTCGGTCATGTGGAGCGAGCACTGCTCCTACAAGTCGTCCAAGGTGCACCTGAAGTACTTCGGCGACACCACGACCGACGAGATGCGCGCCAAGATGCTCGCGGGCATCGGCGAGAACGCCGGTGTCGTCGACATCGGGGACGGCTGGGCCGTCACGTTCAAGGTCGAGAGCCACAACCACCCGTCGTACGTCGAGCCCTACCAGGGTGCGGCGACCGGAGTCGGCGGCATCGTCCGCGACATCCTCGCGATGGGCGCGCGGCCGCTCGCGGTCATGGACCCGCTGCGGTTCGGCAGGCCCGACGCGGAGGACACGCGCAGGGTGCTGCCCGGCATCGTCGCGGGGGTCGGCGGCTACGGCAACTGCCTCGGCCTGCCCAACATCGGCGGCGAGGTCGTGTTCGACGAGTCCTACCAGGGAAACCCGCTGGTCAACGCCCTGTGCGTCGGCGCGATGCGGGTCGAGGACCTGCACCTCGCGCACGCGAGCGGCACCGGCAACAAGGTCATCCTCTACGGCGCGCGCACGGGCCTCGACGGCATCGGCGGGGTCAGCGTGCTGGCGAGCGAGACGTTCGACGACACGGCCGGCAAGCGCAAGAAGCTGCCGAGCGTGCAGGTCGGCGACCCGTTCACCGAGAAGGTGCTGATCGAGTGCTCGCTGGAGCTCTTCGAGAAGGGTCTCGTCGCGGGCATCCAGGACCTCGGTGGCGCGGGCCTGTCCTGCGCGACGAGCGAGCTCGCGTCCGCCGGTGACGGTGGCATGCGCGTCCACCTGGACCGCGTGCCGCTCAGGGCGGAGAACATGACCCCGGCGGAGATCCTCTCCAGCGAGTCGCAGGAACGCATGTGCGCCGTCGTGGAGCCCCACAACGTCGAGGCGTTCATGGCGGTCTGCGCGAAGTGGGACGTCATCGCCACCGAGATCGGCGAGGTGACCGAGGGCGACCGGCTGGTCATCACGTTCCACGACGAGGTCGTCGTCGACGTGCCGCCGCGCACCGTCGCGCACGAGGGTCCGGTCTACCACCGGCCGATCGAGCGCCCGGCCGACCAGGACGAACTGCGGGCGAACACGCCCGACGCCCTTCCCCGGCCGGCGAACGAGGAGCTGCTCGACCTGGTCAAGACCATGGCGGCCAGCCCCAACCTGGCGTCCAGGAAGTGGGTCACGCAGCAGTACGACCGCTACGTCCGCGGCGGCACCGTCCTCGCGCAGCCGAGCGACGGCGGCATGATCCGCATCGACGAGGAGACCGGCCGCGGTGTCGCCCTCTCGACGGACTGCAACGGCCGCTACACCAGGCTCGACCCGTACGAGGGCGCGAAGCTGGCGCTGGCCGAGGCCTACCGCAACGTCGCGACCACCGGTGCCACGCCCGTCGCCGTCACGAACTGCCTCAACTTCGGCTCGCCGGAGGACCCGGCGGTCATGTGGCAGTTCGAGCAGGCCGTGAAGGGCCTCGCGGACGGCTGCGCGGAGCTCGGCATCCCGGTGACCGGCGGCAACGTCAGCTTCTACAACCAGACCGGCTCCACGGCGATCCTGCCGACGCCGGTGGTGGGCGTGCTGGGCGTGATCGACGACGTGCGGCGCCGCATCCCCACCGGGATCGGGGCCGAGGCCGGCGAGACGCTGCTGCTGCTCGGCGAGACGCGCGACGAGTTCGGCGGGTCGGAGTGGGCGCACCACGTCCACGGCCACCTCGGTGGTCTGCCGCCGAAGGTCGACCTCCGGCACGAGAAGCTGCTCGGCGAGGTGCTCGTCGCGGGCTCGCGCGACGGCATGATCTCCGCCGCGCACGACCTGTCGGAGGGTGGTCTCGCGCAGGCGCTGGTCGAGACGTGCCTGATCGGCGAGGTGGGTGCGCGGGTCTTCCCCGAGGGCGACCTGTTCACGGCGCTGTTCAGCGAGTCGGCCGGCCGCGTGCTGGTCGCCGTGCCGCGCACCGAGGAGCAGCGCTTCACCGACATGTGCACCGCGCGCCGCCTGCCGTGGCGCAAGATCGGTGTCGTCGACCCGGAGTCGAAGGCGCTCGAGGTGCAGGGGCTCGGCGAGATCCCGCTGGACGAGCTGCGCGAGGCCTGGGAGGGCACCCTCCCCGCCCTGTTCGACTGAGACGCGGAGGAGGACGGCCCCGTGAAGGGCCGTCCTCAGCCCGCGGCGATGCGCCGCAGCTGCTCGAACCTGCCGTTGAACAGGTTCTGGTCACCGGGGAAGTGCCCGGCCGCCTGCCACTGCCAGATCGTGTGGAAGTCGAAGCCCATCGGCAGCGGGCCGACCTCGGTGCCGTAGCGCGCGATCCACAGCGGGTTGTCGGCACCGAACTCCACCGAGCCGCCGACGCACTCGTTCCACCATTTCGTGGACGTGTAGATCATCGGATGCCGTTTCGTGCGCGCGTAGACCGTGTCGCTGAACGTCTTGACCCACGCCGTCATCGCGGCCTGGCTCAGGCCGTAGCACGTGTCGCCGTACGGGTTGTACTCCATGTCGAGCGCGGGCGGCAGCGTCCTGCCGTCGGGTGACCAGCCGCCGCCGTTGTCGACGAAGAAGTTCGCCTGCGCCGCTCCGCTGGCCCGGTCCGGCAGCGCGAAGTGGTACGCGCCGCGGATCATGCCGATCTTGTAGGAGCCGTCGTACTGCTGGGTGAACCTGGGGTTGCGGTAGTGGGTGCCCTCGGTCGCCTTGACGTAGGAGAACCGGGCCCCCTTGTCCCAGGCCGACCTCCAGTCGACGTCGCCCTGGTGGCTGCTGACGTCCATGCCCGGCACCTTGCCCGCGGTGGGCGGGGAGTCCGAGGCCGAGCGGAGGTCGCCGGGGCCTTCGTGCTCGAGGATCTGGGAGCCCGCTGTGTGGTCCGCGGAGCCCTCGGGCAAGGGCACCGCGGACGCGGGTGCCGGCGACATGCCGGCGACTATCGCGACGATGCTGATCAAGGTCCGCATGGACTAGATCGTGCGGCCATTTGTCGCAATGTGCTACCCGGGGTCACCCGTCCAGGCGGGACAGCTCCTCGGCGGTCAGCTCCAGGTGGGTGGCGGAGGCCGAATCGCGGATGCTCGCCGGCCGGGAAGCACCCGGAATGGGGACCACCACTTCCGACTTCGCCAACATCCACGCGAGGCAGACCTGGTGGGCGCTCACGCCGCGGGCCTCGCCGACCTCCCGGAACGGGCCGCCCAGCGAACCGGCCTTGCCGATGCCGCCGAACGGGCTCCACGGCAGGAACGCGATGCCGAGCTTCGCGCACAGCTCCAGCTCGGGTTCACTCGACCGGAACACCGGCGAGAACTGGTTCTGCACGGCCGCCAGCCTGCCGCCGAGGATCTCGTTGGCCTGCACGATCTCGTCCGGGTTGAAGTTCGAGACGCCCGCGTAGCGGATCTTGCCGCTGTCCAGCAGCTCCGCGAGCACCCCCACGGACTCCGTGATCGGCACCTTCGGGTCCGGCCGGTGGAACTGGTACAGGAAGATCTGGTCGACGCCGAGCCGCCGCAGCGACCCGTCGACGGCCCCGCGCAGGTACTCCGGGCGTCCGTCGAGCTCCCAGTCGCCACCGGGCGCGCGGGTGTGGCCGCCCTTGGTCGCCACGAACACCTCTTCCGAGCGGCCCTTCAGGCCCTCGGCGATCAGCTCCTCGTTGTGGCCGAAGTCGGTGTCGTCGAGCGAGTAGGCGTCCGCGGTGTCGATGAACGTCACGCCCGCGTCCAGCGCGGCGTGGATGGTCTCGATCGCCCGCGCCCGATCCGGCCTCCCCTGCACGGACATGGGCATGCCGCCCAGGCCGACGGCGCTGACTTCCACTTCTCCGATGCGGCGCTTCTGCATGCCCTCCACTCTGGCCCCTCGGGATTAAGCTGTCCAACGCAGAGAAGTGATCTCATTGAGCACCGCAGGTGATGAATCGTGGAACTCAGGCAGCTGGAGCACTTCCTCGCGGTCGCCGAGGAGTCCCACTTCACCAGAGCGGCCAAGCGCCTGCACATCGCCCAATCGGGGCTGTCGGCGTCGATCCGGGCGCTGGAGGTGGAGCTGGGCGCGCCGCTGTTCCTGCGCACGACCCGCCAGGTCGGGCTGACGCAGGCCGGACGGGCCCTGCTGCCCGAGGCGCGCAGGGCGCTGGGCAGCGTCGAGGCGGCCAGGGACGCCGTCGCGGCCGTCCAGGGCCTGCTGCGCGGCACGCTGTCCGTCGGCAGCCTGCAGTGCCTGCACGTGGTGCACCTGCCGGCGGTGCTGTCGCGGTTCCACGAGCTGCACCCCGGCGTGGAGATCAGAATGCGCCAGTCCGGCAACGCCGAGCTCGTCGAGGACGTGCGGGCGGGACGGCTCGACCTCGCGTTCGTCACGCGTCAGCCGAAGATCGCCGAAGACCTCCGGGTGTCCACTTTGGCCGGTGAACCGCTCGTGCTCGCGTGTGCGCCGGGAAGTCTCTTCGCCGCAAGGGGGTCCGTCGCCCTCGCGGAGCTCGCCGGGCAGTCGTTCGTCGACTTCAACGCCGACTGGGGCACGCGCGACGAGGTGGACCGCGCCCTCGCCGCCGCCGGTGTCGAGCGGCGGGTCGCCGTGGAGGTCAACGACGTGCACTCACTGCTCGACTTCGTCTCGTTCGGGCTCGGTGTCGCGTTAGTCCCGCAGTCCTTCGCCCTCAAGACCGACCGCGCGCACTTCGTCGGCCTTCGCGGGGACGTGCCCGTCGCCGAGACCGTCGTCGTCAGGGCGGCCACCGCGGGCGCCGCCGCGACCGTTCTGCTCGACATGGTGCTGGAAGCCAGGTCCGGCCGCCTCCGTGCTGCCGGTTAGGTGCCAGCCGGTCGGGGGCTCGCGGAACTCGGTCCCCTCCAGCACCCGCATCTCACCGCGTTGCACGGCGGGCGGCTTCGGGGACGGGTGGAAGAACCGGCCGACCTTCGCGCCGCCCAGCTTCGGCGAGCTCATCTCGACGGGACCGGCGAAAGTCGTCTCCTGGAAGGAGATCCCGCCCTCGAAGTCGCCGTTCTCCATCTCCAGGCGGCCGTGGAAGGCACCACCGGAGAACAGCGCGACGCTCCGCACGTGCACGTTGCGCAGGTTCGTGATGCCGTAGAACTGCGCGCGCCGGGCGACGAGCCGGTTGACGTGCCGGCCGTCCAGCGAGAAGTACTCGAGGACGGCGTCGGTCAGGTCGAGGTCGTAGTGCTTGTGCCTGCGCTTCTTGCCCCACGACAGGGTGTCCTTGATCAACCGCTGCGCGGTCAGCCGGACCTGGTGCTCCAGCCTGATCGCCTCGTCCACCTCGCCGAAGTGCTGCTGCGGGTCGTCGGGCCTCGCCTGGTGGGAGGGGTGCGTGAACGGACGGCGCAGGTAGGCGCACAGCACGTCGAGCACGGTCTGCCGGTAACCGGGCGTCGACTTCGCGAACCACACCAGCGAATGCATCGCGCCCACGCGCACCTGGTCGGCCTCGTTGCCCAGCAGTTCGACGGAACGCGCGAACCGCTCGTCGGCGACCTTGTCGCTCTCGAGCGAGTGCTTGCGGTCGTTGAGCCACAACGCGTACAGCGCGACGACGGCACCGCCCGCGACGCCGGCGGTCTTCACGATCTCCACCGCCGGTGCCTTGACCGTCCAGAGCAGGACCGCGGTCGCCGCGGTCACCACGCCGGCGGAGAGCACCGCGAGCAGCCACTTCACGTCAGTTCCTCCACGCTTCGGGAAGGTCGGCCTGCACGGCGAACGTACAGCCGTCCGCCTTCACGTCCGCCCACCGCGAGTCCGAGAACTTGGTCTCGCCCTGGAACTTCGTCTCGGTGAACACCGCGAGCCCGCGCGCCTTGACCCTGCTGAACCACGCCTTGCGGCGGAACTCGTTGTGGTGCATGTAGATCCGGCCGGTCACCTCGGCGTCGGTGAGGTACAGGTCGCCGTGCACCACCATGTGGTGGAAAGCGTTGGACTCGTTGAGGCGCGCGACCCGCATGATTAGGTCGCCGACCTGCCGGTACGACAGGTCCATGTACTCGAGGTGTGCCTTGGTGAGGTTGAGGTCGTAGCGCGGCGGGTCCTCCTCCTCCAGGCGCGGCAGCAGGTCCTCGACCAGCCGCTGCGAGGTGAGCCGGACCTCCAGCTCGATCTCGGCGGCGTCCTCGTCCTCGGGTGAGCGCTTGAACGGCCGGCGCAGGTAGGCGCAGAGGATGTCGAGCACGGTCTGCGTGTACTCGGTCCTGGACTTCGCGAGGCCGGCCAGCGCGTGCATCGCGCCCACCCGCACCTGGGCCGTCTCGTGGCCCAGCAGTTCGACGGCGCGCGCGAACCGCTCGTCGGCCACGCGCGACCTGTCGTGGTCGATGCGCTGGCTCTCGAGCTCCTGGCGGGCCTCCTCGACCTTGCGCCGCCGGTCGTTCAGCCACAACGCGTAGAGCGCGACGATCGCGCCGCCCGCCAGACCGCCCGTCTTGATCGCCTCGTGCTTCGGCGCGCGGGGGTCCACGAGCACCAAACCGCCGCCCACCAGCACAAACGCGCCGATCGACGCGAGAATCGTCGACAGCAGCAAACTTTTCCTCACGAGGTCGGCATTCTGCCAAGCGGCGGGTGCATGATGGGGTCGAACGGGTGCGAACGCGGGTGGGGTGAGCGGGTGGAACGGCCGAACTGGGCGCCGGGGGACATCGACCTGGAGCGGCCCAGCATCGCGCGCGTGTACGACCACTGGCTTGGCGGCGCGCACAACTTCGCCGCGGACAGGGCCGTCGCCGAGAAGGTCCTGCGGACCATGCCCGAGCTGCGCGCCGTCGTGCTCGGCCACCGCGCCTTCCTGCGCAGGGCCGTCCGGCACCTGCTCGGCCGGGGCGTGCGCCAGTTCCTCGACCTCGGCTCCGGCATCCCGACCGTCGGCAACGTGCACGAGATCGCCCAGGCCGCCGACCCCGGGGCGCGGGTCGTCTACGTCGACCTGGACCCGGTGGCGGTCGCGCACAGCCGGTCGCTGCTGGAGGACAACGGGCACGTGGGCGTGCTGCAGGCCGACGTGCGCGACCCGCTGGGCGTGCTGTCCTCGCCCGAGGTCGGCAAGCAGCTCGACTTCGACGAACCGGTCGCCGTGCTGATGATCTCGCTGCTGCACTTCGTCCCGGACGAGGAGGACCCGCGGGGCGTGGTCGGCGGTTACCGCGACCGCCTCGCTCCCGGCAGCTTCCTCGCGATCTCCCACGCGGGCTACGAGGGCGACGAGGAGCCGGAGTCGTACCGGGAGGCGCGCCGGATCTACGACCGGGACGTCACGCCGATGACATTGCGCGGCAGGGCGGAGCTCACGCGCTTGTTCGAGGGGTTCGACCTGGTCGAACCGGGTGTGGTCCGCGTGCCGGCCTGGCACCCGGAGTCGCGCGACGACGACGGGGAGTTCGCAGGGCGGTTTCCCGGGTTCGCCGCGGTGGGCCGGAAGGCGTAGAGGTGACTGCGCACCGCAACCGGCCGTATGCTGCGCGTTCGTGGCACCAGGGCCGAGCAGATGACCGAACGGGTTGACCAGCGAGTGCGCGAGGACCGCTCTCCTCTGGACCCGGCCGTAGTGGCCGGTGCCGAGGCGTTCGCGCGCAGCTGGGCGACGGCGGTGATCGGGTCGAGCTACGTCCCGATGACCCGCGCCGAGGTCGCGCAGCACCTCCGGGACCTCACCGAGCTGCTGGTCGAGGCGCTGTTCGCGAGCCCGTTCCGCACCGCTCCCGGCTACGAGATCGGCTCGCGGCTGGTCGACGCGCACTTCACCGGCACCGACACGCTCGGCCGCACGGTCCAGCTGCTCGGCGAAGACCTGCTGGCCGACCTGGGCTTCCCCGGTGACGACAAGCTGCAGTCCCGCCTCGCCGCCCTGCAGGGCGCGCTGTCCGCCGGGTACGCCCGCGCGCTGCGGGAGCGCACGCTCGCCGAGCAGGAGGCGATCAGGGCGGCCGTGCTGGACGCCCGTGACCAGGCCGAGGCGATGCTGCGGGCGTCGGAGGCCCGGTTCCGCGCGATGTTCACCGAGGCCGCGATCGGCATCGGCATCGCGGACATCGAGGGCCGGATACTCGACGTCAACCAGGCCCTGCAGGACATGCTGGGGTTCAGCGTCGAGGAGATGCGCCAGTACAACGTCCGCGACCTCATGCACCCCGAGGACGCGGGCAGCGTGTGGCGGCTCTACGACCAGCTCATCGCGGGCGAGTGCGACCACTACCGGGCCGAGAAGCGCTTCCACCGGGCCGACGGCGAGCAGGTGTGGACGCACCTGACGCTGTCGCTGGTCCGCGACGACCACGGCGAGCCGCAGTACCAGGTCGCGATGATCGAGGACGTCACCGACCGGCACCTGCTGCAGAACAGGCTGCGCTACCAGGCGCTGCACGACCCGCTGACCGGCCTGCCGAACCGCGCGCTGTTCCTCGAACGGCTGGGCCGCGTGTTCAACAACCGCGCCAAGCACGCGCGGGCCGGCCTCTGCTACCTCGACCTCGACGGCTTCAAGGTCATCAACGACTCGCTGGGCCACGACACGGGCGACCAGCTGCTGGTCGAGGTCGGCCGCCGGCTCGACCACTCGGTGTCCGGCGAGGGCAAGCTGGTCGCGCGCATGGGCGGCGACGAGTTCGTCATCCTGGTCGAGGGCTCGTCCGGCGAGCAGGACATCGTCGACGTGGCCGACCGGGTGCTGACCGAGCTGGAGGCGCCGATCCGCATCGCGGGCCACGAGCTGTCGGTGTCGGCGTCGATCGGCATCGTCGAACGGCAGCTGTCCGGCACGACGTCGGCCGACCTGATGCGCGACGCGGACATCACGCTGTACTGGGCCAAGGCGGACGGCAAGGCGCGCTGGGCGCTCTACGACCCGGAGCGCAACGCCAAGGAGGTCGCCAGGTTCACGCTGTCGGCCACCATGCCGCGCGCCCTGGAACGCGGCGAGTTCTACGTCGAGTACCAGCCGCTGGTGCGCCTGGAGGACTCGACGGTCACCGGCGTCGAAGCACTGGTGCGCTGGCAGCACCCGGAGTTCGGCAGGCTCGCGCCCGACCGGTTCATCGAGCTGGCCGAGGAGACCGGCCTGATCGTCCCCTTGGGACGGTGGGTGCTGCGCAGGGCCTGCGAGGAGGCCCGGCGCTGGCTCGAGGAGTTCGGCGACTCGGCGCCGTTCGTGTCGGTGAACCTCGCCGTGCGCCAGTCCCGCGACCCCGAGCTCGTCCGCGACGTCAAGCGGATCCTCGACGAGTGCGGGCTGCCCCCGCACCACCTGCAGCTGGAGCTCACCGAGTCGGCGATCATGGGCACCGCCGACGAGCCGCTGGAGGCGCTGAGGGCGTTGTGCGAGATGGGTGTCCGCATCGCGATCGACGACTTCGGCACCGGCTACTCGAACCTCGCCTACCTCAAGCACCTGCCCGTGCACGAGCTCAAGATCGCCGGCTCGTTCATGGAGGGGCTGCGGGCCGAGAACGAGGAGGACCCGGTCGACTCGCAGATCGTCGCCACGCTGGTCCAGCTGGCCCACGCGCTGTCCCTCGGCGTGACCGCGGAGGGGGTCGAGACACCGGCCCAGGCGGCCCGGCTGCTGCGCCTGGGCTGCGACACGGGACAGGGCTGGTTCTTCGCGCGGCCCGGTCCGCCGGAGAACATCGACAGCCTCCTGCGTGGTGATCTCTAGGGCGGGGAACTCCGAGTGCCATGAAACCCTTGGCGCTCGTCGTGCTCCTGCTCGCCGCGACGACCCCGGTCGTCCGCGCCGCTCCCGCCGACGTCGTCCCCCTGCCGGCGGACAAGCAGGGGTTCGGCACCGCGAGATCGGCGGAGAGCCCGGTCTGGTTCACCCTCGGCCACCAGGGCCTCTCGGAGATCTTCCACCCCGACCTCAGCACGCCCGCGACCCGCGAGACCCGGCTGCTGGTCGACGGCGAGCCCGGCCGGGCGCGCACCGAGCCGGCCGACGACCGGTCGCTCACCTTCCGCCAGCACCTGAGCGGGGACGGCTGGCGGGCCGAGATCACCTACGTCACCGATCCGCGGCGTGCCGCCGTTCTCGCCGACGTGGACTTCCACGCGCAACGCCCGGTCCGCCTGTCGATCGAGCACGTGCCGATGGAGGACGGCAGCTCCGTGGCGAGCACGTTGCCCACCGAACCGGTGCGACACGCGCGCGGCACGTTCGCGGTCGGGTTCGGCGAGGGTGTCGCGCGGGCGGCGCTGGAGCAGGACTTCCGCGTGGTGGCACGGGAGTACGCGCGGGGCTGGCGCACGTACCTGGACGGGCTGGAGCGGCCCAGGTCGGCGGACCGGCGGCTCTACGACATGTCCGTGATGGTGCTGGCGGCCACGGAGGACAAGGCCAACCCCGGTGCGTCGATCGCCTCGCCGAGCTTCCCGTGGGCGTTCGGGTCCGACCGGGCACTCGCGCCGGAGCTCGGCCCGTACGCGCTGGTGTGGCCGCGCGACCTGTACCACGTGTCGACGGCCATGATCGCCGCCGGCGACACCGGGTTCGCCCAGCGCTCGCTGGACTTCATGCTGACCAGGCAGCAGCAGCCGGACGGGCACCTGCCGCAGAACACGCGGGTCGACGGCACCCCGGTGTGGACCAAGGTCCAGCTCGACCAGGTCGCGGCGCCGCTGCTGCTCGCCTGGCACCTCGACCGGCGGGACAAGTCCACAATGGACGCTCTGCGCCGCTCGGCCGACTACCTGCTGAACCACCCCAACGCGCCGTTCAGCGAGCAGGAGCGGTGGGAGAACCAGGACGGCTACTCGCCCGCCACCATCGCCTCGGCGGTCGCCGGCCTGGTGTGCTTCGCGGATCTGTTGCGGCGCAACGGGGAGGATGCCGACCGCTACCTCGCCACCGCCGACGAGTGGCAGCGCGGCGTCGAGGGCTGGACGGCGACGAACACCGGTCCGCACGACCCCAAGCCGTACTACCTGCGCGTCACCAAGGACGGAAAGCCCGACCAGGGCACGAAGTACGACCTCGGTGACAACAACCCGGCCGAGGTCGACCAGCGAGCGGTCGTCGACCCGAGCTTCCTCGAACTGACCAGGCTCGGTGTCAAGCGCGCCGACGACCCGGTCATCCGCAACACGGTGAGCGTCGTCGACCAGCACCTGCGGGAGCAGGGCCACTGGCACCGCTTCACGCAGGACGGTTACGGCGAGACGGCGGACGGCAGGCCGTGGAACATCAACTGGCCGACGCCGACCCGCACGTACGGACGGCTGTGGCCGCTGCTCACCGGCGAACGCGGTGAGTACGAGCTGCTGACCGGCGACAAGCGCAAGGCGGCCCAGCGGCTGGAGGAGATCGCGGCGACCGCGAACAGCGGGCTCATGCTGCCGGAGCAGGTCTGGAACGGCCGCGGCACCGAGTCGGCGACCCCGCTCGCCTGGACGCACGCGCAGTACGTCCGGCTGGCGTGGTCGCTCGACCGGGGCGAACCGGTCGAGCGCCCCTCCGTGGTGGTGCGGCGCTACCGGTGACCGCGGGCCGGGGCCGGAGGGGGTGACGCGGGCCACCCCGTTCGCCACCCTCCGTGCCCGGCGATTCGGTACGTTGACCCGCATGCGCCGACTCGCCGTCCCGTTGTTGCTGGCAGCCGTGCTGTCCGGGTGTTCGGCCACCGAGCCGGGGACGCCCTCCGCGGGGCAGGCGGGCTCCGCGCCCGCGACCGGGTCCTCGACCGCGTCCTCGACCGGTTCCGCCCCGGTGGCGAGGCCCAAAGCCGTCGACATGAAGGCGCTCGACCCCTGCACGCTCTACACGGCCGAGGTGAAGTCGGCTCTCGGCGTCCGCCTCGTGACGGAGCGCCCCGCCCTGGCCGACTACGGCCAGGGCAGCAGGACGTGCAGCAACAACTACGAGGACGCCACGTACTCGTCGTCGATCTACACGCTGGTCAACGGTGGCGTGGACCGGCTCAGGCAGACCGTCGGTGAGGCCGAGCTCACCCCGGCGCGGATCGCGGGCTACCCCGCGTACGTCGACGGGCGGGACGTGTCGGGCCTCGGACCCGCCTGCGATGTCTACCTCGACGCCCACGACGGGCAGTTGTTGCTGGTGAACGCCGTCGGAGGGTTCGGAGAGGACAGGTCCACGGTGGACGGGGCGTGCGCGCAGGCGAAGAAGCTCGCCGAAGCCGTCGGAGCCATTCTCGCGACCAGGTGACGTCTGAGCAGAACTACTCGTCTTGTACCGGGAACCGGTCACCCGCGTCACGCATCAGAGCTAAAGTCGTTCCAAATGCACACGCGGCCCATCCCCCGGGGCCGTACTGAGGAGGGTGTGCCGTGTATCTCGCGGACGGTGGGGGCACCACGGTGCCTTCAGAGTTCGGGCAGCGCAAGCTGAAGGTGGAGCCACACGCCATTCCACAGGCGCGGGCCGCCTTCCAGCGCGCGCTCGACGAGTTCGACGCCAAGATCAAGGTGGCTGTGCACGAGCTGACGACCAGGCCGTGGGCCGCGGACCCGATCAGCGACGAGACGTCGAAGGCGTTCAACGAGCAGACGAGGGGCAAGGCGCTCGCCGCGCTCGACGCCTACCGCGAACAGCTCGTCGGCGTCATCGCGCAGCTCAAGGCGATCGAGGAGCAGTACCGCCAGACCGAGGGCGACAACGAGGCCATGTGGGGCAAGCACCTGCGGGACATGGGCTGAGAGGGGGACTGACAGATGACTGAGCACCGCTTCCAGGGGTACGGACACCCCGAGCTGTACAAGATGATCAACTCCGGTCCCGGCGTCTCCGCGTCCATCCCGGTCGAGCAGGGCTGGAAGTCGATCGCCGAGATGCTCGCGCGGATCGACAGCGACCTGCACGACGGTCTCGCGAAGATGGGCGCGGACTGGGAGTCCGACGCCTCCGACGCCGCCCAGGGCGCGCTGTCGCCGCTGGCCCAGTGGGCCGGTTTCGCCGAGTCCGGCGCGACCACCATGGAGAGCTCCGCGCGCCTGCAGGGCGAGTACATCGCCGAGGCGCGCAAGAAGATGCCCGAGGTCGTGCCCGTCACGACCGAGAAGCCGGGCCTCCTCGACATCGCCGCCGGCGCGCTGACCGGTCCGGTCGGCATGGCGCACGTCGTGAGCCAGCAGATGGACCACGAGCGCCAGGAGGCCGCCGCGGACAACGCCGCGGCGCAGGCCGTCAAGGTCATGGAGGACTACCAGTCGGACAGCCGCTGGAACTCCTCGACGCTCGGCGAGTTCCCGACGCCGCCGCAGGTCGTGATCGACACGCCGCCCCCGTCCGACACGGGCACGGGCAGCACGCGCGCGGGCTACGCGTCGACGGGTGCTCCGGCGCCGTCGGGCAACACGGGCACGACCCACTCGTCGTGGGCGACGCCGACCGGCCCGCAGACCCAGGTCTCGACCGGGTGGACGCCGCCGACCGACACCACGCACACGTCGTGGACGCAGCCGCCGTCGACGCCGACGCCACCGCCCACGTACACCCCGCCGCCGACGAACCTGCCGCAGCCGACCCCGACGCCCACGCCGGTTCCTCCCGGCGGGCCGGTCTTCACCCGGCCGACCACGGGCGTTCCCGGTGGTGGCTCCGGTGGTCCGCGTGGTGGTCAGCCCGGTGCCCCCGGTGGTCCCCGGGCCGGCTTGCCCGGCGGTCCCGGTGGCGGCAAGGCGTTCGCCCCGATGTCGGGTTCGCTCGGCGGCGGCGCGTCCGGCCAGGGCGCGATGAAGGCAGTCGGCATGCCCGGTGGCCTCGGCGGCGCGATGGGCTCCGGTCCTGACGCGGTGCGCGGCGGCGCGATGGGCTCCGGTCCGGGCGCGGGCGCCGGTGCGGGCAAGGCCGGTGCGGCCGGTGCCGGCATGGGCGCCGGTGGCGCCCACGGCCAGAAGGGCGAGGGCGAGGACGACATCGAGCACAAGGCGGCCGACTACCTGGTCGAGACCGACGACGTGTTCGGCGACGACCGCATGGTCGCTCCTCCGGTCATCGGCGGCCTGTCCGAGTGACTCTGTTCGGTGCTCCGGCGGAGAGGGAACCGATCACCCTCTCCGCCGAGGAGTTCGACGTGGTGTGGGACCGGATGGACGTCGGTCCCATGCCGCTCGTGCTCAAGGTCCCCACACCCGGCAAGACGCGTGACGAGCGCGTCCAGCTCGAGAACCGGGTCTACGCCCAGCTCGACCAGCGCCGCCTGGGCAACTCGCGCGGCCTGTCGTCCGAGCTGGACGGGTTGCTGCGCATGTTCGTCAGGCCCGAGCGGGAGGCCGACGGCCGCCTCTGGCTCGGTCACAGCCTCCGCGTCCTCGCCGTCGCGAACGGCGACTGGTGCGCGGTGGCGACGTTGCGCGACGACCGGCTGACCTTCCAGCCGTGGACGGGCTCCGGGCTCGCCTCCGCGGTGCTGTCGGTGCTGCCGCAGCACCCCGCCGGAACCGGGATCTCCGTGACGCTGCCGAGCGCGGACATCGAGAAGGCGATCGCCCTGACCGACGGCTCGCCGAAGTCGACCGAGGCGGCGTTCCGCGGCATCGGGCTGCGCGAGGACGACGCCAAGCAGCTGGTCAAGATGTTCACCGGCATCGTCCACACCGGGAACTTCGGCGCCGCCGCCAGGGACAGGTACGGCAAGCGCTGGCGCCCCGAGCGGGTGGTCGGGTTCTTCGACACCGAGGAGGGCCGCTACCTGCAGCAGCGCCGTGCCTCGAACGGCCAGCCGCCGTGGAGCACGTTCACGCCGACCGACGCGCGCCGGATGCTGCGCCAGGTCGACGAGCTGATCGCCGAGGCGGTTCATTCCGCCGGCGCGTGATCTCTGGTTTGATCTGACCACCGCCGCCGTGGCCAAGACCCCTTGGAGACGGCGAAATGAACATCGACAGACGACGGTTCCTGCTGGCCGCAGGCGTCGCGCTGGTCGGCTCGCCAGTGACGGCGGGGACTGCCTCGGCAGCGTCCCCCGCCTCGCTGTGGTCGGAGTTCGTGGCGAACCCGTACGACCACCCGCAGATCCCCAACGTCGCCTACGCCGGTTACCGGACCGGTGAGAAACCCGGTCGCAGGCCCGTGCTGGCGAACGTGCTGTTCTTCGGAGCCCGCCGCGACGGCTCGGCCGACGCCTCGGCCGCGATCAACCGGGCGGTCGAGTTCGTCGGCGCGCTGGGCGGCGGCACGGTCCTCGTCCCGCCGGGCCGGTACCGGATCGACGACATCATCCGCATCGGCTACGACAACGTCGTGCTGCGCGGCGCGGGCAGTGCGAAGACGACCTTCTACGCGACCCGTTCGCTGGAGGAGATCGTCGGCGTCAACCGCAGCCGCTACGGCTCGGAGAACTCGGCGTGGAGCTGGTCGGGCGGCCTCGTGTGGGTCTGCCACCGCGACCGCTACCGGCCGCTGGTCGACGCGATCAAGGCGAGGAAGTGGCCGTTCGAGGGCTGGACCGGCAACGAGCTGGAGGCCGGTGAGACGCTCACCGCCGTCACGGGCTCCGCGGCGCGCGGAGCGTTCGTGGTGACCGTCGAGGACGGACGGGAGCTGCGTGCCGGTCAGCGCGTGCTGCTGCGCCTGGACGACGACGGCTACTCGCTGCCCAGACACATGTGCGGCGACGTCGCGGGAACGTCCACCTACCGGTGGGACGACAAGGACAAGCTCCTGTCCTACTTCCCGTTCCTGTGGCCGGTGCGCGTGGAGTGGGTGCGGGGCAACAGGGTCAAGCTCGCGCAACCGCTGCCGCTGGAGATCCGTCCGGAGTGGAAGCCGCGCCTCACCACGATGGCGCCGGTCGTCACCGGCGCCGGCGTCGAGGGCATCCGGATCGACATGGTCGAGGTTCCGACGCCGAAGCACTTGCAGGACAAGGGGTACAACGGCCTCGCGTTCCAGTGCGCGTGGGACTGCTGGGCCGACGACGTGCACGTCCACGACGTCGACAACGGCTTCCTCCTGGTGTCCTCCAAGGGGATCTCGCTGCTGAACACGCGCGTCTCCGGCCGTGGTCACCACCACGCGTACGCGACGCGCGAGCAGTCGCACGACAACCTCACCGACGGGTTCGTGATCGAGGCGCCGTCCGAGCCCTCGCAGGCGGGCGCGGGCAACCACGGCCTGAACGTCGAAGGCCTGTCGTGCGGCAACGTCTGGACCCGCGGCCGCATGGACCACGACGTCTTCGACACCCACCGCGGTCTGCCGTTCGCCAACGTCCGCACCGAGATCACGATCAACAACGTCGGTGCGCACGGCGGCAGCGCGAACGCGGGTCCGTTGTACGGCGCCCGGTTCGCGCACTGGAACGTCACCGTCACCAACCAGCGCGCGGGCAACGTCCGCATCGACCAGGTGGCGCCGTGCAGCGCCACGGTCGCGATCTCCGAGGTCCGCGACTTCGGTCAGGTCGACAAGCCGGACTTCACCGGCGAGCTGAACTCGCGCCTGGAGCTGTACGGCACGACGGACGTGACGCCGCGCAACCTGTACGACGCGCAACGGCAGCTGCGCCGGTCATGACCCGGCCATCCTGATCGGCAACGACCACACGACGTCGTTGAGGTCGGTGGGGAACACGACCGCCTCCACCGACCGCCCGATCCGCCTGGTCCAGCCGGTGCCGGTGAGCTCCAGCCGGAACGACGCGTACTCGCTCGGCGTCGTGCCGGACAGCAGGAGGTGCTGGCCGTAGGTCCGTCCCGCGGCGGCCAGGGTGGCCAGGACCTCCGCGAACTCCGGACGTTCCGCCAGGAGCCCGTGCACGCCGTCGACGCAGACCAGGAGCTCGGGAAGGGCGAACCCCGCCGCCCGGTGCTCCCAGATGGTGCGGTGGCGGGCGTCGGCCAGCGCCGCGGTGCGCAGTTCGTGGTCCGCGAGCAGGTCGACGATGCCGTGCCGCACGTGCGGTGCGCCGTCCAGGCCGGCGAAGATCCCCTCGCCGTGGAAGTCGATCAGGACGACCTGGAGGTCCTGCGGTGAGTGCCGCAGCATCTGGCCGAGCACCAGCGCGCGGATGCCCTCCGCCCGGCGCCCGTCCGGTGCGACGACGTCGCCGTGCGGCCCCATCCCGTCCTGGAGGTGCTGGGACTTCAGGTCGATCTCGACCGGCTGCCCGTGCTCGTCCACCCCGACCGGGACCCGGTACTGCAGCTCCACCGGCCGCGGCCGCCACGAGTGGGCCGGCGCCTCGTGCAGGGTGGCGAAGTCGGGGACGGGCTCGGGTTCGCGCATCGACCGCGGCAACGACTCCGCCGCCTCGTCGAGGTTCGCCGGCACCTCGCAGTCGCCGATCGGCCGGGCCACGTCGTGCGGTGCGTCGAGCAGCAGCTGCATCCCGGACTGCCGGACGTCCCGCGCGATGGCCAGGAGTGCCTCGCCGAGCTCCGTGGCCGCCAGGTCGGCGAAACCGGTGACGCAGACCAGCAGCTGCGGCAGCACCTGGTCGAAGCCGCGGTGGTCGAAGATCGTCCACGTGTTGCCGACGACCTCGAGCCGGCGTTCCGACTCCGCGCGGAGCCCGGCCGCGATCCGGGCGGCATCCCCCACCGCGTCGCGGTGGTGCGCCACCACGTGCGGAGCCCGGTCGAGCCCGGCGAACGCGTCGGTGTCGTGCGCGTCGATGAAGACCGCCTGGAACAGCTTGGGCGAGTGCGTGGTCATCAGCCCCAGCACCAGGCTCCGGAACGTCCCGCGCGCGGGGGGGCTCAGGTGCGAGCCCGTGCGCCACTTCCCGTCGGCGAAGTGGGTGAGCGGCACCGCCACCGGTTCCCCGCCGGGGTCCACGCCGACCGGGACCTTCCACCACCGCCCCTTCCACGAGAGCGCCTTGGTGAAGCGGGTCATCCCGTGCAGCGCGAGGAAGTCCAGCACCTCGACCCGCAGCGGCACCCGGTCCGGCAGCTCGTCGAGCGACCGCGCGGTGACGACCACCCGCACGTTCCACGCCGCCGCGGCGATCCAGCGGACGGAGTCGGCGAGCCCGGGATCGGTGTCGCTGCAGTACTTCCAGTCGTCGACGAGCAGCGTCGCGCCCGGCTCCGCGCCCCGTTCGAACCACGCCAGCAGGTTCTGCCGCCGCCGCTCGTCACCGGGTTCGAAGGTGACCGCGACACCGGGCAGGGCGCCCCGCCCGATGCGGTAGACGCCCTGCGTCCCCGCGAGGCGGCGCGTGACGAGGGCGGCCGGTCCGATGAGCGCGAGGTGGTTCACGGCAGCGCTATCCGCGCCTGCTGGAGGTCGGGCCAGGACAGGCAGAAGCCGGGCCGGTCCGGCACGAAGGCCGCGCGGTGCGGAGCGAACTTCGAGGTGGCCGGGTCGTCGAGCCGGAACTCGACGGCGAACGCCAGGCTGTCCTGGATGAACCGCGGCACCTCGTCCCACGTCCGCGCGGTCACGACGACGTGGCGCTCCGGGTCGATCGGCTCGCCGGGGCCGTCGAGCAGCTGGTACCTGTGCACCTCGTCCCCGAGCACGGTCGCCAGGGTGCGCAGGGTCGTGCTCTTGCCCGTCCCCGGACCGCCGACGATGGCGCCGTGCCGCCGGTGCTCGTCGAAGTGGACGATCATGACCGCGAGGCGTTGCTCGAACGGCAGGTCCACGATGCCGATGCCCCCTGGCGGCAGCATGCTCAGCCTGAGCTCCTTCCCGCTGTCGTGCAACGGCGGCGGGACGATCGGGCGGGCGGGCGAACCGGACCCCGCCAGCGCCCGGGGGAGCACGTCGGCCCACTCCTCGAGGTCGTGCGGCGGCACCCCGGAGGGCCACTCCGACCTCACCGACGCCCGCAACCCCTCGGGGAACGAGTCCCCCGAGTGGAGCACGTAGACGCCCAGGACGCGGCCCGCGCTCGTGATGGTGTTCAAGGCGTCCGCGAAGCGGGGGTGCCGCCGCAGCACCACCTCCGCGCTGTCCACGCAGACCAGCAGGGCGGGCAGCGGTTCGAGGTCCTCACCCGCGAGCACCTTGGCGCGGTAGTCGTGGAAGTCGCGGCACCCCCCGGCCGCGCGCAACAGCTCCTGACGCCGGGCGATCTCGCCCTGGAGGCCCTGCCCGAACCGCTCGAAGGTCTCGGCGCTGTCGCCGCCGGTGAGGCTGAAGGCCATGTGGGGCGCGTGTTCCAGGCCGTCGAACACGCCGATGTCCGCCATGTCGACGCAACCGATGTTCAGGTCCGCCGGCGAGTGCGTGACCATGAACCCCAGCAACGCGGTGAGCACCTTCTGCTCCCGTTGCGCCGGCGGACCGACGTAGGCACCCAGGTAGCCGTCGCCGTCCACGCTGACGTGCAGGTACACCGGCCAGCCGCGGTCGTCGGACCCGACGGCGACCCTGAGGTCCCGGTGCCGGTGCTTGTTGCTCAGGTCGGGCTCGATGCCGTGCAGCGCCAGGAAGTCCGTGGCCTCGCCGTGCAACCGGCGCCGCAGGCGGCCGGGGACGTCCGCCCACTTCCGCGCGGTGACGACGACCTGCACCCCCTGCGCGGGCCCGAAAGCGGCGATCCACTCGACGGTCCGCTCCAGCCCGCGGTCGAACTCCGCGCACAGCGCCCAGTCGTCCACCAGCAGCACCGCACCCGACGGCGCCCCGCGCTCGAACCAGTCCAGCAGGCTCCGGCACCCCGGCTGGTCGGAGGGGTCGAACGTGGCCGAGACCGGCAACGGGTCCGCACCCCGCCCGATCCGGTAGACCGAGATGTCCGGTGCCGCCGCCAGAGCGGCCGTCAGCCGCTCCCTGGTCGCCTGCCCAGGGCCGACGACGGCGAAGTTCCTGATCACCGTTCAGATATACCAACAGCCCCGAGAGCGCCGCTGGCCCTTCGCTAATGTGGGCGGCGTGCCAGCCAGAGCCGTCGACCCCGCCGAGATGCGCGCAGCGGTGCAGGCCGTGCTGCCGTGGCTGCGCGGTGAGGCTGACCAGCCGGAACGCTCCGTGCTCGCCGCCGCGGTCCGCCTGAGCCTGCGCACCTTGGAGCAGATCGCGCCCGGCCGCAGCGTCGAGGTGCGCGTGCCGCCGTTCGCCGCCGTGCAGTGCGTCGAGGGCCCGCGCCACACCCGCGGCACGCCCCCGAACGTCGTCGAGACCGACGCCCGCACGTGGCTCGAACTGGCGACCGGCAGCCTCGAGTGGGCCGACGCCCTGGACGGCCGGGTCACCGCGTCGGGGACCCGTGCCGACCTCTCACCCCTGCTGCCGGTCGTGCGCTTCCAGGACCCGGACTAGAACCAGGAACCGATCGTCTTCGCCACGCCGCCGACGCCCTCGACGACGTCGCGGCCCAGCTCGACCGCGTTGCCGACGGTGTCGACCACGACATCGCCCGCGTCGCTCGCCACCTCGCCGAGGGTGTCCACCGCGTGGCCCGCCGCGTCGCCCCAGCGGCCGTTCGAGATGTCGTCCACGACCTGGCCGCCACCGCGCCAGACGTCCTCGCCGATGTCGGCGACCTCCTTGCCGGTGTTGACGCCCCAGTCGATGACCGGGCCCGCCACCGGCAGGTCGGAACCGGGCACCTCGCGCGGGGTGGGGGCGTCCTGCCAGCGCTGCTCGGTGACGCTGCCGCCCTCGCCGTTGGCGATCTTCGCGATGTTGCCGAGCGACTCGGTGCCCTTGTCGTAGTAGGACGAGTGGGCGTGCCCGATCCACGACTCGCCGGACGTGCCGAACGTCTTGGCGCCGAACGAGGAGTCGTAGGGACCGGTGGACGACCCGTCCTTGGTGAACCAGTCGCCGCTGGTGGCCTGGATGACCGGGTCGTGCTCCGTGCCGCCGACGTAGACGTGCCCGGCGCCGACCGAGAGCTGGTCCACGTTGGACGCGCCGACGCCCGGCGAGCCGACGAACACGATGTCGTCCGCCTTGAGCCCGTTGTCCATCGCCGAGTAGCCGACGACCGTGCTGCCGTAGCTGTGGCCGACGACCGTGACGTGCGCGTTCGGGTTGGTCGTGCGGTAGCCCTCGACGTCCTTCGCGAGGATCGCGCCACCCTCGCGGGCCTGCTCCGGGTCGTTCACCTGGCCGGGCAGGAACTCCGGCGCGTCGTAGCCGAGCCACTGGATCGCGGCGCCGTTCGGTCCCATCTCGCCGCTGAGGTTCGCGGCCTGGTCGAGGCCGAAGCTGCTGAGCTTGGACGTGGTGCCCGGCACGCAGACCGCGACGTTCTCCGCCGTGTCGGGGTTGCCGAACGCGACGGCGATCGCGCCTTCCTTGGCACCGGCGCCGTCCGGGCTCCACGCGAGGACGTACGCCTTCTTGCCGTTCTCGTCGCTCAGCGAGTCGGCCTTGCCCAACGCGCCGACCGCGTCGTCCGCGTTCTTCGCCCGGCGCGCGGCTTCGTCGTACTGCGACATCAGCTGCGAGCCTTGGGCGTCGTTGCGCAGCGCCCGCTGGCCCTCCGGTGAGTCCGGGTCGACGCCCAACTCGCGCGCACGGTCGGCCAACTGCTGCTTGAGCTGGTCCTTCTCCGCGTTGAACCGCGCCGCGTCCTCGGGGATCCGCTTGCGGTTGGCGAAGTCGAGCACGTCGGCGGGCAGGCCGCGGAGCTGCCCGAGCTCCTGGTACTTCGTGTTCTTGAGCGCTTCCTGCTGCGCGGGGCTGAGCGACTTCCACCAGTCGGCGACGGCCTTCGGGTCGCTGCCCGGCGGCGGCACGGGAGGCAGCGGGCCGGAGGCGCCGGCGCGTTCGGCGGCACGGCTCCAGCCGCTGTCGGTGCGCGCGGACTGCTCGAAGCCCGGCGGGATCCTGGTGAGGGCGCTCGCGTACGAGCGCAGGACGTTGTCGTACCCCGCCTTCACCTTGGTCAGGTGCTCGTTGACCTGCTGGGCGAGCTGACGGGTCTGCTCGGCGTCCAGGCCGGGCGGACGGCCGCGCCAGACGCCGATGGCCTGGTCGGCGGCACCGCGCATCTGGCTGTAGGCGCGCGAGGCGGCCTGGACGATGTCGACGCCGGCACCGAGCCGGTCGACGGCGGCCTTGGCGGCGGTGGCGGACAGCTCGGCGCGCGCGGTGAACCGGGTGGCGGTGTCGCCGACCCAGCCGCCGACCGCGGTCTTCCCGCCCCTGGCGACCGACTCACCGGCTCGCCCGACCGCGCTGATCGCGCCGGTGATGGGGTCGGCGGCGGCGGCGATCCGGCCGGCGTCGCCCGAGGCGAGCTTGCCGTACAGGCTCTCCGGGTCCGTGTAGCTCACTTGCCGCCCCCAAACCCGGAGAAGAGCTTCTTCAGCACCGCCGCGTGGTCCTCGTCCGTGCGCTGGTAGGCGTCGGCGTTCGACACCAGGCCCTCGGCGGCGTCGTTGATCCAGGCGGACCCGCGCTGGAGGTCCTGGGCGTGCTTGCCGACGAACTCCGCGAGCGCGCCGGCGAACTCGGCGGCGCCGTCGACCTCGCCCAGCGCACCGGGGTCCAGCCGCAGCATCGAGATCATCTCGGCCGCCTCCCGCACCGCGTCGGAGCCGTTGCCGAACTCCTTGGACGCGTTGCGCAGCAGCTCTGGCTCAACGCCGAACATCGCCACCCCCGTGTTGGTCCTCGGTCACTGCGACGCAGTCACATCATGGCCGGTTCCCCCCTCGTGCGATGAACGTTTCGGGCACGATGTCGCTCATGGTGCAGACAGGGTGGACGGCCGAGCGGTGGACCGCTGTGTTCGTCGAGCAGGCGGAGATGTTCCGCAAGGCGGTGGTGCAGGCGGACCCGGCGGCCGAGGTGCCGACCCGCCCCGGCTGGACCGTCGGGGACCTGGTCGTCCACGTCGGGCGCTTCCTCGAGACCTCGACCCCGTACCTGCGCACCGGCAGCCGCACCGCGATGCGGCCGCCGGAGCCGCGGGCCGGCCTGGCGCCGCTCGAGTACCTCGACCTGCAGATCACCGCCGCCGCGGAGGTCCTCACCGCCGTGCCGGGCAACCGCCCCGTCTGGACGTTCTCGCCCGCGGCGCCCGACCTCGCGTGGGTGTGGCACCGCCGGATCGCGCACGAGACGGTGCTGCGCCGGTTCGACGCCCAGACCGTCGTCCGCCAGGTCGTGGCCACGGACGCCGACCTGTGCGTGGACGGCATCGACGAGGTGCTGACCACGATCGTCGCGGCCAAGCTCGACGGCGACGTGCCGAACATGGTGTCGGGAAGCGCCGTCGTGCGGCCGGCCGACGTGCCGGAGTCGTGGCTGATCTCCCTGGCCCCGGACGAGGCGCCGCGGATCCGTGCCGCCGCCCCCGGCGAGGAGGGCGACGCGCAGGTGACCGGTGAGGCCGAGCTCGTCTACTTCTGGCTGTGGAACCGGATGAACTACCGGGAGATGACCGGCGACCGGCGCGTGCTGGACGTCCTGCAGGTCGGAAGGGGGCACTGATGCGCGGGCTCGCGGTCGTCCTGACGTGCTGCCTCGCGGTCACCGCGTGCGGCGGCAGTGACAAGTTCGAGGGCGACGTCAGGTTCAAGGTCACCAAGGCGGACTCCGAGGGCTACGAGCTCGTGCTGGCGCAGGAGCAGCCGAGGGCCATGATCAGCGACTGGTATTCGGGCCGGGTCCTCGCGAGGGAGTTCTCGGGTCCGGTGGCGGTCGGCGACGAGGTCGTGTGCCACGTCGCGCAGCAACGGGTCGATGAGAAGCACATCTCCACCCGCACCCAGGTCACCGGCTGCAAGAAGGCCTGACGGGGCGGCCTGGGTGCCGGTCCGCTCCCGCGGGCATGAGCTTCATCACCTCACCAGGGGTCTGATGGGGGTGGTTGGCCCCCTGCGCCACATACACTCGGAAGCGCAGCCAGCCCCGTCGTGAGGGAGCCAATTCGGTGGTCGACGACCATTCCCCGTCCGAACAGGAACCCCGTGAGGAGTGCGGCGTCTTCGGCGTCTGGGCTCCCGGTGAAGACGTCTCCAAGCTGACCTACTACGGCCTCTACGCCCTGCAGCACCGCGGTCAGGAGGCGGCCGGCATCTCGGTCGGAGACGGGGCCCAGGTCGTCGTCTTCAAGGACCTCGGGCTCGTCAGCCAGGTGTTCGACGAGCAGGTCCTGCAGTCGCTCAAGGGCCACGTGGCCGTCGGGCACTGCCGCTACTCCACCACCGGGTCCACGACCTGGGAGAACGCCCAGCCGACGTTCCGCACCACCGCCGCGGGATCGGGGCTGAGCCTCGGCCACAACGGCAACCTCGTGAACACCGCCGAGCTGCTGGAGAAGGCCAAGGCCCTCGGCATCACCAGCCGCAACGGCGCCACGACCGACTCGGACATCCTGACCGCGCTGCTCGCGCACGCGGCCGCCGACAAGGGCATCGAGCAGGCCGCCCTGGAGCTGCTCCCGACGGTCAAGGGCGCGTACTGCCTGACCTTCTCCGACGAGTCCACGCTGTACGCGGCGCGCGACCCGCACGGCGTGCGCCCGCTGGTCCTCGGCCGGCTGGAGCGCGGCTGGGTCGTCGCGAGCGAGACCGCCGCCCTCGACATCGTCGGCGCGAGCTTCGTGCGCGAGGTCGAGCCCGGTGAGCTGATCGCGATCGACGAGGACGGGCTGCGGTCCACCCGGTTCGCGACGCCCGAGCCCAAGGGCTGCATCTTCGAGTACGTCTACCTGGCGCGGCCGGACACGACGATCTCCGGGCGCGGCGTGCACGCCACCCGCGTCGAGATCGGCCGCCGCCTCGCCAAGGAGCACCCGGTCGAGGCCGACCTGGTGATCCCGGTGCCCGAGTCCGGCACGCCGGCCGCGATCGGGTACGCGCAGGCCAGCGGCATCCCGTACGGGTCGGGGCTGGTCAAGAACGCCTACGTCGGCCGGACGTTCATCCAGCCGTCGCAGACCATCCGCCAGCTCGGCATCCGGCTGAAGCTGAACCCGCTGCGCGACGTCATCCGCGGCAAGCGGCTCGTCGTCGTGGACGACTCGATCGTGCGCGGCAACACCCAGCGCGCGCTCGTGCGCATGCTGCGCGAGGCGGGCGCCCTCGAGGTGCACGTCCGGATCGCGTCGCCGCCCGTGAAGTGGCCGTGCTTCTACGGCATCGACTTCGCCTCGCGGGCCGAGCTCATCGCGAACGGCCTGGACGACGACGGCATCCGCCGGTCGGTCGGCGCCGACTCGCTGGGCTACGTGTCGCTGGAGCAGCTCATCGCGGCCACCGAGCAGCCCAAGACGCGGCTGTGCTCGGCGTGCTTCGACGGCGAGTACCCGATCGAGCTCCCGCAGGACGCGCTCATCGGCAAGCACCTGCTCGAGGGCCTCAAGGGTGTCTCGGGCTCGGCGGCTCCCGTCCTGCCGAACGGCTATGGTGCCGAAGACGCCCTGCGTCGTCCCTAGGCACCCGATATCCAAGTGGAAGAAGTTGACGTGACCGACAGCGCCAAGGCCACCTACGCCGCCGCCGGAGTCAGTATCGCCGCAGGTGACGAGGCGGTGGAGAAGCTCAAGCCGTGGGCGGCCAAGGCGCACCGGCCCGAGGTTCTGGGCGGCATCGGCGGCTTCGCGGGCCTGTTCCAGCTCAAGCTCGACCGCTGGAAGGAGCCCATCCTGGCCTCGTCGACGGACGGCGTCGGCACCAAGATCGCGATCGCGCAGGCGCTCGACAAGCACGACACGGTCGGCATCGACCTGGTCGCCATGATCGTCGACGACCTGGTCGTGTGCGGTGCCGAGCCGCTGTTCGTCCAGGACTACATCGCGGTCGGCCGGGTCGTCCCCGACAAGATCGCGGCGCTGGTCAAGGGCATCGCCGAGGGCTGCGTCCAGGCCGGCTGCGCGCTGCTCGGCGGCGAGACGGCCGAGCACCCCGGCCTGATGGGCGACGACGACTACGACATCTCCGGCACGGGCGTGGGCGTGGTCGAGCAGTCGAAGCTGCTCGGCCCGGACAGGGTCCGCGACGGCGACGTCGTGATCGCGATGGGCTCGTCCGGCCTGCACTCGAACGGCTACTCGCTCGCGCGGCACGTGCTGCTGGAGATCGCGCGCATGCCGCTCGAGGGCCACGTCGAGGAGTTCGGCCGCACCCTCGGCGAGGAGCTGCTGGAGCCGACGAAGATCTACGCCAAGGACTGCCTGGCGCTGATCGCCGAGACGGAGGTCCGCGGGTTCTCGCACGTCACCGGTGGTGGCCTCGCCGCGAACCTGGCCCGGGTGCTGCCGCAGGGCCTGCACGCGCAGCTCGACCGCGGCACCTGGACGCCCGCGCCGGTGTTCCAGCTCATCGCCCAGCGCGGCCGCGTGGAGCGCGAGGAGATGGAGAAGGCGTTCAACATGGGCGTCGGCATGGTCGCCGTCGTCGCGCCCGAGGACGTCGACCGCGCGCTGGCCGTGCTCACCGCCCGCCACGTCCCGGCGTGGGTGCTCGGCGAGATCACGAAGTCCGAGGAGGGCGGCGCCGCCCTCGTCGGCGACCACCCGCGTTTCTGAGGCAACCTCCTGAACCGGTCGTCGCGTACCAAGCGGCGACCGAGGAGGGGCACTTGGACCGGGACCGCGAGTTCGGGGAGTTCGTCGACGCACGCGCTCTCGTCATGCGCCGCACGGCCTATCTGCTGTGCGGCGACTGGCACCGCGCGGAGGACATCGTCCAGCAGGCGTTGATCAAGATGTACGTGGCCTGGTCGCGCGTGCGCAAGGACAGCGTCGACGCCTACGCGCGCAAGGTGCTCGTGCGCACCGCCATCGACGAGACCCGGCGCGGCTTCTTCCAGCGCGAACGCATCGTCGACACCGTGCCCGAGGGCGCGGTCGTGGACGCCACGACCGACCTGGACCTGCGTGAGGCGCTCAACGCGCTGCCCGCCGGGCAGCGCGCTGTCGTCGTGCTGCGGTACTGGGAGGACCTGAGCATCACCGAGACCGCCCGCATCCTCGGCAGGACGGAGGGCACGGTGAAGAGCCAGGCCGCCAAGGGGCTCGCCGCGTTGCGCGACCTGCTGCTGGACGAGCCGGTGTCGCGGATCCACACCTCCGAGGTGATCCGGAAGGGCCGGACGAAGCTGGTGCGCCGCCGCACCGCGATCGCGGGGGCGCTGGCGTTCGTGCTGCTGGCGGGGTTCGGCACGGCCGGCTACCTGGCGTCGCCGCAGAAGGCGAGCAGCAACCGGGTGAGCGAAGCGGCCCCGGTCCTCGACCGGAACGCCCGGCTCACGGTGATCCTGCGCGATGCCGGAGTCGTCCCGCCGGGCGTGAAGGCGGAGGACGTGCCGGGAGCGAAGGCGCTGCAGTTCTTCGAACGCGACGGAAGGCGTCAGGCGGCGGCGCTGCTGGTGGACGCGCAGGGCTCCAGCGCCCTGACGATCCTGCTGCACCGCGATCCCGGCGCGAAGGCCCCCGCGTGCCTGCCCGAGGAGGGCGCGGACTGCCGGATCGAGAACGTCGACGGCATCGAGGTGCGGTCCAGCCTGGCGCGCCGCGAGGACGGCCTGCTGGCGCACGACGTGCGCGCGTACCGCCCGGACGGCACGTACGTCGAGATCCGCAGCGCCAACCTCGGGGCGTTCGTCCCCGACGTCCCCGGCCTGTCCGACTGGAACTCCGCGCCGAGCAGGCCGACCCCGGTCCTCGGCAGGGACGCCCTGATAAAGATCGCGACACTGCCGGGCCTCACCTTCTAACCTGGAGGCATGAACGACGTGACCGTGACTCGGACGCTGGTGGTGCCGGCGTCCGAGTTGCGCGAGCGTTTTTCCAGGTCAGGTGGGCCGGGCGGGCAGGGGGTGAACACGGCGGACAGCCGTGTGGAGCTCTCGTTCGACCTGGCTGCCTCGCCGTCGATCCCCGATCACCTCAAGGCCCGGATGCTCGACAGGCTGGCGGGCCGGCTCGTCGACGGCGTGCTCACGATCGCCGCGTCCGAGCACCGCGCGCAGTTGCAGAACCGCGCCGCGGCCCGCGAGCGCCTGGCCGCGGTCCTGCGGGCCGCCGCCGCGCCGCCACCGCCGGTGCGCCGGGCGACGAAGCCCACCAAGGGCTCGAAGGAACGGCGCATCGCCGGGAAGAAGCGGCGTGCGGAGACCAAGCGCGGCCGTTCAGGCTCCTGGGACTAACGCGTAGATCCGTTCGGGGCGGCCGGTTCCGCCGTACCGCAACCGGACCTCGGCCCGTCCCGTCGACACGAAGTGCTCCAGGTACCGGCGCGCGCTCACCCGCGCGACGCCGGTCGTCGAGGCGCACTCCGACGCCGACAAGCCCTCCGGGCGCGACCTCAGGGCACCCTCGACGAGCCGCGCCGTCTCCGGCGTCAAACCCTTGGGCAGCAACGGTTTCGACGTCGGTCGCGCACCGAACACCTGGTCCACGTCCGCCTGCCCGGCCGAGGCGAGCCCGCGCAGCTTCTCCCGCAGCGCCGCGAAGTGCGCGAGCTGGTCGCGCAGCGCCGAGTGGTCGAACGGCTTGATCAGGTAGTGCAGCACGCCACCGCGCATCGCACTGCGCACGGTGTCCACGTCCGTCGCGGCGGTGATGACGATGACGTCCACGTCCTCGTTGGCGCGCAACGACTTCAGCACTTCGAGCCCGTTCACGTCCGGCAGGTAGACGTCGAGCAGCACCAGGTCCGGCTTCAGCGACGCGACCAGCCGCAGCGCGTCCGCGCCGTTGTGCGCGACGCCCACGACCTCGAACCCCTCGGTGCGCGCCACGTACCCGCTGTGCACCTTGGCCACCATGAAGTCGTCGTCGACGACCAGCACCCGGATCACCAGGGCAGCCTTGCCGTGAAGACCGACCCGGACACGCTCACCGAACCGCCTCGGCGCAGGCAGGCCCGCCTGATCAGCGCGAGCCCGATCCCGCGTTCGCCGTGCGACGCCGCCTTGGTCGTGAAGCCGTGCCGGAACACCTCTTCCGCGAGCTCCGGAGCCACGCCCGGACCCGAGTCGCGCACCACGACCTGGACCTCGTCGTCCAGCTGCACCACACCCACCTCGATCCACTTCCCCGCGCCGTCGGAGCTGAACGAGCTCAGCGCGTCCAGCGCGTTGTCGACGAGATTTCCCAGCACCATCACCAGATCCGCCGACAACGCCTCGTCGACCCTGCCCAGCACGCTGTCCGGGGCGAGCCGCAGCGCCGTACCGCGTTCGGCCGCGAGCGACGCCTTGGCGATCAGCAGCGCGGCCACGGCGGAGTCGCCGATCGCCGAGCCGACCTCGGTCCGCCACTGGTCCTGCGCCGAGCTGATCTGGTGAATGTAGTGGGTGACCTCGTCGTACTCCTTCAGCGCGATCAGGCCGGCGATGGTGTGCAGCCGGTTCGCGAACTCGTGCGCCTGCGCCCGCAACGTGTCCGTCGCGTGCTGCGAGGCGTCGAGCTCGTGCTGCAGCGCGAGGAGCTCCGTGCGGTCCCGCAGCGTCACGACCGCGCCCTCGCCACCCTCGATCGGCATGCGGTTCAACGTCAGCACGACGCCCTGCCGCAGCACGAGCTGGTCGACGCCGGTCGCGCGGCCCGTCAGCACGTCGCGCAGCCGGTCGTTGAGCTCCAGCTCCTCGACCGAGCGGCCGACCGAGTCCTCCGGCAGCGCGAGCAGGTCGCTCGCGTGGTCGTTGACCAGCGTGATCCGGTTCTGGCCGTCGAGGCCGACGACGCCCTCGCGGATGCCGTGCAGCAACGCCTCGCGGTTCTCGACCAGCGCGGTGATCTCGTGCGGCTCCAGCCCGAGCGTCTGGTTCTTGACGCGGCGCGCGAGCAGCAGGGAGCCGGTGACGCCGATGATCAACGCGATCGCCAGGTAGCGCAGCACGTCGACGGGCTGCTCCAGCGCGCCGGCGAAGACGCCGGGGTCCTCCGCGCCCGCGACCACCATGCCGTTGACCCTGCGGCTGACCGGGTCGAACACCGGCACGTGCGCCTCGATCGAGTCGCCTGCCGTGCCCGTCCAGGACCGGCCCTCGAGCGCGGTCGTCCTCGTGTCCAGGGTGGACCCGATCTGCGCCGGGTCCGGCGAGGCGATCACGAGCCGCCGGTCGTCGAGGATCAGCACGTAGGAGGCGCCGGACAGGCTGCGGGCCGTCTCGGCGGGCGCGGACAGCTCGCGCCAGTTGCCCATCCGCTCCTGGACCAGCGAGTTCGCGGCCACCGTCTCGGCGACCGCCAGCATCCGGCGTTCCTCGTTGGAGCGAAAGTTGTTCCCCGTCTGGACGACCGTCAGCGCGCCCACCGCGACCAGCAGCAACGTGACGACTACGAGTTGCCAGGCGAGGAGCTGGCTGGCCAGGGAACGGCGGCGGCGCATGTCACCTCCCGTGACCAGAAAGACCGAAAGAAACCTTAAAAGCGCAAGAGCGACATCCAGGTTTACACGAGTGCAACATGTCCAACCACGCGGACGAGAGGCGGGGATCACAGTGTCGGTGAAGGTGTGGGTGGCGGTGGCGACGGCGTTGCTCGCCGTCCTGCTCGTGCCACCGCTGCTGACGCCGGGTGCGGACAGCGGCGAAACGAACCAGGTGCGCGCGCTGCGGGTGCTGGTGCCGAACGCGCCCGGCGGCGGGTACGACATCACGGCCCGTACGGCGGCGAAGGCCATGGAGGACGCGGACCTGCTGCGCAACGCCGAGGTGTTCAACCTCCCCGGCGCGGGTGGCACGGTCGGGCTCGGGCGCACGGTCGGTGAGCGCGGCAACGGCAAGCTGATCATGTCGATGGGCCTGGGCGTCGTGGGCGCGGTGTACACGAACAAGTCGCCGAACTCGCTGCTCGACACCACCCCGATCGCGAAGCTGATCGAGGAACCGGACATCGTCGTGGTGGCGAAGGACTCGCCGTACACGTCGATGCAGCAGCTCGTCGACGCCTGGAAGGCCAACCCCGGCACCGTGACGGTCGGCGGCGGTTCGGCTCCCGGCGGTCCCGACCACCTGGCGCCGATGCTGATGGCGAAGGCCGTGGGCCTGGAGCCGAAGACGGTCAACTACATCCCGTTCGACGGCGGTGGCGAGCTGCTCGCGTCGGTGCTCGGCGGCAAGGTCGCGTTCGGCGTCTCGGGCGTCGGCGAGTACCGCGACCAGATCCAGGCCGGGACGCTGAGGGTCCTCGCGGTGACGAGCGGGGACCGCATCGAGGGCATCGACGCGCCGACGCTGCGGCAGTCCGGTGTGGACGTCGAGTTCACCAACTGGCGCGGGATCGTCGCTCCGCCCGGCATCTCGCCGACCGACAGGGCGAAGCTGGTCGAGGTCTTCCAGAACCTGCAGAAGACGCCGCAGTGGAAAGAAGCGCTGCAGCGCAACGGGTGGACGGACGCCTTCGCGCCGGGAGACGAGTTCGGGACCTTCCTGGACAACGAGAACAAGCGGGTGGCAACGGTGCTCAAGGACTTGGGGCTGGCATGACGACCGTGACGAAGCCGGAGCGCGGGAGCTGGCTCCGCGAACACTCCGAGCTGGGCATCTGCGCCCTGCTGGTCGTGCTCGGCGTGCTGGTGCTCACCGACGCGCTGCGCATCCCCACCGACTTCGCCCAGCGCGGTCCCGTCGGCCCGAAGGCGGTGCCGATCCTCGTCGGCTCGCTGCTGCTGGTCGTCGCCGCGCTGCTGGCCCGCGACGTCCTGCGCGGCGGCAGGGGCGAGGCCGAGGCGGGCGAGGACGTCGACCTGTCCGCCCCCGCCGACTGGCGCACGGTCCTGCTGCTGTGCGGCGCCTTCCTCGCGAACGCCGCCCTGATCGGCGTGGTCGGGTTCCCCATCTCCGGCGCGATCCTGTTCTGGGGCGCGGCCTACGCGCTCGGCAGCCGCAACCTGGTGCGCGACCCGCTGATCGCGGCCGGTCTCTCGATCTTCACGTTCGTGATGTTCAACAACCTGCTCGGCGTCCCGCTCCCCGGTGGCCCGTTGATGGAGGTGTTCTAGGTGGAACAACTGCTCGACGGCTTCGCCACCGCGCTGACGCCGACGCACCTGCTGCTCGCCGCCGTCGGCGTGCTGCTCGGCACCGCGATCGGCGTCCTGCCGGGCATCGGCCCGGCCATGGCGGTGGCGCTGCTGCTGCCCGTCACCTACGGCATGGAGCCGACCGGCGCGTTCATCATGTTCGCGGGCATCTACTACGGCGGCATGTTCGGCGGCTCGACCACGTCGATCCTGCTCAACACGCCGGGTGAGAGCGCCGCGGTCGTGGCGGCGTTCGAAGGCAATCCCATGGCCCGCAAGGGCCGGGGTGCGCAAGCGCTTGCCGCGGCGGCCATCGGCCACTTCACCGGCGGCATCATCGGCACGATCCTGATCGTCCTGCTGGCCCCGTTCGTCGCCAAGCACGCCGTCGACATCGGCGCACCGGACCTGTTCGCCGTCATGGTGCTCGCGTTCATCGCCGTCACCTCGGTGCTCGGCGCCTCGCGGATCCGCGGCTTCGCGTCGTTGCTCATCGGCCTGACGCTCGGCCTGGTCGGCCTGGACGAGATGACCGGTCAGCAGCGCCTGACGTTCGGCTCGCTGCACCTGGCCGACGGCATCGACATCGTCGTGGTCGCCGTGGCGCTGTTCGCGGTCGGCGAGGCCCTGTGGGTGGCCGCGCACCTGCGCCGCAAGCCGTTCGAGCCGATCCCGGTCGGCCGCCCGTGGCTGTCGAAGGCGGACCTGAAGCGCACCTGGAAGCCGTGGCTGCGCGGCCCGGCGATCGGCTTCCCGTTCGGCGCCATCCCGGCCGGCGGCGCGGAGATCCCGACCTTCCTGTCCTACGTGGCGGAGAAGCGGCTCTCCAAGCACAAGGACGAGTTCGGCAAGGGCGCGATCGAGGGCGTCGCGGGCCCGGAGTCCACGGCGTCGGCCTCCGCCGCGGGCACCCTGGTCACGATGCTGACCCTGGGCCTGCCCACCACGGCGGTCGCGGCGGTCATGCTCGCGGCGTTCCAGCAGTACGGCATCCAGCCCGGCCCGTTGCTGTTCCAGCGCGAGTCCGGCCTGGTGTGGGCGCTGATCGCGTCGCTGTTCATCGGCCTCACCCTGCTGCTGGTCCTGAACCTGCCGCTGGCCCCGCTGTGGGCGAAGCTGCTGCGCATCCCGCGGCCGTACCTCTACGCGGGCATCCTGTTCTTCGCCTCGGTCGGCGCCTACGCGGTCAACGCGGACATCTTCGACCTGCTGCTGATGTTCGTGATCGGCCTGCTGGGCTTCGGCATGCGCCGCTACGGGCTGCCGGTGCTGCCCGCGATCATCGGCGTGATCCTCGGCCCGGCCGCGGAACAGCAGATGCGGCGCTCGCTGCAGCTCTCCGACGGTTCGCTGACCGGCCTGGTCAACAGCCCGATGGCGGTCATCGTCTACGTCGTCATCCTGGTGATCCTGTTCTTCCCGCTGATCAGGAAGTTCCTGCCGAAGACCCCCGCCGCGGCCGCCGCGCCGGAGCGTGAGAAGATGGACGCCTGAACGCGTCGTGTGCAAGCCCCCGCCCAGGAACCGGGCGGGGGCTTTCTCATGCGCTGCGCACGATCAGGATCGCGAACGGCTTGTCGTCCTCGGGCCCTCTCACGGCGAGCTCGGTCTGCTCGCGCAACGTCGCCCACAGCTCCATCACGCGGGCGACCTGCGGTTCCGGCAGCCCGCAGATCGTCACGAACGTCCGCACCTGCTCGGGCTTCGTCGGCAGCCTGGCGCGCTTGAGCAGCGAGTAGACCTGGCTGCGCGGCAGCACCTGCCCCGCCCGCCGCGACAGCTCCGGCAGCGTCAGCCCGGACCGCGCGTGGATCGTCCGCAGCAGCTCGACGAACTCCGCCTCGGTCGCGGCCCGCAGCTCCGCGGTCGACGTCGCGACGAGCGGCCGCACCGGGTCGGGCCCGATGCCGAGCTCGGTGGTGAGCAGTGCGCTCACCTCGCGGTACGCGGCGATCGCCTCCGCCCGCCTGCCCGGCCGGGACAGACCGGACACGAGCTGGGACCAGAGCCGGTTGAGGCGCTCGAGCGGATCGCCCTCCGGGTAGGTCATCGCTGCTCTTCCTGCCAGATCACCATCGGACCGGCGGGCGGCAGCGGGCCGAACCTCGCGGTGAGCGGCCGGCTGCCGCCCAGCGCGACCGTCACGGCCAGGACCGCGCTCGTCGTGGCGATGGCGGCGACCGGCGAGTGGCCCTGCCCGAGCATCCAGCCGGTGAAGGGGAAGGCGAGCGCTGCGAGCAGCACGGTGCTCGATCCGGAGGTGGAGCACCGCCGGCGGGGGTGCAGAGCCCCGCTGTAGGGGGTCGTGGTCATCCGAGACTCCTGGGGTGGGGCCCGGCGCAGGCGTCACCGTGCGCCGGGTGGACCAGCTGATTGGCAGAACAACGAAAAGCCGGATGCCGGAAATCGTCTGCGCGGTCAATTGGCGTTGCCGCGGACTGTGCGACAGAGCGGCTCGACCACGAGCATGTCACTCACACGGGTGATTGCCAACCGAATCGTCGTCCAGATTTTCCCGCGTGCCGTCCACCGGCGTTCAAAGCCGTCCAACGGCGTCCAAATGTCCACTTTTTGGCATGTTCTCATCGGCTTCTGACCACGTCCGGGGACAATTGTTCGGAACGACAACGTCCAATGTCGTCCAACTGTCTGGTCGTAACCCGAGTACGGCGTTAGGCTCGCGGACGCCGGAATGCTACTCCGGTGGTGAGAAGCCCCTGGCCGAGCTTTGGACCAGCTGAGCAGCGGGGTGCGGCCTCCTGTTGGCGCGGGAGGCCGTCACGCGCCGCCACTGCCCGACCCACAGCTCCTGCGCCTCCTCCGGCTCACCGCAGCCGGTCAGGAAGGCTCTCAGCGCTTCCTCGTGCTTCGGCATCCGAAGGGTGCACATCGCGTGCGCGGAGCTCTTCGCCAGGACCAGGCCGCCGGCGTTGTCCGACACCTGCCGGAACGACAGCTCCCTGGATCTGCGCAACGCGTCGAGAGCGCGGATGAATTCGCGACCGGTGGCGGCGCGGCATGCCGTCGCGAACGGACTGTCGTCCTCGCTGGGCGACATCGTGGTCGATCCTCCTGCTTGCGGCGTTCCTCTCCCTTTCCCGCGACATCTGTAACGGGCAGCGGCTTGCCCGCGAGAAAGAAGGAGAGTTGTTCGGCTGTGAACGCGGATACTACCTGTGTGTCCAGCGTCTTTGTCGAGCCGATGATCCGCGCACTGCTATTCCATGATCGGCGAACCGCGGGAATTTCAAGCAGGACAATCGTTCGCTTAGTTCGTCGGTCCAGATCAGCGAGTTGTTCGCTCTTCGATTGGTTCGTACCAGGTACGACAACGGCCGCCTCGCGGGGAGACGGCCGTTGCTCCGAACGGATCAGCCGTGCGTCGGGAAGCCCAGGTTCACGCCGTGCTGCTGCGGCCACCGCGCCGTCACGGCCTTGGCTCGCGTGTAGAACCGCACGCCCTCGGCTCCGTGCACGTGCGTGTCGCCGAACAGCGAGTCCTTCCACCCGCCGAACGAGTAGTAGGCCATCGGGACGGGGATCGGCACGTTGATCCCGACCATGCCGACGTGCACCCGCCGCTGGAACTCGCGCGCGGCGAGCCCGTCGCCGGTGTAGATCGCGGTGCCGTTGCCGTACGGGTTGGCGTTCACCAGCTCCAGGGCGTCCTCGAACGTCTCGGCGCGCACGACCGAGAGCACCGGCCCGAAGATCTCGTCGGTGTAGATCGTCATCTCGGGCGTGACGTGGTCGAACAACGTCGGCGCCAGCCAGAAGCCGTCCTCGTGGCCCTCCGGCGCGTGACCCCGTCCGTCGACGACCAGGGACGCGCCCGCGGCCTCGCCCGCGTCCACGTAGGACCGCACGCGGTCCCGGTGCGCCCCGGTGACCAGCGGGCCCATCTGCGCGGAGGGGTCGGTGCCGGGCAGCACGGACGGGTGCAGCTCGCGGGTCCGTTCCGCGATCTTCGCGACCAGCTCGTCCCCGGCGGACCCCACGGCCACGACCACCGAGATCGCCATGCACCGTTCGCCGGCGGAGCCGTACCCGGCGGAGACAGCGGCGTCGGCGGCCACGTCGAGGTCGGCGTCGGGCAGGACGACCATGTGGTTCTTCGCGCCACCGAGGGCCTGCACGCGCTTGCCGGCCGCCGTGCCGCGCGAGTACACGTGCCGCGCGATCGGGGTGGAGCCGACGAACGACGCCGCGGCGACGTCCGGGTGGTCGAGCAGGGCGTTGACCGCGAAGGCGTCGCCATGGAGCACGTTGAGCACGCCGTCGGGCAGGCCGGCCTCCTGGAACAGCTCGGCCAGCCGCACCGACGCAGACGGGTCGCGCTCGGAGGGCTTCAGCACGAACGTGTTCCCGCAGGCGATGGCGACGGGGAACATCCACATCGGCACCATCACGGGGAAGTTGAACGGCGTGATGCCCGCGACGACGCCCAGCGGCTGCCGCAGCGAGTAGGCGTCGACCCCGCGCGAGACCTGCTCGGAGTGCTCGCCCTTGAGCAGCTGCGGGATGCCGCACGCGAACTCGACGACCTCCAGGCCGCGCTGCACCTCACCGGCCGCGTCCGAGAGCACCTTGCCGTGCTCGGACGTGATGATCGCGGCGAGCTCGTCGCGGTGGGTGTGCAGCAGGTGGCGGTACTCGAAGAGGATCCGCGACCGCGTCGACAGCGACGACTCCGACCACGACCGGGCCGCCTTCAGCGAGGACGAGACGGCGAGGTCGACGTCGGCCTGCTCGGCGAGCGCGACCCGCGCGGCGACCGCCCCGGTGGCGGGGTCGAAGACGTCAGAGGTCCGGGACGACACCCCGGCGGTGCGGGCGCCGTCGATCCAGTGGGGGATGGTGCTCAACGCGGTCCTCCTGGGGGAGCTGTCGTGGTCCGTACGACTAGAGAGGGGTTCAGCAGATGGCGCACGGGTTCGGTGCGGCCGTCACGAACCCGTTGCAGCAGCGCGGAAGCGGCCAGCCGCCCGAACTCGGCACGGGGCTGGTCGATCGTGGTCAGCGAGACGTGGCGCAGCGCGGCCAGCGACGTGTTGTCGTACCCCACGACGGAAACGTCGGCGGGCACGCGCAGCCCGGCGTCCTCCAGGGCCGAGATGGCGCCGACGGCGTTGAAGTCGTTGCAGGACAGGATGGCCGTGGGCAGAGCCTCGTCCTCGATCAACCCGCGGATCGCCCGCGCGCCCGCCGCGTCGGTGTACTCGGACGACACGACCTGGGGCACGAGCCCGTGCGACTCCATGGCGGCGACGTACCCGCGCCGGCGCGGCCCGGCCTGGGACCCCTCACCGCCGTCCAGGTGAGCGATGCGCTTGTGCCCCAACGACACCAGGTGGTCGACGGCCAGACGGGCGCCCGTCTCGCCGTCGTCGTTCACCGTGTCCACGGTGGACACCCGTGACGACCGCGCCACCAGCACGACGGGCAGTTGCTCGGCCGCCTTGCCGATGGCGGTCGCCGGCACGACGGGCGACAGCAGCACCAGCCCGGCGGGCCGGAACGACAGCAGCGACTCCAGGGCCCGGCGTTCGCGGGCGGGCGAGCGGCCGCCGGTGTTGATGATGATGTCGAACCCCTGCTCGCGGGCCACCTCGTCGATGCCGTCCACGACCTCGGCGAAGAACGCGTTGTGCAGGTCGGACACCATCACGCCCAGGACTGTCGACGTGCGCGAGGCCAGCGACCTCGCCATGGCGTGCGGGGAGTACCCCAGCTCCTCCGCGGCTTTCAGCACAGCGGTGCGCCGCAGCTCGCTCACCTTGGGCGAGCCGCGCATCACCAGTGACACCAGTGCGCGCGACACCCCCGCGCGCAGGGCGACGTCTTCCATCGTCGGCCTGACCACCGGCAACACCTCCCCTCACGTCACGGGCAGGAAACGCACCCTTGACACCCGTGTGACGCAAGCTACAGCATTAGAGCGCTCCAACCAATAGAGCGCTCTAACACATCAGGCTCATGAACAGGGGAAACCTGCGATGCGGATCGGAGTAGCGGGTGTCGGCAGGATCGGCACCATGCACGCGACCAACCTCGCCGCACTGGACGGGGTCGACGAGGTCCTCCTCTTCGACCCGGTGCCCGGTCGCGCAGCGCAGGCGTCGGCGGAGCTCGCCGGGACCAAGGCGGTCGACGACCTCGACGCGCTGCTGGGCGGCGTCGACGGCGTCCTGCTGGCGACCCCGACGAACACCCACCCCGAGATGCTGCGCGCGGCCATCGCCAGGGGCGTTCCCACGCTGTGCGAGAAGCCGATCGCGAGCGACGTCGCCGAGATGACCGCGCTGGTCGAGGACGTCGAGAAGTCCGGTGTCGAGGTGCTCGTGGGCTTCCAGCGCCGCTTCGACCCCGCGATCTACGAGCTGAACCGCCGCATCAAGGCGGGCGAGGTCGGTGACATCTACCTGGTCAGGGCCATCGGCAACGACGCGAACCCGCCGGACTTCTCCTACTTGCCCGCGTCCGGCGGCATCTTCCGCGACCTGCTGATCCACGACCTCGACTGCGTGCCCTGGCTGGTCGGTGAGCCGGTCGTCGAGGTCTACGCGAGCGGCTCGGTCCTGGTGCACCAGGCGTTCGCGGACGCCGACGACGTCGACAACGCCGTCGTGCTGCTGAAGTTCGCGGGCGGCGCGCACGCCACGCTGGCCGGTGGACGCCACGACCCGGTCGGCTACGACCACCGCATCGAGGTCATGGGCAGCAAGGACTCGCTCGTCGCGGGCGTCGACCCGCGCACCCCGCTGAACTCGCTCGAACCCGGCGGTCACGTGGCCGGCGCGGACGCCTACCCCGGCTTCCCGGAGCGCTTCCACCGCGCGTACGTCAACGAGATGAACCTGTTCACGCAGGTCATCAGGGGCGAGGTCGCGAATCCGTCCCCGGCGCGAGAGAGTTTGATCAGTCTTCGCCTGGCAGAAGCTTGTGAGCAGTCGCGCCGCAGCGGCGCACCGGTGAGGATCGAGGGGAACTAGGCATGGCGAAGATCGCTGGGGCACCGATCTCCTGGGGCGTGTGCGAGGTACCGGGCTGGGGCGAGGTGCTCCCGTCCGAGACGGTGCTGGGCGAGATGCGCTCCCTGGGCCTCACCGCCACGGAGCTCGGCCCGCCCGACTACCTGCCCGCGGACCCCGAAGCCCTGAAGGCGTTGCTGGGCGGGCACGAGCTGACGCTGGTCGGCGGCTTCCTCGCCGTCACGCTGCACACCGACGTCCGGTCCACCCTGGACGAAGCCGCCCGCGTGGCCGCGATCCTGCGGGCCGGTGGCGCCGAGGTCCTCGTCCTCGCCGCCGCGACCGGGCTGGACGGCTACGACGAGACGCCGAAGCTCACCGACGACGAGTGGAAGACCCTCGTCGACACCTGCGCGAAGATCCGCGAGATCGCCGCGGAGCACGGTCTGCGCACCGTGCTGCACCCGCACGTGGGCACCCACGTCGAGCGGGAGGCGGAGGTCGAGCGGTTCCTCGCGGACTCCGATCTCCCGCTCTGCCTGGACACCGGCCACCTGCTCATCGGTGGCACGGACCCGGTCGAGCTGGCGCGCCGCCACCCGGACCGCGTCGGTCACGTGCACCTCAAGGACGTGCGTGGTGAGATCGCGGCGAAGGTGCGCAGCGGCGAGCTCAGCTACACCGATGCCGTGGAACGGGGCATCTACGTGCCGCTCGGGGACGGCGACGTGGACGTGGAAGCACTGGTGCAGTCCGTCCAAGAGGCGGGCTACACCGGTTGGTTCGTGCTCGAGCAGGACACCCGGCTCGAGCACGGAAGTCCGGTGGACAAGCCACTCCAGGACACCGCGCGCAGCCTTGCGCACCTCAGCAGGATCCTCTGAAGGGACTGGAGACGATGAAGTCTCGCTTGGTCATCCGCGCGGGCGTGGCGCTCGCGGGTGTTGCTCTACTCACCGCGTGCAGCGGTCCCACCGGTACCGGCACGCAGAACGCCGGCGGCAACAACAGCTCGCAGGCCTCGGGTGACCTCAAGGTGTCCGTCATCACGCACGGCACCGCGGGGGACGCGTTCTGGAGCGTCGTGAAGGTCGGCGCCGAGGACGCGGGCAAGCAGCTCGGCGTCGGCGTCACGTACAACTCCGACGGCGACCCCGGCGCCCAGGCCAAGCTGATCGACAACGCCGTGTCGCAGAAGGTCGGCGGCATCGTCGTGTCGATGGCGAACCCGGACGCGCTCAAGACCTCCGTCGAGAACGCGGTGAAGGCCGGCATCCCGGTCATCACGATCAACTCCGGCAGCGCGAAGAGCGCGGAGTTCGGCGCCATGGCGCACGTCGGCCAGGAGGAGACGATCGCCGGCGAGGAAGCCGGGAAGAAGCTCAAGGCCGCCGGCAAGACCAAGCTGCTCTGCGTGATCCACGAGGCCGGCAACTCGGGCCTCAACCAGCGCTGCGACGGTGCCCGCTCCGGCTTCGGCGGCGCGGTGGAGAACCTCCAGGTCGACATCTCCAACCCGACCGACATCGAGGCCCGCATCAAGGCCAAGCTGCAGTCCGACGCGTCCGTCGACGGCGTGCTGGCGCTCAACCCGCAGGTCGCCGTGAACGCGGCGTCCGCCATCAAGGGTGCGAGCTCCAAGGCGCAGGTCGCGACGTTCGACCTCAACGCCGACGTGGTCAGCGCGATCAAGGCGGGCGAGGTGCTCTTCGCCGTCGACCAGCAGCAGTACCAGCAGGGCTACCTTCCTGTCGTGATGCTGAAGCTGTTCAAGGACAACGCCAACACGCTCGGCGGTGGCAAGCCCGTCCTCACCGGACCCGGCTTCGTCGACAAGACCAACGTGGACAAGGTCGCGGAGTACGCCAAGAACGGCAAGAGGTAGGGAGGAGGCGGGGAGATGACCGTGACAGCCACAGCTCCACCGGCTGCCGACGAACGGCTGGGCCAGCCGAGGGCGATGGATCAGCTGATCAAACGCCCCGAGATCGGCGCGATGCTCGGCGCACTGCTCGTGTTCGTGTTCTTCTCCGTGGTCACCGAGCAGTTCCTGAGCGTGGGCGGCGCGGCCACCTGGCTGGACGACGCGTCCATGCTCGGGATCATGGCGGTCGCGGTGGCACTGCTGATGATCGGCGGCGAGTTCGACCTGTCCGCCGGCGTCATGACCGCCTCCACGGCGCTCGTCACGGCTCTCCTCGCCACCCAGCTGGGACTGAACGTCTGGCTGTCGCTGCTGGTGTCGCTCGCCTTCGCGTTGTCGGTGGGCGCGCTCAACGGCTGGCTCGTGATGCGCACGGGCCTGCCGAGCTTCATCGTGACGCTGGGCAGCTTCCTCGCCTTGCAGGGCCTCAACCTCGGCGTCACGCGCCTGGTGACGGGCAGCGTGCAGGTGTCGGGCATGCGGGAGGCGGCGGGCTACGAGTCCGCCGGGTTCCTGTTCGCCTCGACGTTCCAGATCGCCGGCACGAGCTTCTACGTGTCGATCATCTGGTGGGTCCTGTTCACCGTCGTGGCGTCGACGGTGTTGCTGCGCACCAGGTTCGGCAACTGGATCTTCGCGATCGGCGGCGCCGCGCAGAGCTCCCGCGCGGTCGGCGTGCCGGTCGTGCGGTCGAAGGTCCTGCTGTTCATGACGACGGCGTTCGCCGCGTGGCTCGTCGGCTCGATCAACATCCTGCGGTACGCGAGCGTGCAGGCGAACCAGGGCATCGGCCTCGAGTTCCAGTACATCATCGCGGCGGTCATCGGCGGCTGCCTGCTCACCGGCGGCTTCGGCTCCGCGGTGGGCGCGGCGATCGGCGCGCTGATCTTCGGCATGGCCCGGCAGGGCATCGTCTACGCCGGCTGGAACAGCGACTGGTTCCAGCTGTTCCTCGGCGTGATGCTGCTGGCCGCCGTGCTGGTGAACAACATGCTGCGCCGCCGAGCGGAAAGGGTCCGGCGATGACGCCACTCATCGAGGTCGAGAACATCGGCAAGACCTACGGCAGCGTCATCGCCCTGAGCGACGTGTCCACCGTGGTCAACGCCGGCGAGGTCACCTGCGTGCTCGGCGACAACGGCGCGGGCAAGTCGACCCTGATCAAGGTCCTGGCCGGGGTGCACCAGCACGACCGGGGCTCGTTCAAGGTCGAGGGCGAGGAGATCCGCTTCTCCTCACCCCGCGACGCGCTCGACCACGGCATCGCGACCGTGTACCAGGACCTCGCGGTCGTGCCGCTGATGTCGGTGTGGCGCAACTTCTTCCTCGGCTCGGAACCGACGACGAAGTTCGGTTTCCTGGACCGGAGGAAGGGCCGCGAGATCACCAAGAAGGCGTTGTCCGACATGGGCATCGACCTCCGCGACGTCGAGCAGCCCGTCGGCACCCTGTCCGGCGGCGAACGGCAGTGCGTCGCCATCGCCCGCGCCGTCCACTTCGGCGCCAAGGTGCTGATCCTCGACGAACCGACCGCGGCTCTCGGCGTGAAGCAGGCCGGTGTGGTGCTGAAGTACGTGGCCCAGGCGCGTGATCGCGGCCTCGGCGTCGTGCTGATCACCCACAACCCGCACCACGCCTACCCGGTCGGCAACCGCTTCCTGCTGCTCAAGCGGGGCCGCCCGCTGGGCAGCTACGAGAAGTCCGAGATCGACATCGGCGAGCTGACGAAGCAGATGGCGGGTGGCGCCGAGCTCGAGGCGCTGGAACACGAGCTGCGGGGTGTGCAGGCGTGACGTCGCTGGAAGTGCTGACCGTGGGCCGGGTCGGCGTCGACCTCTACCCGGAGCAGTCCGGCGTGCCGCTGGCGCGGGTCAGCACCTTCGCCAAGTCGCTCGGCGGCACCGCGACCAACGTCGCGGTCGCCGCCGCGCGCCTCGGCCGCCGGGCCGCGGTGCTGACGAAGGTCGGCCCGGACGGCTTCGGCACCTACGTCCGCGAGGCGCTGGAGGGCTTCGGCGTCTCGTCGGAGTACGTCGGCACCTCACCGGACCTGCTGACGCCGGTGGTGTTCTGCGAGCTGAACCCGCCCGCGGACCCGCCGTTGCTGTTCTACCGGCTGCCGACCGCGCCGGACCTCACCCTCGGCGAGGACGACGTGCCGTGGTCGCTGGTGCGCGACGTCCCGCTGCTGTGGGTGACGGGCACGGGCGTCTCCGCCGAGCCCTCCCGGTCGTCGCAGCGGATGATGCTCGCGAGCCGCGCCCGCGGCGGCCACACCGTGCTGGACCTCGACCACCGGCCGATGTTCTGGCCGGACGTGGAGACCGCGCGGGCCGAGATCGGCTGGATGCTCGACCACGTGACGGTCGCCGTGGGCAACCGCGCCGAGTGCGAGGTCGCGGTCGGCACGTCCGACCCGGACCTCGCCGCCGACCGGCTGCTGGAGCGCGGGATCTCGCTGGCACTGGTCAAGAAGGGCGCCGACGGCGTCCTCGTGGCCACCCCTGGCGGCCGGTGGACCGTCGAACCGAACCCCGTCGAGGTCGTCTGCGGGCTCGGCGCCGGTGACGCGTTCGGCGGATCCGTCGTGCACGGCCTGCTGTCCGGCTGGGACCCGGTGAAGATCGCACGTCACGCCAACGCGGCCGGCGCGATCGTGGCGTCCCGGCTGGCCTGCGCCGACGCCATGCCTGACCAGAAAGAGATCGAGGAACTCCTGTGATCACCGACGGCCAGTGGCGCGAACTGTTGTGGAGGCGGGCGGAGGACCCCGGCTCCATCAGACGCGCCTACCAGTCCCGCAAGCGGCGCAACTCGTTGCTGAACGGCAAGTCCACGCTGTTCCTGGTCGCGGCGGACCACCCGGCGCGCGGCGCACTGGGCGTCGGCGGCGACCCGCTGGCGATGGCCGACCGGCGGCAGCTGCTGTCCCGCTTGCTGACGGCGCTCGCGAACCCCGAGGTGGACGGGGTGCTCGGCACGCCGGACGTCATCGAGGACCTGCTGCTGCTCGACGGCCTCGACGAGCGCGTGATCATCGGCTCGATGAACCGCGGCGGCCTGGCCGGCGCGGACTGGGAGATCGACGACAGGTTCACCGCGTACGACGCGTCGTCCATCGCCACCTTCGGCCTCGACGGCGGCAAGATGCTGCTGCGCCTGGTCGACTCGGACCCCGGCACGATCCCGACGCTGGAAGGCTGCGCGCGGGCCGTCACCGAACTGGCCGAGCACGGCCTGATGGCGATGGTCGAACCGTTGCCGTACCGGCGTGACGACCACGGCAAGCTCGTGCTGGAGAAGGACTCCGCCGCTCTCTCTCGCGCCTCCGCCGTGGCCGCCGGTCTCGGCTCCACCTCCGCCTACACCTGGCTGAAGCTGCCCGCGCCGGAGGAACCCGAGGTCGTGCTGGACACCACGGCACTGCCCGCGCTCGTGCTGGGCGGCGTGCCGTCGGCGAACCCCGCGGACGACCTGGCGTCGTGGGGCCGTTCGCTGAAGCACCCGACCGTGCGCGGCCTGGTCGTCGGCCGCGCCCTGCTCTACCCGCCGGACGGCGACGTCGCCGCCGCGGTCGCCGCCGCCGCCCAGGTCCTGCGCACCGCGAAGGGGGTGGAGGAGTGACCCTGCACCGTCCACACGGGACTCTCTCGACCTCCGACGACGTCATCTCGCTGACCCCCGAAGACGCGGGCTGGGCCTACACGGGTCTGCGCGTGCTGCGGATCGGGGCCGGTGCGTCGCGCACGGTCGAGACCGGTGAGTTCGAGGCGTTCGTCCTGCCGCTGGCCGGATCGCTGACCGTCGAGGTGGGCTCCGAACGGTTCGCACTGCAGGGCCGGGAGTCGGTCTTCACCCGCGTCACGGACTTCGCCTACGTCCCGCGAGGCGCCTCGGTGACCCTGTCCTCAGTAGACGGATGTGAGATCGCGCTGCCGATGGCGCGCTGCGAGAACAGGCTGACGCCGAAGTACGGTCCGGCGCAGGACGTCCCGGTGGAGGTGCGCGGCTCCGGCAACGCCACCCGCCAGGTCACGAACTTCGGCGTGCCGGGCGTCTGGGACCACGCGGACAGGCTCATCGCGTGCGAGCTGATCACCCCGGACGGCAACTGGTCCTCGTACCCGCCGCACAAGCACGACTCCTCGGAGCCGTGCGAGGTGGAGAACGAGGAGATCTACTACTTCCGCATCGCGGACCGCGACCAGGTCACGCCGTCCCGGACCGGGTTCGGCTTCCACCGCACGTACACCGGCGACGGCACGATCGACGAGGACGTGGCCGTGCGGGACGGTGACGTGTTCCTGATCCCGCGCGGCTACCACGGCCCGTGCGTCGCGGCGCCGGGTTACCCCATGTACTACCTGAACGTTCTCGCCGGTCCGGGTCCCGAGCGCTCGATGGCGTTCTGCGACGACCCGGCCCACACGTGGGTCCGCGACAGCTGGGCGGCGCAGGAGCAGGACCCGCGTTGCCCGGTCACGACAGCAGAGGGGCGCGTCCAGTGAAGCTCACGACCGCGCAGGCGCTGGTCCGCTGGATGCTGGCCCAGCGGACCGAACTGCAGGACGGCACCGCGGCACCGCTGTTCCCGGGCGTGTTCGCGATCTTCGGCCACGGCAACGTCCTCGGCCTCGGCACCGCCCTGGAGGAGGTCCGCGACCGCATCCCGGTGTGGCGCGGCCAGAACGAGCAGGGCATGGCACTGGCCGCGGTCGGCATCGGCAAGGCCACCCACCGCCGCCAGGTCGGCGTCGCCACGTCGTCGATCGGTCCCGGCGCCCTGAACATGGTCACCGCCGCGGGCGTCGCCCACGCCAACCGCCTGCCCCTGCTCCTGCTGCCGGGCGACACCTTCACCGGCCGCGCCCCGGACCCCGTGCTGCAGCAGGTCGAGCACTTCCACGACCCGACCGCGACCGTCAACGACGCGTTCCGCGCGGTCAGCCGCTACTTCGACCGCATCACCCGCCCCGAGCAGCTGCTGTCGACGCTGCCGCAGGTGGCGCGGGTCCTGACCGACCCGGCCGACTGCGGCCCAGTCACCCTCGCCCTCCCGCAGGACGTCCAGGCGGAGTCCTACGACTTCCCGGACGCCCTGTTCGCCCCGGTGGTCCACCGCCCGCTGCGGCCGCGCCCCGACCTGGTCGCCCTGGCCGAGGCCGCCACCGCGATCCGGGCCGCCTCCCGACCGCTGCTCGTCCTGGGCGGCGGCGTCCGCTACTCGGGCGCGGCCGGCCGGGCGCTCCGCTTCGCCGAGCAGCACGCCATCCCGGTCGTCGAAACGACGGCGGGCCGCACCCTCGTCCCGCACGACCACCCGCTGCACGCCGGCCCGCTCGGCATCACGGGCTCCACCTCGGCCAACGTCCTCGCGGGCGAGGCGGACGTGGTGATCGCCGTGGGCACCCGCCTGCAGGACTTCACCACGGCGTCCTGGACGGTCTTCGCGCCGGACGCGCGGATGGTCTCGCTGAACGCCGCCCGCTTCGACGCCGTGAAGCACGGTTCGTCCGCCCTGGTCGCCGACGCCGACGAGGGACTGCGCGAGCTGACCGACGTGCTGGGCTCGTGGCAGGCCCCGGCCTCCTGGGCCGCCAGGGCGTCGGCGGAACGCGCGAAGTGGGACGAGCACATCACCTCGTTGCGCACACCCGGCGAGGGCCTTCCGACCTACGCGCAGGTGGTGGGCGTCGTGAACGACGTCAGCACCCCCACCGACTACGTGATGACGGCGTCCGGCGGCCTCCCGGGCGAGCTGATCGGCGGCTGGCGGGCCACCGGCGAGTCCACGATGGACGTCGAGTACGGCTTCTCCTGCATGGGCTACGAACTGGCCGGAGCCTGGGGTGCGGCGATCGCCCACACCCAGGGGGTCGTCACGACCCTGCTCGGCGACGGCTCGTACCTGATGCTGAACTCCGAGCTGTTCTCCGCGGCCTTCGCGGGCCACGGCTTCGTCGCGGTGGTCTGCGACAACGACGGCTACGCCGTGATCCACCGCCTGCAGACCGGTCAGGGCGGCTCGGGCTTCAACAACCTCTACCCCGACTGCACGTCCGCGCACGCCGAGCCGCCGCGCACGGACTTCGCCGCCCACGCCGCGGCGATGGGCTGCGCGGTGTTCGCGGTGGACTCCCTCGCCGAGTTCGAAGGCGCCTACCGCAAGGCGCGCGAGGTGGCGGTCGGCGAGAAGCGCCCGGCCGTGGTCGTGATCCGCACGCACCCGTCGTCGTGGACCGAGGCGGGCGCCTGGTGGGAGGTCGGGGTGCCGGAGGTGTCGCACCGGCCGGCCATCGCGGCCGCCCGCGACGAGGTGCTCGAGGGCAAGGCCAAACAGGTCCGCTATCTGAGCTGAACTCCAACAGCGGATACCGCCGCAAGGGGGGCGGTCGCGAGGATGACCCTCCGTGAGCAAGCGGATGTTCAGGCTCGGGGCGGTCACCCTGGTCGTGCTCGGTGTCGCCCTGATGGTGCCGGCCACGCCGAGATCGACGTCACCGCTGCTCATCGGCGGTCTGCTGGTCGTCGGGGGGAGCGTGCTGGCCTGGCGGCAGGCCAGGGACGGCCAGATCATCGACCGGTACCGCCAGGCCGTCGAGCACCTCGGCAGCGACCTGGCCGAGGTCCGGGCGGGAGGGCTCCGCGAACTGGAGCAGATCGCGAAGGACTCCGCGAGGAGCCGGTTGCTCGTCGACGTGACCCTCGGGGACTTCCTGCGCGAACGCTCCCCGTGGACCGACGCGGAGCACCCGGTGCGGCTCGCCGGCGAGGGCCCGGCGCCGGACGTCGCGACGGCCCTGGCGATCCTCACCGGGCTGCCCGGTGCGGCGCTGGACCTGTCCGAGGTCGACCTGCGGGGCGCCGACCTGGGGAAGCGGGAGCTCGGCGGTGCGGTGATCCGCCACGCCAACCTCGCCGGTGCCCGGCTCACCGGAACGCGCCTCGACGACTCCGTCCTGGCCGCCACGGACCTCCGCGACGCCGATCTGCGCGGGGCCTCGCTGCGCAGGGCCTCCCTGCGGGTCGCCCGCCTCGAAGGCGCGGACCTGCGTGCCGCCGACCTCACCGACGCGGACCTGCGCGGCGCCGACATGCGCGCCGTGAACCTCGACAAGGCCGTCCTGACCGGGGCTCGCGTCAACCGCGGCACGCTCTGGCCGCCCGACTTCACGCCGGCCCGTGTCTCTGCGTCGCTGTTCAGTGACTGAGACAACCCGGCGGCGGGGAACAACGACCCGGCGGCATCCCTTGAACAACTAGTTAGGTCTACGAACGTTCGAGGAGCTCCCGTGAGCCTGTTGTTCTCCCCCCTGACCCTGCGCTCGGTCACGCTGCCCAACCGCATCGCGGTCAGCCCCATGTGCCAGTACTCGGTCGACGAGGAAGACGGCGTGCCGACCGACTGGCACCTCGTCCACCTGGGCTCCCGCGCGGTCGGCGGCGCCGGCCTCGTGATGGCCGAGGCCACGGCCGTCGAGCCGCGCGGACGGATCTCGCCGCAGGACACCGGCATCTGGAACGACGAGCAGGTGCGGGCCTGGAAGCCGATCACGAAGTTCATCAAGGAGCAGGGCTCGGTGCCCGCGATCCAGCTCGCGCACGCCGGGCGCAAGGCGATCGGCGACTGGGTGCCGGTCGCGCCCACGACCGAGCCGTTCCCCGGCGGCAACCAGCCGGAGAAGCTCACGAACACCACGGAGATCGTGAAGGCGTTCGTCGACGGCGCGCTGCGGGCGGTCGAGGCGGGCTTCGAGGTCCTCGAGGTGCACGCGGCCCACGGCTACCTGCTCCACGAGTTCTACTCGCCGCTCACGAACGAGGGCAGCATCGAGGAACGCATCGCCCTGCCCGTCGAGGTCACCGCGGCCGTGCGCGCGGCCGTCGGCCCGGACGTGCCCGTGATCGTGCGGATCAGCGGGACCGACTGGGTCGACGACGGCTGGACGGCCGACGACAGCGTCGTGCTGGCACAGGCGCTCAAGGCCGCGGGTGCGGACCTGATCGACGTGTCCAGCGGCGGCAACACCGCGCAGGCGGACATCCCGATCGGGCCCGGCTACCAGGTGCCGCTCGCCGAAGCTGTGCGACGCAAGGCAGACGTGCCCACGGGTGCGGTCGGCCTGATCACCGAGGCGGCTCAGGCCGAAAAGATCTTGACGGACGGCTCCGCCGACCTGGTCCTGCTCGCGCGCGAGCTGCTCCGCGACCCGTACTGGCCGCTGCACGCGGCACAGCAGTTGGGTGTGGAGATCCACGCGCCGAAGCAGTACGCCAGGGCGTTCTGATACAGCCCTCAGAGTTCAAGGGTTGAGCCCCGGAAGACCGGTGGCCCAACCCTTGAACTCCGAAGGCTGAATTCAGCGACGGTAGTCGTCGTAATCGTCGTACGGGTCGTCGCGTGGCTCATCGCCACCGCCGCTCCCGTTCGGTGACCTTTCGTCACCGGACAGCTCGCGCTGAAGAGCAGCGAAGTCGGTCTCATGAGAGCTGTACTTGAGCTCCCTGGCGACCTTCGTCTGCTTGGCCTTCGCTCGGCCGCGCCCCATGGCTCGACCCCCTCGCACAGGGACGGGGGCGGCCGGGGGAACGGCGGCCCCACTCGTCTCGACAACTAGTTCCTGGTAACTACCGTACCGTGCCGATGGGGTTCCTCGCGACGCGGTAGGGGTGACACGTACCGCCAAATCCCGCGGGTACCCCCGCGTGGGAGGATGCACAGGTGCCCAGACCGTTCGTCGCCTACCTCCGGGTGTACGAACCGTTATCGGTCTTGGACGCACCGCTAGCGGTCAAGGTCGAAAAAGCCCTGGAAAAGGGCCCTGTCCCCCGCTCGGAGGCAGGGGACCGGGAACGGGAGCTGTGGTTGCGATCACAGTTGCGCCGAAAGCTCCTCCCGGGCGAGTCGTTCGACGTGATGACGATCAGTCCGGCCGAGGTTCCGACCTCCGAGGCGGCCAGGGTCGGCCCGGGGCCTCTCGTCTGCCCCCTCGACCTCAGGGCGCGCTCCGCCGCCGCTCTCGTGGGCTTCCTGGCCTCTTCTCCGCCGATCCTCCAGGACGCGGCTCTCAGCCTTTCGCCGGAAACGGTCCGAGCGCGCGCGTCGGCCGTGATGGCCGAACTCTCCGCGGGAGCGGTCCACGTCATCTCCACGACGTGGACGGTGCCGCTGCCGTGGTTCGCCCTCGTCGACCCCGCCCAGCGCCGCGTGGTGCTGGCGAGCGCCCAGGACGACCCGGAACGGCAGGTGTCGTGGCGCGTGGCGATGGCGGACGCGCGGCGCAGGGTGGCGAGGGCGCTCAAGGTCGTGAAGAGCTCCCTGGGCGACGAGGGGCCCGCGACGGTCCTCGCCGACACCGGCCGCTGGCTCGAGCACTTCCACCCGCACTCGGCCGTCGAGCTCGACTACGGCGGCCTCGTGCAGCTGGTGGAGGACAAGGACCTGCTGGAGGACACCTCGGCGGCGGACGTGAACGCCATCGTGGACGCCCTCGAAGCCGACGACGCCGAGGAGGTCGCGCTGCGCTACGAGACGCTGCGCGAGTTCTGGGGCGAGCTGGCCCGCAGGGAACGCCACGGCTGAAGCAGCACCCGCGCGGCCACCGCGCAGGCCGCCGCCAGCAGCATCGCCGCCGGCCAGCCGGCGGACACCGCGACGAAGCTCGCGACGAACGGCGTCAGCGCGGCGCTGAGGTAATTGGCCGAGTTCTGCAGAGCGATCCCGGTGGCGCCGCGGCCCTCCGGGGCGAGCTCACCCGCCTCGGTGACCGCGAGGCCGTTCCAGCACAGCGCGAGCACCGAGGTCGGGACGAGGACGGCGACCAGCAGCGGCAGGGGCGCCTGGTCCAGCACCGCGACCAGCACGAACCCGCCGGCGGTGAGCACCGCGACGATCTTCAGCGGCCCGATCCGGCTGCGCGCCCGGTCCGACCACACCCCGACCGCGAGCCGTCCGGCCCCGCCCAGCACCTGGGCGACGGCGAAGACCGCCGCGGCCGCCGTGACGGCCACGCCGCGGTGGTCGTGCAGGAGGGGCACCAGCAGGGCGGTGGTCGTGAACTGGGGCACCACGAGCAGTCCGCTGGCGAGCGACAGCCGCAGCAGCCGCGGGTCCCTGAGCACCAGTCCGTGCTCCGAGGTCGCCCTGACCGCGCCGGGGGGTTCGCGGACCAGCAGTGCCACGGCCAGCGCCACGAACACCGTCGCACCCGCGAGCACGACGAACGCCGTGGGCACACCGGCCGAGATCGCGATCCCCGGCAGCACGGCCGCGGTGAGTGCCGCGCCGAGCGGGGTCGCGGTCTGCCGCACTCCCATCGCGAGCCCGCGCGACTCGCGGCTGAACCACGACATCACCGCCCGCCCGCTGGCCGCGTTGACGCTGGCCCCGAAGAGCCCGGCGCCGAGCAGCGCGAGACCGGCGATCCAGGCGTTACCCAGCGCCACGGCGAGCAGGCAGGCGGCGGCTCCCACGCCGCCGATGGTCATCACGAGTCGTTCGCCGCGTCGGTCCGCGACGACTCCCCACGGCACGAGAGCGACCATCGTGCCGAGGTTGACCGCGCCGAGGAGGAGCCCGACCTGGGGCAACGTCAGCGAGAAGTGCTGCTGGAGCTGGGGGCTGATCGCGGGCAGTCCGAGGAAGACGGCCGCGTTGGTGCCCTGCGCCCAAGCTCCGACGGACAGCACGACCCAGCGGTACCCCATGGGGGCACGCTAGGTCCGCCGTCCAAAAAGTGGAACAACCGTCCCAGAATCTGGGAATCAGCTCTTGCGGCGGTGGTGTCCGCGCTCGGCCGCCAGCAGTTCGTCCACCGACGCGCTCCCGCGCTGGTAGCGCGAGGCGATCTCGGCGTTGAGCTTGTCGACGACGACCTGGACCTCACGCCGCCGCACCGAGACGGAGGCCTCTTCCGAGATGAACGTCTCCAGCACCTCGCCGAGGCGTTCGTCGGACAGCGAGCTCACGTCGGAGAGGTCGACGTCGGAGATGAGCGCCTCAACGTGCCGTTGATGCGCATCAGCACGTGACGGCTCATGGGTCTGGTACCGGCCGAGGCCGGTCGCGGGCCCCACGGCGTTCGTGGACAGGATCGTGGCCAGTTGCTCGACCACCGCCGAGCCGCCCGAGCTGCGGCGCTCCTGTTCCGCGCGGACGATGTCGATGCGCGCGTGCAACAGCCGCCGCAGGTAGGACAGATCTGTCTCTTCCTGCGCGGCCTCGTCGCGGAGTTCGCGCACCTCGACGAGCGGGCGCTGCTCGACGCCCTCCGTGTAGTCGGGGGCGAGCACCCTGTCGATTCGGCGGCGCCCGCCAGGACGCACCTCGATCACGTGTCCATCCTGCGGTAGATCCTCCTCACCCGCCAACACATCCCATGCACCGAACTTGTCTCAAATGTGCACACCCAGCAGCTTTCGCGCCTCGTCGGGCGCAAGGGGAGGTCGCTGAGCGATCTTCGACAGGCCCGCGGCACGTGCCACGAGCTGTGCGTTGTCCCGCACCGGAACCCCCCGCGAGTAGCTGGTCGTGTCTTCCATACCCACTCGGAGGTGACCACCCGCGCCCAATGCGGTGAACATCACCGGCAGCGTGGTCCGGCCGATCCCGGTGGCGGAGAACGTCGCGCCGTCCGGCAGGGCGTTCACCGCGGCGACGAGGGTCGCGGCGTCACCGGGCATGCCGCCGGGCACCCCCATGACGAAGTCGACGTGCACGTGACCGCCCGCGGGCAGGCCGTGCTGGTCCAGCAACCGCTTGAGCGACGCGAGCTGGCCGATGTCGAAGATCTCGTACTCCGGCACGATCCCGCGTTCCTGCATGCCCTTGTGCAGGGCGACGATGAACTGCCAGCGGTTCAGGAAGACGTCGTCGCCGAAGTTGACGGTGCCCATCGTGCAGGACGCCGAGTCCGGCATCGCCTCGAGCACGCGCAGCCGGTCCTCCTCGGGGTCGTGCACCGACCCGCCCGTCGACAGCTGCACGACGAGGTTCGTCTCCGACCGCAGGGCCTCGACGGTGGCCTTGAGGCGACCGAGGTCCAGCGACGGCTTGGTGTCCTCGCCGCGGATGTGGACGTGGATCATCGCCGCGCCGACCTGCTCGCAGCTCTGCGCCGTCGAGACCAGCTCTTCCAGGGTCACCGGAAGCTGCGGGACGTCGGCTTTCGCGTGTTCCGCTCCGGTGGGAGCGACAGTGATCAGCGTGCCCAGGGACATAGCCCCGGACTGTAGCGGCCCCGGCCGTTCAGCCCCTCAGGTTGCGCACGGCTTCCCGGCCCAGCCCTGGCGTGTCCGGCGGCACCGAGTCGGGGTCGATCCGCGCCTGCACCTCGCGCTCGGGCGCACCGGCCACGAGCTCCGCCTCGATCGGTACGGACCGCTTGACCAGCGCCAACGCGACCGTGCCCAGCTCGTGGTGCTGTGCCACGGTGCCCACCCGGCCCACCACCCGGCCGTCCAGCACCACCGGGTCACCGGTCACGGGCTGGGCGTCCGCAGAACCATCCAGGTGGAGTAGGAGCATCCGCCGGGGCGGGCGTCCCACGTTGTGGACCTTCGCGACCGTCTCCTGGCCGCGGTAGCACCCCTTGGTGAGGTGCACGGCCGGGTCGACGAGCCCGACCTCGTGCGGGATCGTGCGCTCGTCGGTGTCGACGCCCTGGCGCGCCCGCAGCGACTCGACCCGCAGCGCCTCGAACGCGAAGCTGCCGGCCGGGCGCGCGCCCGCGTCCGTGATGCGCCGCCACCAGTCGCCGAGCTCGGCGCGCGGGACCAGCAGGTCGACGGAGTTCTGCCCGGGCCACGACACGCGCCGCACGAACCCCTCGCCGAGGGGAGCGGCGCTCGCCGGCAGCGGCACGTCCAGCTTCTCCAGCAGCGCGGGGGTGTCCGGGCCGGTGATCGTCAGCAGCGCGAACTCGGAGGTGGCGTCGCGCGGCTCGACCTTCGACCAGAAGACCATCTTCCGCAGGTACGCCAGCAGGTCGTCGACCTCCTCGACGTCGAGGAACACCGTGCCGCCCACGTTCGCGACGACCATGTGGTGCTCCAGGCGGCCCTGGGCGTCGAGGACCAGGGCCTCGGTGGCCTCGTTCTCGCCGAGCTGCTCGAAGTGCTGGCTCGTCAGCTGGTGCAGCCACTTGAGCCGGTCCTCGCCGGGGATCGCGATGACGCCGCGGTTCGAGCGGTCGACCACGACGACGGACCGGACGGCGGACCGCTGCTCGGCGAACGGGTCGCCGTAGTGCCAGGCGACACCGGCGTCGAAGGACTCGTCGGGCGGCGGCGGGACGGCTCCGGGGAAGGTCACTCGGTCTCCTGCGTCAGGCAGTCGCGGCACGTTCCGGACAGCGCGAGATGGCTTGCATCCAGTTCGAACCCGTCGCGCTCCCGCAATGTTCCGACCAACGGGTCGAGGAGCTCGCACGGGATCTCCTGGATCGAGCCGCACACGTGGCAGACCAGGTGCACGTGGCGGTGCTCGTCGACCGAGTAGCTCGGCGCGCCGTGGCCCAGGTGCGTGTGCCGCACGAGTCCGAGCCGGTCGAGCAGGTCGAGCGTGCGGTAGATCGTCGTGATGTTGACCGTCGGCGCCGTCTCCTGGACGCGTGCGCAGATCTGCTCCGGAGTGGCGTGCTCCAGCGCCCTGACCGCGTCCAGCACGAGCTGGCGCTGCGGCGTCATCCTCATGCCGCGGTCGTGCAGCGTTTTCCGCAGGCCTCTTGCGGTCTCCACGCCGGCCATGTTAATCGCTGCCAGTAAGCTCGGCGCATGCGCGTGCTGGCACTGCTCGACGGAACCCTCGCTGACCCCGACTCGCCGCAGATCCGCGTCGACGACCTCGGGCTCATGCGCGGTGACGGCGTGTTCGAAACGATCCTCGTGGTCGGCGGGAAGCCCCGCGAGCTCACGCCCCACCTCGACCGGCTCGACCGGTCCGCGGCCATGCTCGACATGCAGCCGCCTCCCCGTGCGGAGTTCGAGCGCGCGGTCGAGCTCGTCATCGGCAACTGGACCGGTCCCGAGGAGTTCGCCCTCAAGCTCGTCTACACCCGCGGCGTCGAGGGCGGCGACGGCACGCCCACCGGTTTCGCGCTCGGCGTGGAGATCGGCCAGAAGGTGCTCAAGCAGCGCGCCGAGGGCCTGTCCGCCGTGACGCTGGACCGGGGCATCGACGCCGACCTCGCCGACCGCGCGCCGTGGCTGCTGCTGGGCGCGAAGTCGTTGTCCTACGCCATCAACATGGCCGCGATCCGCGAGGCGGAGCGCCGCGGCGCCGCCGAGGTCATCTTCACGACCTCGGACGGCTCGGTGCTCGAGGGCCCCACCTCGACGGTGGTCCTCGTGCGCGGCAAGACCCTCGTCACGCCGCCGTCGAAGTTCGGCATCCTCCCCGGCACCACGCAGTACGCGCTGTTCCGCGCCGCCGAGCGCGCCGGCTGGACCGTGCTCGTCGAGCCGATCCAGACCAGCGAGCTCTACGACGCCGACGGTCTGTTCCTCGCGTCCAGCGTCCGCAGGATCACGCGGGTGAACGTGCTGGACGGCAAGCAGCTGGCCGACTCCTCGGCCCTGCTGACCGAGCTGCAGGGCCTCTACGAGTCCGAGTACTGATCTACTGGCGCAGACCGGCGTCGACCGCGGCCATCAACGTGCCGCGGTCGCCCGACATCTCCCAGAACATCGCGCCCAGCAGGTTCTTCGACTTGAGCCAGGCCGTCTTGCGCTGGATCGACCAGGCGTCGTCGAAGGTCCACCACTGGTTGCCGGTGTAGCAGGACGTCGCGACGGCCACCTCGTCGTGGAAGACGGTGCAGTTCGGGACGGACGCGACGAGGTTCGCGTACCCGCGCGTGCCCGCCTCCTCGGGGAACTGGCCGGGCGCGGCGCCTCCCGCGGCCTGCCACTCGCCGTTCTTGCCTCCGCTCGCCACGTTCTGCCAGCCGCGCCCGTAGAACGCGAGCCCGAGCGTGATCTTGCGCGACGGCACCCCGGCGTCCAGGTAGGCCTGCACGGTGGACTCCACGCTGAACTTGGTCGTGTACGGGTCGTCCGGGTCCGGGTACAGGTTGCCCTGGTGCCCGGTGCGGTTCGGCTCCCACGAGTTGTCGCTGCCCGAGCCGTGGAAGTCGTAGCCCTGGACGTTGAAGATGTCCATCGACCGCGCGACCCGCCCGAGCTCCCAGCCCGCCTCGATCTTGGCCGGGTCGGCCGGGGTGAACGCGGTGAGCTGGTAGCGCTTGCCGGTCGTGGCGCTCATCGCGTCCATCTGCCGGCGGAACTCCTCGATCAGCAGCGTGTTGTTGACCTTGTCCTGCGGGCCGAAGTGGTTGCCCGCGTGACCCTCGGCGCCGGGCCACTCCCAGTCGAGGTCGAAGCCGTCGAAGATGCCCGCCGCGCTGCCGGGACCGCCCGCGCCGTTGTACACGGGCAGGTTGCCCTTGAGGTAGACGTCGATGCAGGAGGACACGAACTTCTTGCGCGCCGCGTCCGTGGCCGCGACGTCGGAGAAGTACTTCGAGTAGGTCCAGCCGCCGAGCGAGATCAGCACCTTCAGGTTCGGGTGCTTCGCCTTGAGCTTCTTGAGCTGGTTGTAGTTGCCGCGCAACGGTTCCCAGCCGCTGTCCGCGACGCCGTCAACGGACTGCGCCGCGCTCATCGGCCTGCCGTAGTCGGCCTCGGCGTCACCGGCGCCGTCGCCCTGGTTCGGATCCTGCGGGTTCGGGCTCGTGCCCTTCGTGACGCCTTGCAGGCACGTCAGGTTGACCGGGTCGATGTTGCCGAACGCGTAGTTGACGTGCGTCAGCTTCGCGGCGTCCATGTCCTTCACGAAGTACTGGCGCCCGTAGATGCCCCACTGCACGAAGTACCCGACACGGGCGTACCCGCTGACGATGTCGTCGGTGCGTTCGTTGAGCGCGTTGCTCGCCGCGGACACGTTGTCGTAGACGTCGCGTGCCTTGACCGTGAACGTGTAGCTCGTGGACGGCGCGAGACCGCTGACCACCGCCGTGGTGCCGCTGACCGTCTGCTTCACGGCCGAGTCCACGTAGACGTCGTAGTTCGCCACGCCTTTGTTGTCCGTCGACGCGTTCCACGCCAGCGTGATGCTGCCCGCGTCCTTGGCCGTCGCACGCAGGCCGCCCGGCGCGGTCGGCGGTGTGGTGTCGTCGGCGGGGTTGTTGGTCGTGACGCTCAGCGCGGTGCTCGCGCCGCTCTGGGCTCCCTTGGTGTCCCTGGCCCGCACCGTGAACGAGTGCGCGGTGCTGGGCGTCAGGCCGGTGATGATCGCGGACGTCGTCGTGGAGCTCCCGGCGAGTGCCGAGCCGTTGTAGACGTCATAGCCCGCGATGGGCAGCGAACCGGGCGTGGAGGCGTTCCACTGCAACGTCACCGTGCGCGTGGTCTTCGCCGGTGACGCGAGACCCGTCGGGACGCCGGGAGGAGTGTCCGCGCTGCCGTCGCAGTTGGCGTTGTTGATCCGGCACGTCACCGGGTCGGCGTTCGCGCTGATGGAGAACGACGGGCTGTACGGTTCGGTGCTCGCCCCGGCGTTGACGGTCTTGTTGTAGTGGGCCGGGGTGACGGTGACCTGGTTGCCGTTCTGGGAAATCGTGCCGTGCTGGCCGTTGCTCACCGTTACGCCGTTGGGCAGCGTGAAGGAGATCGACCAGCCGCTGACGGCGGCGGTGCCGTGGTTGCGCACGACGAACTTCGCCGTGCCCGAAGCCGCGGAGTACTCGGCGGTGAGCCCCGTCGGCGCGGGTGGCGGGGTGCCGCTGCCGTCGCAGGCCATGTTGTTGATCGTGCAGGTCGCCGGGTCGGCCGCGGCGCTCAGCGTGAACGTCGGGCTGTACGGCTCGGTGGTGCGTCCGGCCTGGATGGTGTTGATGTAGAAGGCCGGGGTGAGGGTCACCCTCGTGCCGTTCTGGGTGATCGTGGCGTTCTGCGGGTTGGTGGCGGTGACACCGGCCGGGAGGTCGAACTTGATCCACCACCCGGTGAGCGCGGCCGTGCTCGCGTTGGCGACCACGAACTTGCCGCTCGTGCCGGTGCGGGAGAAGGTCGCGGTGATGCCCGTGTCGGCCTGTGCGGGGACGGCCAGTGCGAGCAGTGCGACCAGAAGTGCCAGCAGTGCAGGGATTCGGCGCATGCGGAACTCCAGTTTGGTAGAGGTTCCGCGGCGGCCTGGTCGTTACGGTATTTGGTCTGGACCACTCACGTCAATGACCCGGATGCCCAGTCGACCGGCAGGAACCGGACCTCCGTCCCCGGCCGCGCCTGGCCGAGGAACCGCAGGTGGCCGGGGTCGACGACGCCGATGACGGGATAGCCGCCCGTCGTCGGGTGGTCGTTGAGGAAGACCACGGGCTGCCCGTCCGGCGGCACCTGCACCGAGCCGGTGATCATCCCCTCGCTGGGGATCTCCCCGTCACGACGATTCAGCTTCGTGCCGCCGAGCCGCGCGCCGACCCGGTTGCTGCGGTCGGAGACGGTCCAGGAGCCCTGCCGCAGCTGGGTTTCCGCGTTCTCGAACCAGTCGTCGCGCGGACCGAGGCGGATCGGGATGACCAACGCCGGCGGCGCCTCGTGCGGGGGTACGACGTCCGCGCCGGTGGCCGGGTTCGGTGGACCGAGTTCGAGGACGTCGTTGTCCCGCAAGGGGTCTGGACCGATTCCGGAGAGCAGGTCGGTGGAGCGGCTGCCCAGCTCCTCGGGGGCGTCGATGCCGCCGGAGAGCGCGAGGTAGGTGCGCAGCCCGGTGTCCGGCGTGCCGATCTCCAGGGTGTCGCCGGCCTTCAGGTGGACCGGGTGGTGCGAGTCGGCGAGCCTGCCGTTGACCCGGACCGCGACCGCCGGACCGGTGACGGCGATGGTGCAGCTCGCGTTCGCCTCGACCGCGAGGCCGCCCAGCAGCAGTTCCAGCCCCGCCGCGGTTTCGGGGTTGCCGACGAGGCGGTTGGCCAGCTTGAGCGAGTGCGGGTCGACCGCGCCGGACGGCGGGACGCCCAAGTGCGCATTGCCCGGCCGGCCGAGGTCTTGGACCAGCGCCTGCGGGCCGGTCCTGATGATCCTGACGGTGCGGCTCATGCGACCACGAACCTGACCTGGTCGCCGGGCTGCAGCAGCGCCGGGGTCTCGGCCCTCGGGTCGAAGAGCGTGATCTCGGTGCGGCCGATCAGCCGCCAGCCACCCGGTGTGGCTCGTGGGTAGGCGGCGGTGAACTCGCCCGCGATGCCGACCGAACCCTGCGGGACCTTGGTGCGCGGCGAGTCGAGCCGCGGCTGCCGGAGGACCTCCGGGAGGCCGGTCAGGTAGCCGAAGCCCGGCGCGAAGCCGCAGAACGCCACCTCGTAGGTGGCGGTGGTGTGGAGCTCGACGACCTCGTCGGCGGTGGTGCCGGCGGTCTCCGCCACCAGGTCGAGGTCCGGGCCGTCGTAGGTCACCGGGATGGTGATCTCGCGCGGGTGCGTGGCCGGGGCCTGGGTGAGGTCGACGGTCTTCAGGGCGGCCCTGATGCCGTGGAGGTCGCCCTTGGCCAGCACCGTCCGCGCGGCCGGGACCAGTTCCTCGATGCCGTCGACACCTTGGAGGGCGGCGCGGACGGCCGCGACCTCGGTCAGCGAGTCGACCTCGACCAGGAGGGCGTCGGTTCCGCAGCGCCGCAGCAGCATGAACCCATGTTACGGGGAATCGTGGGATCGTTGAACAATCCGACACGCTGATCGTTCAACAATCCCGCAATACGCTTGCAGGATTGTTGAACGATCGATGCCTGCATCCCGTGTTCTGCGGTCTGTGGTTCGTGGTCCGCGGCGGGTGCTCAGCCGACGATGCGCTTGAGGTGCGCCGACGCGTGCGGCTGCATCTCCTGGCCCATCATCGCGCGCTCCTCGACGTACGCGAGGTCGCCGTTCACCACGCCGTACAGGCGCTGCGACGCCTTCACGTCCTTGGCGCTCGCCGAGCGGATGACCGCGTCGGTCTCGAACTCCCAGGACGTCTGCGTGCGCACCTTGCCGTAGTACAGCTCGACGATGCCCGTGTTGTGCGTCAGCAGCAGCTCGATCGTGTCGTCCGCCTGCGGGCGCCAGAAACCCTGCTCGCGAGCGGCGGGCCGGATGACCTCGCCGGCCTCGTTGAGCAGCCAGCTGCGCGCCTCGTACACGAGGAACGGACGGCCGTCGTGGGCGAACGTGATCTGCTGGCCGAACCGGAACGGACCGTCGATCGTCGGGTAGACGACCTCGCCCTCGCCCCGCCACACGCCCACGAGGGGCAGCACACCCAGCAGGGCGTCGTTCAGGTTCGCGCCCTCGCGCAGGTTCGCCGTGTCCGCCGGGATCGGCATGTCGTCGAACTGCGGGAGGTTGCGCGCTCTGGTGGCGGCAGCTCGTTCCTCGGCCAGGCGGATGGCCTCGTCGCCGCTGGTCATCGCTGGTCGGAGTAGAGGCGGTAGACGACGTAGCCGGCGAACCACATAACGGCGATCGTCACTAGCACCAGGAGTCCGGTGAAGATGTGTTCCACGGGATGAGGATATCCCGGCTGGTTTGACGTGCAGGGTTGTGGTGGTGGAGGACACCGGTCCCGGGTCGTTTTGCGTTGGCGGGTGCCGGTTCTACTGCTCGGGGCTCTGCCCCGGACCCCGCCGATCTGATCCGAAGCCTGGGCCGGCGCCGTTGGTGGGTTGATGGCACGCCTGGTGCGTTGGGCGGCTGCCGGTTGCGTTGGTTCTTGCGTTGGTGGGGTGGCTTCGTCACGAGCCGGGCCGGAGCGAGCCACACCCGAGGAGGGGTGTCAACTCGACGAAGAGCGTGTCGAGTTGACACCCCTCCTCGGGCGCGGCCAGAGCTGAGGCACGACTCGTGACGAAGCCACCCCACCCGAGGTGTCTTGGAAGGACGGCTCGCCTTCGGCATCGCGGTGATCTGGGTGCGATGGCGCGCTGGGTTTGACTACTCGCCTTCGGCGTCGCGGTGATCTGGGTGTGGTGGCGCGCTGGGTTTGACTGCTCGCCTTCGGCGTCGCGGTGGTCTGGGTGCAACGGCGCGCTGGGTTTGACGGCTCGCCTTCGGCGTCGCGGTGGTCTGGGTGCGACGGCGCGCTGGGTCTGACGGCTCTCCTTCGGCGTCGCGCCAGCGGGGGTACGGCCCTGCGCCTGGTGGCTCGCCTCCGGCATCGCGACTGCCAGCCCGCCCTGCCTGCCCGCCCCGCGCCCCACCCCGGACGTGGAAGGCCCCGGCGGTGAGTCACCGCCGGGGCCTTCGCCCTACCGATCAGGTCTGCCTAGGCGACCGCGATCTCCACCGCGTGGACGCCGGGGCCGGAGGCCGACACGTCGGCCTGGCCGTTGCCCGTGCGGTGCAGGGCGCGGACGGTCCAGTTGCCGGGGGCGGCGAAGAAGCGGAAGTCGCCCTCGGGGGAGGTGACGACCTCTGCGGTGAACTCGCCGGTCGAGTCCAGCAGGCGGACGAAGGCGCCGCCCACCGGGGTGCCCTCGGAGAGGACCTTGCCCTCGAGGACCGTCTCCGTGGTCGAGACGTCGATCGAGCCGCCCTGGGCGGGGGCTCCGCATCCGTTGGTCATCAGGACTCCTTGCCGGAACCGAGCTCGATCGGCACGCCGATCAGCGAGCCGTACTCCGTCCAAGAACCGTCGTAGTTCTTGACGTCTTCGTGGCCGAGCAGCTCGCGCAGGGCGAACCAGGTGTGCGAGGAGCGCTCGCCGATGCGGCAGTACGCGATGGTCTTGCGGCTGCCGTCGAAGCCCGCCTCGGCGTAGAGCTCGCGGAGCTCCTCGTCGGACTTGAAGGTGCCGTCCTCGTTGGCCGCCTTCGACCACGGGACGTTGACGGCGGACGGGATGTGGCCGCCTCGCTGCGCCTGCTCCTGCGGGAGGTGGGCCGGGGCCAGGAGCTTGCCGGAGAACTCGTCGGGGGAGCGGACGTCGACGAGGTTCTTGTTGCCGATGGCCTCGACGACCTCGTCGCGGAACGCGCGGATCGAGAGGTCCTGCTCCTGCGCCTGGTACGAGGTGGCGGGGCGGGTCACCTCTTCCTTGTCGAGGGGGCGGCCGTCGAGCTCCCACTTCTTGCGGCCGCCGTCGAGCAGCTTCACGTTCTGGTGGCCGTAGAGCTTGAAGTACCAGTACGCGTAGGCCGCGAACCAGTTGTTGTTGCCGCCGTAGAGGATGACGGTGTCGTCGTTGGAGATGCCCTTGGCCGAGAGCAGCTTCTCGAAGCCCTCGCGGTCGACGAAGTCGCGGCGGACCGGGTCCTGGAGGTCGTTCTTCCAGTCGATCTTCACGGCTCCGGGGATGTGGCCGCCGTCGTACGCGGTGGTGTCCTCGTCGACCTCCGCGAACACGACGCCGGGCGTCTGGAGGTTCTCCTCGGACCAGGCGGCCGAGACCAGCACGTTCTCACGGCTCATGGGAAGTTGCTCCTGTAGTAGTGCGTGTCTTATTGCGGTCGAGCGAGGGCAGGCACGTGCCTGCGCAGCAGCAGGTACACCTCGCACCCGAGGCACAGGCCGACCGCCGCGTTCAGCAGCGCGGCGACCAGTGCGAAGCCGGTGGCCACCATGCCGAGCGTGGTGAGGCCGGTGGCGTAGCCGAGGGTGCCGATCAGGGCGAACACGAACCCGACGCCTTGCGCGAACCGCAGCGGGGCGGCTTCCTCGCGGTCGGTGGTCGGGGTCAGGCGCGGTTGGATCGCGTAGCGGTAGACGTGACCCCACGGGTTGAGCTTCAGCGAGATGAACGCGCACATCGCGAAGAGCACCGTCTGGGCGGCGAGGAGACGCCACCAGCCGGTGAGCAACACGATCGCGAGGATGGCTGTGGTCATCCAGGCGGAGAAGCGCGGTCCGCGAGGGTCTACAGGGTTGTCCTTGGGCACGACGACCTCCGGGCAGACGGACGAGTGGATTCAGTCCGGCAGAGGTGGCTGACGGGCGTCAAGCGGCCCGGGTCAGCTCGTCGTGCGACACAGGCTGCTGCGCGTGCGGCACAGGTCAACCGCGCGTCGCTTCGTGAGCAGCATGGTCATGCCAGCGAGGGTAGCCCTCAATCCCTCGGTGCGGGAGGTATGTCCACTTGGTGGAACAACGCAGGTTCACCCGACCGGCTCAGCGCAGATGCGGGCGCAGGGCTTCGAGCAACGAGTCGCGTTTCGGCACGCCGCCGACTCGCAACACCTCGGTGCCGTCGGCCGTCAGGGCGACCGTGGTGGGGGTGCGCAGGACGCCCAGCGACGCGGCGACCTCGGGGAGGTTCGTGACGTCCAGCTCGGCGTGCGTGAGGCCGTCGACGCGGTCGGCCAGGTCGCGCAGGACCACCTTCGCGTGCCGGCACGGCGCGCAGAACGTCGTGGAGAGCTGGACCAGCGTCACCCCCGGTGCGAGCAGGTCGCGCACGGGAGCGGGCAGGTCCGCCGACGGCTGGGCGCGGTGGGAGACGCGGCCCTCGCGGACCTTGAGCAGCACGCCGATCGCGCCGGCCGCGGCCAGCGCGCCCAGCAGCGCCCACACCCCTGTCACCGCTGCACCAGCGGCACGTCCGCGATCTCGCCGGACAGCTTGAACGAACCGCTCTCCACCTCGACGGCGGTGGGCGTCGCGCCGAACGGCAGCGTGCCGGGGTCGATCTTGATCGCGAGCGCCTGGCGGAGCTGCGGGACGATCTGCTTGAGCGAGGCGTCGTTCAGCTCGATGTCGTCGATGGTGATCTGGATCGAACCGCTGACCAGGGCGATCTGGCCGTACGCGGTGAGCGTGACGACCTTGCCGGCGACGTTGGTCTCGCCGGAGAGCTTGATCGCGGCCGTCGTCTTCGGGGCCGCGGGGTCCGCTGCCGCCGGTGCCGCGACGCGGTTGTCCGGCTCGATCGAGAGCTTGTCGAACGGCGTCACCTGGTTCGCCAGCCGGTTGAGGTCGAGCGCCTTGATCCGCACGCTGCCCCTGACGGTGTCGATGGTCGCCTTGGAGACGTTGCCCGCCAGCAGGTCCGACAGCTCGACGCGGGTGTGCAGCAGGTCCGCCTCGACGTCGAGGTCGCGCAGGTCGACGCCCTGCTGCTCGTTGCGGATCGGCACGCCGTACGCGCGGATCTCCACGTGCCGGTAGTCGCCGCGCAACGCCTGCAGCGTGAACGGGAAGCCGTTGATGCGCACCGACGGGTCCTCGCTGAGCTGCAGCTTCTCCCGCATCCGCTGGGCGATCTGGTACTCGCCCGCCGCGGCCAGCGCGAAGTCGGCCGCCACGAGCAGCACGCCCAGGACGATCACCGTGATGACGAGGAACTTCCCGCGCCGAGACTTCTTCTTCCGCGGCCGTGCAGGAGTGTGCGCAGTCATCCCTCGTCCTCGACGTTGCCGGCGATCCAGGTCGCCATCCGGTCTACCAGGTCAGGAGTCGCCGCCGACTCCGCGTGCCGCATGCCGGGCTCGATCCACAACTCGGCATGTCCGCAGGACGCGCGGTGCAGGGACCTGGCGTGCTCCACGGAGAAATAGTGGTCCAGGTCACCGTGCACGATCAGCAGTGGGGTGGGCGTGATGCGGGCGACCACCTCCAGCGGACTCTCCGGCGCCTGTACCCAGCCGTCGCCGAGCCGAACCCCCATCGCCCGCGCGGCGAGCTTGCCGTGCGGCTGCTCGAGCAGCCAGTGCACCCGGCGCATGGGAGCGGTCTCCCGGGACCACCACCGGGCGGGCCCGCTCACCGCGACGACGGCGTCCGGCCTGGTGGCGCCGAGAGCGGCGTGCCGGAGCACGATCGAGGCGCCCATCGAGAACCCGATCGTGGCGACCTTCGAGTACCCGAGCTCCCGCGCCTTGAGCACGGCCGCCTCGACGTCGTGGACCTCGTCGGTGCCGACCGTGGAGCGGCCGCCGGAGCGTCCGTGACCGCGGAAGTCGAACGCGACGACCCCGGCCCGGCGGGCCAGCCGGGCCAGCACCCGCGCCACGTACGGCTTGCGCACGTTGTTCGTGAACCCGTGTCCCACAACGAAAGCGAGGTCGCCGTCACCCCTGTGGTGGACGCCGTGCAGGCGCACTCCGTCGTGTGACACGGATGTAACAGGCATGACGTCTGTGGAAACAAGTGTGAGCACGGCTTCTTGACCTGGGACTTTCTGGGGGTGCACCGGTATCGTCTCCGTCATCCGCAGGCAACGGGGCCCGGTCACCGTACGCCGCTGGTCTGGTCGAGGTGACCGTCCACGGCCGATTTGGAGGGCGCCGCGATGAGCATCGACGTGCTTCTGCTGACGACAGACCCGGACCCGGAGGCGGTGCTCCCCGCGCTGGCTCTGCTCCCCCACGCCGTGCGGCCGCTGCGCCCGGAGGTCTCCGCGCTCCTCGAAGCCGGCCCGCACGACATCGTGCTGGTGGACGCCCGCACCGACCTCGTCGGCGCCCGGTCGCTGTGCCGCCTGCTCGACTCGTCCGGCGTGGACGTCCCCGTGGTGGCCGTGGTCACCGAGGGCTGCCTCGTCGCGGTGAACTCCGACTGGTCGGTCGACGAGATCCTGCTGCCGAACTCCGGCCCGGCCGAGGTCGACGCCCGCCTGCGCCTGGTGCGCTCGCGCCGCGGCACGACCCAGCCCGGTGGCGACGGCGCGCTGCAGCTCGGCGACCTCGTGATCGACGAGGCCACCTACACCGCGCGCCTCAAGGGCCGTCCGCTCGACCTCACCTACAAGGAGTTCGAGCTGCTCAAGTACCTCGCGCAGCACGCGGGCCGGGTGTTCACCCGCGCGCAGCTGCTGCAGGAGGTCTGGGGCTACGACTTCTTCGGCGGCACCAGGACGGTCGACGTCCACGTGCGACGGCTGCGCGCGAAGCTCGGCCCCGAGCACGAGGCGCTGATCGGCACGGTCCGCAACGTGGGCTACAAGTTCGTCCGCCCGCCGCGTCCCGGTTCGTCCCGCCGCCCGGCCGACATCGCCGAGGTGGAGATCGACGACTCCGCTCGCGTCCTGGATGATCGTTTGATCGCGCGGTAGGTTCGCCTGTGTGGCGCAACTGAGCTGGTTCGAGGAGCTGGCGGCCGACCAGGCCGCCGAGGTGACGGGGCTGCTGGAGGCGGCCGGGAGCACCGACGGCGTGGCACCGGTCGGCGAGGCCGTGCGGCTGAGGATGCGTCCCGGCGCGCAGGGCAGCCGCCACCTCCTCGCGCACCTGAACGGCGAGCTCGCCGGGTACGCGCACGTCGACCTCGTCGGCGACTCCGGCGGCAACAAGGTCGCCGAGCTCGCCGTGCACCCGAAGCACCGCCATCAGGGTGTGGGCGAGGCGCTGGTCAAGGCGCTGCCCCAGGAGTCGCTGCGCATCTGGGCGCACGGCGGCCACCCGGACGCCGAGAGGCTGGCGGCCAAGCTCGGCTTCCGCAAGGTGCGCGAGCTGCTGCGGATGCGGCTGCGCGTCGAGAACGACCTCCCGGAGCCCGAGCTGCCCGAGGGCATCACCATCCGGCCGTTCGTGCCCGGTCAGGACGAGGCCGCGGTCGTCTACGTGAACCACCGCGCGTTCGACTGGCACCCCGAGCAGGGCTCCATGTCGATCGAGGACGTCCGCGCCAAGGAAGAAGAGGACTGGTTCGACCCCGAGGGGTTCCTCCTGGCGTTCGACGGCGACGGCAGGCTGGCGGGCTTCCACTGGACGAAGGTGCACACGCCCGAGCTGGGCGAGGTCTACGTCGTGGGCGTCGACCCGGACAGCCAGGGCGGTGGTCTCGGGAGGGCGCTGACCCTCGCGGGCCTGCGCCACCTGCGCGAACAGGGCGTCAAGGAAGTCATGCTCTACGTCGAGGCGGACAACGCTGCCGCGGTCCGCGTCTACACGAAGCTCGGCTTCACCCTGTGGGACGCCGACGTCCAGTACGCCCGGTAGTCAACGTACCGTCACAATACGCATACGCCCTGGTCACGCAGTCACTCGTTCGGCCGTGTGACCCGTCACTTCCCGTCCTGTGTTCACCTCCCGTTCACCCTGTCTAGGTGGGTTGTCCATTCTGGCTACCTACCTTCCGTAGCGAGCGGCGGCGTCCGTCGCGAAACCGCTACTGCTTTCCGCAAGGTGGAGGACCAAAGTGAAGATCCAGCGGCACGGTGCCGTGCTCGGCCTCGTCGCGGCCAGCGCGCTGCTGCTCGGTGCATGTGGCAGTGACAACAACGCGCCGGCGGGTGGCAACAACACCACGTCGAACGCTGCCTCCGTCCCGGTCGAGTGCGGTGGCAAGACCAAGCTCAACGCTGAGGGCTCCTCCGCGCAGAAGAACGCGGTCGACGCGTTCGTCCAGGCCTACCAGGCCGCCTGCCCCGGTGTGGACCTCGCGTACAACCCCTCCGGCTCCGGTGCGGGCGTGAAGAACTTCAACGCCGGCCAGGTCGACTTCGGTGGTTCGGACTCCGCCCTCAAGGAAGGCGCCGAGACCGAGGCCGCCGCCAAGCGCTGCCAGAGCAACCCGGCGTGGAACCTCCCGCTGGTCTTCGGCCCCGTCGCCATCGGCTACAAGGTGTCCGGTGTGGACAGCCTCGTGCTGGACGCCAAGACCACCGCCGCGATCTTCTCCGGTGCGGTCAAGAAGTGGAACGACCCGGCCATCAAGGCGCTGAACGGCTCCGCAACCCTGCCGGACAAGGACATCGCGGTCATCTACCGCTCGGACGAGTCGGGCACCACCGACAACTTCCAGAAGTACCTCAAGGTCGCCGGTGGCTGGACCAAGGGTGACGGCAAGCAGTTCAAGGGCGGTGTCGGCGAGGGCAAGGAGAAGTCCGCCGGTGTCGCGCAGGCCGTCGGCTCCATCGACGGTGCGATCACCTACGTCGAGTGGTCGTTCGCGCAGGACAACAAGCTGTCGATCGCCAAGATCGACTCCGGTGCCGGCGCCGTCGAGCTGACCGCCGAGTCGGCCGGCAAGGCGATCGACGAGGCCAAGATCAAGGGTCAGGGCAACGACCTCGTCCTCGACCTCGACTCGATCTACGGCTCCAAGGCCGCCGGTGCGTACCCGCTGCTCCTCGCGACCTACGAGATCGTCTGCTCCAAGGGCTACGACGCCGACACCGCGAAGGCCGTCAAGGCGTTCCTGACCGTCGCCGCCACCTCGGGCCAGGCGCAGCTCGCCGAGGCCGGCTACGTGCCGCTGCCCAAGGCGTTCCAGGAGAAGCTGCTGACCGCTGTGAAGGCGATCGCCTGAGCTTGATGCGACACTTCGACCAACGCTGACGCGATGAACGATCCCGTCGTGGCCAGGCGCCCCGCCCGCTCCGGTGAACCCGGAGCGGAGCGGGGCGTCGCGGCTGCTCCCCACGCCTCGGAGGCTCCGATTCTCCCGACACCGGAAGCTCCAGAAACCCCAAAGGCACCGCACGTTCGGCCCGGTGACCGCATCTTCCGCGGCCTGGCGACGGGATCCGGTGTCTTCATCGTCGCGCTCATCGGTGCGATCGGCCTGTTCCTGATCGTGCAGGCGATCCCGTCGCTCGGGCTGGACAACGTCAACTTCCTGACCAGCCGCGAGTGGAACACCTCGAACCCGGAGGACCTGCGGTTCGGCATCCTCGACCTGCTGCTGGTCACCGTGGTGGTCTCGATCCTGGCGCTGCTGATCGCCATGCCGATCGCGCTGGGCATCGCCCTGTTCCTCACGCAGTACGCGCCGCGCAACCTCGCCCGGCCGTTCGCGTACGTCATCGACCTGCTGGCCGCAGTCCCCTCGATCGTCTTCGGCCTGTGGGGCCTGTTCGTGCTCGGCCCGGAGCTCTACCCGGTCTCGCAGTGGCTGGTCGACAACCTCGGCTGGTTCCCGCTGTTCGCCAAGGGCAACGTGAACCTGCAGCTCGGCGCCACCGTCTTCACCGCGGGCATCGTCGTCGCCGTGATGATCCTGCCGATCATCACGGCCGTCAGCCGCGAGGTCTTCGAACGCACGCCCACGATGCACATCGAGGGCGCCATCGCGCTCGGCGCGACCAAGTGGGAGGTCGTCCGCACGACCGTCCTGCCGTTCGGCAAGGCGGGGTACGTCAGCGCCTCGATGCTCGGCCTCGGCCGCGCGCTCGGCGAGACCATCGCGGTCATGATCATCCTGAGCACCGCGACCTCGGCGTTCGGCTGGTCGCTCTTCGACGGCGGTGCCACCTTCGCCTCGAAGATCGCGCTGGCCGCACCGGAGTTCAACGACCCGCGCTCGGCCGGCGCCTACATCGCCGCCGGTCTGGTGCTGTTCGTGCTGACCTTCGTCGTGAACGCCATCGCGCGCTCGATCGTCGCCGGCCACAAGGAGTACGAGTGAGCACGAACCTCGCCGACCCGACGCGCCTCGCGACGCCGCCGACGTTCCAGTCGGTCAGCGTCTCCCGCCGGATCAAGAACGGCCTCGCCACCGGCCTCGTCTGGGGCGCGTTCCTGGTCGCCATCGTCCCGCTGGTGTGGGTGCTCTACACCGTGCTCGAGCGCGGCTTCCCGGTCATCCTCGACGGGGACTGGTGGCAGAAGTCGCTGTCCGGCCTGCTCGCCCGCCAGGAGGGCGGCGGCGCATACCACGCGATCTACGGCACCCTGGTACAGGGTCTCATCTGCGCCGTCATCTCCGTGCCGATCGGCATCATGATCGCGATCTACCTCGTCGAGTACGGCGGCCGCTCCAAGCTGGCGAAGTCCACGACGTTCATGGTCGACATCCTCACCGGTGTGCCGTCGATCGTCGCGGCGCTGTTCGTCTACACGGTGTGGATCACCTACGCGGGCTTCGGCCGCAGCGCGTTCGCCGTGTCGCTCGCCCTGGTGCTGCTGATGGTCCCGGTCGTCGTGCGCACGACCGAGGAAATGCTCAAGATCGTCCCGGACGAGCTGCGCGAGGCCTCCTACGCGCTCGGCATCCCGAAGTGGAAGACGATCGTCAAGATCGTCATCCCGACGGCCCTGTCCGGCATCCTGACCGGCATCATGCTGGCCCTCGCCCGCGTCATGGGTGAGACCGCACCGGTGCTCGTGCTCGCCGCGTACGCCCCGTACATCAACTACAACCTCTTCGACGGCCCCATGGCGTCGCTGCCGTTGATGATGGTGAACGAGCGGAACAACCCGACGCAGGCGGGCTTCGAGCGCCTGTGGGGCGCGGCGATCACGCTCGTGCTGATCATCACCCTGTTCAACCTGCTGGCGACCGTGATCTCGCGGACGCTGGCGCCGAAGACGAAGTGAGCGGGCGGACATGGCCAAGCGACTCGACATCAAGGACCTGAACCTCTTCTACGGCAAGTTCCACGCCGTGGAGAACGTCTCGCTCGCGGTGCCGCCGAAGAACGTCACCGCGTTCATCGGCCCCTCCGGCTGCGGCAAGTCGACCGTGCTGCGGTCGCTCAACCGCATGCACGAGGTCGCCCCCGGCGCCCGCGTCGAGGGCAAGGTGCTGCTCGACGGCGAGGACATCTACGCGTCCACTGTGGACCCGGTCGAGGTGCGCCGCACCATCGGCATGGTGTTCCAGCGCCCCAACCCGTTCCCCACGATGTCCATTCGCGACAACGTGGTGGCCGGGCTGCGGCTCGCGGGCATGAAGGACAAGAAGAAGCTCGACGAGGTGGCGGAGCGCTCGCTGCGCGGCGCCAACCTCTGGAACGAGGTCAAGGACCGGCTCGACAAGCCGGGCGGCGGCCTCTCCGGTGGTCAGCAGCAGCGCCTGTGCATCGCCCGCGCCATCGCGGTGCAGCCCGACCTGCTGCTCATGGACGAGCCCTGCTCGGCCCTGGACCCGATCTCCACGCTGGCGATCGAGGACCTGATCACCGAGCTGAAGAAGGAGTACACGATCGTCATCGTGACCCACAACATGCAGCAGGCGGCGCGCGTGTCCGACCAGACCGCGTTCTTCAACCTGCTGGGTGTCGGTCAGCCGGGACAGCTGATCGAGGTGGACGACACGGAGAAGATCTTCTCCAACCCCGGCCAGAAGGCGACCGAGGACTACATCTCCGGCCGGTTCGGCTAAATTCCTGGGCGTGAGCCCGCAGAGCAAGTCGCGCAAGCGCAAGCAAGGCAAGGCACCCGGCCGCCGGCAGGAGCAGCAGTCCCCGTACGGGGCGCTGCTCGAGTCGGCGGCCGCGCTGCGTTCGGAGTCGTGGCTGCTCGCGGACGCCTGGGCGAGCGAGCTCTACGCCACGCTCTGGCTCGCCGGCTCCGGCCACACGCCGATGGTCGAGGCCTTGAAGGCGATGGACGACCCGGCGGCGCTCACCGCGCTGCGCGCGCTGTCCGGCGTGGGCTCCGCCGAGCACAGGGCCGAGGCGTTCGAGGCCGCGCAGGCCGTCGCGGCCCGCGGCGTCGCCGAGCCGGACTGGTACGTCCCGGGCGCCGTCTCCGACTTCCGCGACGCCTTCCTCGTCACGAACCTGCTGGGCGACGTGGAGGTCATCGCGATCACCCAGGAACGCGCCGGTGTGGGCGAGACCGTGCTGTTCATGCGCCAGCCGGTGCTCGGGGCCACCGCGATCGAGCTGTTCTCGACGCCGGACGAGGGCACCGTGGCGCTGCTGGAGGACATGATCGCCTCCACCCCGGACGCGTTCCGAGACGAGATCACCCCGCTCAGCGCCTCCGGCGTCTACGACCGCGTGTGGCCGGACGTCGAGCAGTTCTGGGCGGACGGGCCCGACGAGGAGGCCGAGGAAGGCCTCATGGGCGACGAGGACGTGCGGCACCCCGTCCAGCTGATCGCCCTCGCCGACGCCCGCGTCAGCGCGCTGGTGCCGAGCGAGTACCAGATCCCCGTCATCGGTCCGGAGAGGACGGACGAGGTCGTCGAGGCGTTCCTGGCCTCACAGCACGGGATCGCCGACACCGAGGCCGCGCGGGCGTTCGCGCGGATCGTCGTCTCCGCAGCGGTGGAGCAGAACCGCGACCCCGTGGTGTACGGGCCCGCGTCGCTCACCGCGGTGCTGATCCTCAACGTGGCCGCGAAGCTGCACGTGTCCGAAGAGGACCTGGCCCTGCTGCCGGACCTGGTGCGGGCCTGGGCGTACTTCACCGTGGACGCACGGGATCTGCCGCGCGACGAGGCGCGGGCGGCGTGGGACGAAGAACTGCCCACCGTGCTCGCCGAGTTCTCCGAGGCCTACGCCGATCCGGAGCTCGCGGCGGAACGCGATGGGCAGTTTCGCTGAGTGAGCGGCGCTCTCAGAGGTTCTCGTCGCCACCGTAGCCGGGCATCCGGCCGGTGACGACGAAGACCGTGCGCTTGGCGACCGACACGGCGTGGTCGCCGTAGCGCTCGTAGAAGCGGCCGAGCAGCGTCACGTCCACCGCGGCGGGGACGCCGTGCTGCCACTCCTTGTCCATGATGACGGAGAACAGGTGGCGGTGGATGTCGTCCATCGCGTCGTCCTCTTCTTCGAGGCTGCGCGCGCGGTCGACGTCCTTCTCGCGGATGATCTCCGCGGCCTCGTTCGCGAGCTTGACCGCGATCTGGCCCATCTCGGAGAAGTACGGCCGCACGTCCTCGGGCAGCGCCGACGCCGGGTGGCGGCGGCGGGCGGCCTTGGCGACGTGCAGGGCCAGGTCGCCCATCCGCTCGACGCTCTCGGCGGCGTGGATGACCGCCAGCACGGTGCGCAGGTCGGTCGCGACCGGTGCCTGCAGCGCGAGCAGCGCGTACGACTGCTCCTCGATGCTGGAGCGGACGTCGTCGACCTTCTGGTCGCCGCTGATGACCTGCTCCGCCAAGCCGAGGTCGGCCTGCAGCAGGGCGGCGGTCGCGTTCTGCATCGCCTCGGCGACCATGCCGGTCATGTCGGCCAGCTGGTCGGCGAGCTGTTCTAGCTGGTCGTGGTAGGCCTCGCGCATGGCGCTCAGCCTACGTCCCGACCACCGCGGCAGCGACATCGAAGGATGAACCGGAGGTGAACCCCCGGCGAATCACTTCGCCGCGCACGGGTCCTGCGCGGCGTTCACCACGGCGAAGTCGCCGCCGGGCTGCTGGGTCTGGCCCTGGTTGGTGCCGGCGGGGGTGCCCGCCTTCGGGGAGACGATCTTCTCGTCGAAGTTCGCACCGATGATCAACTGGACGGCGCCCCCCATCTCGGGTGCCTCCACCAGTTCCGCGATGGGCACGGCGGCCTTGAGCGTCGCCGCCTTGTTCTCGTTGCCCTTCGCGTACCTGATGATCGTCTTCGGTGCGCGCTCCGGCGCGTTGTCCCGCTTGGCGATCTTGAAGCCCTGCTGCTCCAACCCGTTCGACGTCCTGGCGACGGCGCCGCCGTTCGTCGGGTCGCCGTTGAGGACCTGGATGGAGATCTCCTTGGGGTCGATCACCGTGCCGGGCTGCGGGGCCGCGGGATTCGCGTCCCCCGGCTTGGCGTCGACGGGCTTCTCCTGCGGCAGCGGCGTTCCGTCGATGATCGTCTGGAACAACGCCTTGACGTCGTCGTCCTTCAGCCGCTCGATGTTGTCGTCCGGGATGTCGATCAGCTTGTTGTCGTCGGTCCAGTGCGGCATCGTCACGAACGAGACGCGTCCCGCGTCGAGGCTCTGCAACGAGTTCGCGAGCTCCAGCAGCGAGGCCACGTCGATGTTGTCGCCGACGGTGGAACTGGTGAGGGCGTTGATGAAGTTGTTCAGCTTGGTGGGGCTGAGCAACACCTCGTTCGACAACGACTGGCGCAGCATCGCGGACAGGAAACCCTGCTGGCGCTTGATGCGGTCGAAGTCCGTGCCACCGTCGCCGATGACCTTGCGCGCGCGGACGTACTGCAGCGCCTGGTCTCCCTTGAGCAGGTGCTTGCCCGGCTTGTCGATGACGACGCCGAGCTCACCGTCGACGATCTTCGTCGGCGTGCAGATCTCCACGCCGCCGATCGCCGTCGACATCTCGCGGAAGCCGTTGAAGTCGATGCTGACGAAGTGGTTGATCTTGAGTCCGGACAGCTGCGTCATCATGTTGGCGACGCACTCGGGCCCACCGTCGTTGTAGACGGAGTTCGCCATGACCTCTTCCTCGGGCGCCAGCGGACCGCCGTACTGCCCGGTGTCCGGGTTCCAGCTGCGGCACGCGGGCCGGTCGACGCGCACGTCACGCGGCAGCGACACGACGACCATGCGCTTCCGGTCGGCCGGGATGTGCGCGAGCATCAGCACGTCCGAGCGCGCGCCACCCTCCTGCGCCTGCGTTCCGACGTTGTCACCCGCCTTCGCGCCCGCCCTGGTGTCCGAGCCGACCAGCAGGAAGTTCTCGTCACCGAGCTGCTTCTCGGCCTGCTGCACCGCCTGCGAGTTGCCGCCGAGCGCGTCGATCTTCTGGATCTTGGAGTCGGCCCACTTCATCGCGCTCCAGCCGATGCCGGTCGACGCGAAGATCACGGAGGCGGCGGCGATCGCGCCGATCCGCGCGGTGCGCATCCACTTGCGCTGCTGGGCCGTGCGGCCCACGACCCGCGGCTCGCCGGTCTCGTCGTCGACGACCACCGGGTCGGCGAACTGGGTCGCCTCCTCGTCGGGATCGTCCTCGTCCTTGACCCACGGCATGAGCTTGGCGCGCCGCTCCTTGCGCTGGCGCTCCTGCTCGAGCAGTTCGTCGTGCACCGCGGAGAACCGCGCGAGGGTGTGGTCGACCTCGCGGCGCTTCTTCACGTCCTCGCCGATGGCCTCCATCTCGGTGGTGAGGCTCATCGGGTCCATGTCTTCGCGCTTCTCGACCTTGGCCACACCCGCCGCGGGGGCGATCTGGGTGGCTTCGGGTCCCGGCCCGTCGACCTGGGTCTCCTCCGCCGGAGTGGGCGCGTCCGACGGCGCGCCGAGCCGGTTGGAGAGGGCGGGGGGCATCGGGCGCGGACCGCTCGACTCCGCCCGCGGGGGCATCGGCCGGGGGCCGCT